>JBFMHD010000076.1:0-11763 GCA_040752395.1 Candidatus Hydrogenedentota bacterium
TTTTTATTCTCAAACTCAATCTCTCATCGAATCGCATATCAACTCCTCTGAAAAACGCTGTAACTCTAATAATTCGGGGTACAGGCTACGGGCTACGGACTACAGCCGGCTGGAGCCCCCTATGAAAAGTCTTGAGTCTTGAGTCTTGAGTCTTGAGTCCTGTTTTGACTCACGACTTGTGACTCACGACTCTTTTCATATCATTTTTAGTTTTTCATCCTTTGTGCCTTTGTGCCTTTCCCTCCTGACTCACGACTCTTTGACTTCATAAACTGATTTTATGTCATCTCCTATGGTAATTCTTTATGTTTTTTAAGATTCTTTTTACTGCGTCAGGATATATAAAATTTATACTGCCGATCTGCACTGCTTTAGCACCTGCTCTTAAGTATTCAATAACATCCTCTGCCTTGGTAACACCACCTGATGCGATAACAGGAAGCCTTGTTTTTAGAACCACATTATATACATTATATAAACCCAGAGGCTTTATACAGGGTCCTGATAAACCACCTCGTATGATTTTTTCATTTATTGATACCATTGCTGGATAGGTATTGGTTATACTTACAGCATCTGCACCATAATCTTCGCATATAGAAACATATTCAAGGCAAAGATATGGCGGTAATTTTACCGAGATAAAACTATCTGTATTTTCTCTTAATGTTTTGAGTATTTTTTTAATATAGTTTTTATTAACGAATGGCAAGATATTCTTATGTTTTATGTTGGGACAGGATATATTTAATTCATAACCGCTGATCTTTTTACTATTTTTTAGATAATTTATCAATGTTCTCATCTCTTTGCAATCCTCTGCATATAGACTTACAAGAAAAATCGTGGGGAATTCTGTTTTGGCTATTATTTCTAAAAATTTAACCACGCCGGGATTTTCTAATCCTACCGAGTTCACTATACCTGATGCTGTCTCAATAATGCGTGGGGCCGGGTTTCCTTTTCTGGGTTTCAAAGTAATGGTTTTACTTACAAACATACCTGCAAGAGAATAGTATTCCTTGTATTCATCACCGAGTCCAAACGTGCCACTTGCAATAACTAACGGATTTTTCAATTTCAGTTTCCCGAGATTAATCATAAAACAATCTCCCTGGCATTAAAAACAGGTCCATCTTTACAGACCCGGTAATAACCTTTTCCATCCCTCCTTTCAACCGGGCAGGCATAACATACGCCAAAACCACAACCCATCCTTTCTTCAAGCGATACCTCTATAAAAAAAATATATCTATGTAATTTTTTATAAACAGTCCTTATCATTTCAACAGGGCCACAGGTATAACAACGAGTGTATTGTTCTAGTTTAGAAAGATAATCTGTCACTAATCCGTGTGTATCTTCAAAAATTATCCTTGCTTCTATATTATTGAGAATATTTTCTGGTAATTCTTTTTTTGATTTTATACCATATAAAAAAGTATACTTCACCTTCATCTCTTTTAATTTCTTTATTAGATAAAATACCGGTGCCAACCCTGTCCCACCACTCACAACAAGCACATTATCTGTTTTACTATCAAGATTAATATTAAAGCCCTTGCCAAGCGGACCCAAAATAGAAAGATAATCATTCTTTCTAAGATGAGTTAAATTTTCCGTACCTCTGCCTACAATTTTATAAAGAAGACTTGTACTGTCTTTCTCTATATCCATAATACTGAATGGCCTTCTTAGATAAGGGTCGGTCTCGTTTTCTTTTCTACAAAGAACCTCCACAAACTGACCCGGGACCACGTTTTTAAAATCCTTTGTGAGAAGTTTAAGTAAATAATAATTTTGTGAAACTTTTTCATTATATAGAACTTTTATTACAAACTCTTTCATAATCGTTCTCTATCAAGTAATATTTTGCCTTTATAAACAACTTTTTCCACACAGCCTTCTAATTCTTTATTCAAAAAAGGTGTATTACAGCTTTTAGATTTTAAAAATTCTTTGTTAATCTTTATCTTTGTTTTTGGATTAAAGACAATAAATTCAGCGCTGCTCCCCTTTTTAATTTCTATTTTATCAATCCCTAAAATTTTTCTCGGGTTAATTGAGAAGGTTTTCAGGATAACATTCCAGTTTATTTTTTTAGGTTTGATAAGATAATTATAAATAGAGACTAAAGCAATATCAAGCCCTATAATTCCAAAGGGTGCATTGATAAAATCCTGATTTTTTTCAAAAATAGTATGTGGTGCGTGGTCTGTAGCGATACAATCGATATAACCATTTTTAAGACCATCAAGTAATTTTCTATTATCTTCTACTCTTCGAAGCGGTGGATTCATCTTAAAATTTGTATCATAATCCTCTATGTCTTTCTCTGAAAATATTAAATGATGTGGCGTAACTTCACAGGTTACGTTTACCCCCCTCTCTTTGTATCTTTTAATAATATCTAAACTACAAGCAGTAGAGATATGTTGTATATGAACCCTTGCTCTGGTCAGCTCTGCTAAACGTAAATCCCTTTCAATACATATTTCTTCGCTTGCTTGCGGTATGCCAGGAAGCCCAAGTTTTATTGCAGTCTCACCCTCGGTTATTACACCACCTTCTGATAATTCCTTAACCTCACAATGGCAGCTGACTATAATATTAAAATTTTTAGAGTATTCCATTGCTCTTCTTAACATTAATGGGTTTGAAACAGGATTACCATCATCTGTAATCATAACTATACCTTTATCAGCCATATCACCTATCTCGGCGAAATTTTCGCCATTTCTATTTTGAGTTATACAACCTGCAATATATACCGGGATCCTTGACCTCTCTTTTGATAAAGATTTAACAAAAGTGACTACAGAGCCTGTATCAATAGCCGGGTCAGTATTTGGCATACAGACAATGGCTGTGATACCGCTATTTATAGCAGCTTCTGTTCCTGTCTCTATTGTTTCTTCATCTTCTCTCCCTGGCTCTCTTAGATGTGTATGCATATCAAATAATCCAGGAAGAATAATCTTATCTTTACAATTATAGATAATAGTTGATTTATCTGGTTCAAACTTATTCTCTACCCCTATTATTCTATCATCTTCTATGAGTATATCTTTTCTTTGCGGCCGGGGATTATCTTCGTAAACTATTGACCCGTTTTTAAATAACAATTTTGCCACAGAAACCTCCTCTGAAAAACGCTGTAACTCTAATAATATTAAATAGAAGCAAGAGGCAAGATAACGGAAGAAGTGAGAGGTGTCAGGACGGGCTACAGGCTACAGGCTACGGACTACAGCCGGCTGGAGCCAAAAGCCCAGAGCCTGCTGAAAAGTCTTGAGTCTTGAGTCTTGAGTCTCGAGTCCTGTTTTGACTCACGACTTGCGACTTGTGACTCTTTTCATACTTTGTGCCTCTGTGCCTCTCTCGTTATCTTTCTTTCCGTTATCTTGCTTCTTGCTTCTTGCTTCTTTCGTTATCTTGATAATAGCCGCTGTATGCAGAGCTTTAAGTATGATTCTGCTATATTAACTGTATTTAGTTTACCTACCGTGTCAATAACTTTTGAACTCTTTTTTCCTTGCACTTCTTTCCTATTTTTTCTATTCTTTGCTTATAAATAGAAGCTTATGTCAAAACAAAATTTCGAGGTTTTATGTCTATTCCTTGGGAAATAACTCCACAGAAGGTTAAAACTGTTGTTGATAGAATAATCGAAATCAGCAAGCCGCAACGGATTATTCTTTTTGGTTCTTATATCAATGGAAACACAAACCGAAACAGTGATCTTGATGTACTTGTGGTGATGAAAGAAAAACTTGAAAACCCTCGAAAAGAAAGTGTTAGAATTCGCCGTTTTCTGAAAGGTATATTAATGCCGATAGATATTTTGGTCATTCACGAAAAACTATTGAAAGAAATTGCCAATACCCCTGGTTTAATTTACCGAGAAGCTATTAAAAATGGAAGGGTTGTGTATGAAGCCACCACCTGAGAAATATATCCCTGCTTCCCCTGAAGAATGGTTAACACATGCTAAAAGTGATTTAAAATTCGCGAAACTCGGAATGAATCAGGATGTTTTGCGAGAACAAATATGTTTCCATGCTCAACAGGCTGTTGAAAAAGCAGTCAAATCGGTATTAGCCTTATTTAAAGTTGACTTTCCTTTTACTCATGACATAGAAGAACTTCTTGATATCTGTGAAATAGCAGGAATTTTAATTCCCTTAGAGTTATCAGATATTGGCATGTTAACGCCATATGCTGTCGAAAGTCGTTACCCTGGCTATTGGGGTGAGATATTGGAAAATGATGTAACAGAAGCTATAATATTTGCTGAAAAAACAATAAAATGGGCAGAAGACCAGATAGAAAAAAAGGCAAGTGAGGAGCACTTCTGTAACTAAAAGCAGAGCTTTAAGTATGATTCTGCTATATTAACTGTATTTGGTTTACCTGCTGTGTCAATAACTTTTTGGAAATATGATTTAGCTTTCTCTATCTCCCCTTTTTTGAAATAAATTATACCAAGACTACATATCGCATCTATGTTTTTATGATTTAATTCAATTGCTTTGTTGTAAAAGTTTATAGCGGTTTCGGTCTCGCCTAATTTATCGAGTGAGAGTCCGGCATTTAACCATTCAGCATCACTCCTGCTTGCGCCACTACGCAATAACTCTTTGTAAAACCATTTCAACGAACGAGTAAATTCATTCAGTCTGAATAATAAAGCACCAGCATTTCTTGCAAGCCCGGTTATACTGGGATCATTTCCAAACCCTGACTCATAATAATTTAATGCTCTCTCATAATCTTTCTTAGATTCATAAAATAAGCCGCAGTTACCCCAGGCTTCAGCATAACCAGGATGTATCCTCAATGCTTTTACAAAACATATCACACCATCTGCATTACCTGATTTTAATAAGACATCACCCGCAGAATTTATGTAATCTTCAAAATAAGGTGCGCTCTTAATGGCTTTTATAAAATAATCTCTGGACCTTTTGTAATCATTATAAGCATCTCTGTAAATCATCCCCATTCTATAATACCCTATCCTTGGGTCTTTCTCTAATCTCTCATGTAAAGAGAGATGTTTAATGGCTTGTTCGGCATAACTTAAATTTTTTTGAGAGATGAAAAGATCGTGAAATAAAGAACCGTATCTTAAATGTATGTCAGCTGTTAGTTGCGATAAACACCATAACATCACAGGAACTATTAAGATAATATTGCGGTTTTCCGTTATCTTGCTTCTTGCCTCTTGCTTCTTGCCTCTAAATTCTACCTGAAACTGGTTGATTACTCTTCGCGCTATTAACCCAAGATACATAAAAAACATAAAAGAGGTTCCAGGATTATGAAGGTTGTAGGTAAAAAAACTATTAGAGATCGCACCGAAAACTCCTGCTGCAAACGGTAATAGATCAGAGTGTGACCTCAAAACCGTTAAACTAAAAATTATAACTGAAGTAAAAAATAAAATCGAGGTGACTAATCCTGCCTCAACTGCGATATATAAAAATTCGTTATGAGGGCTCTCTACTCGCGATTTCCCTGATATTATCTTCTCCTCATAAAGCCGGTATAAAGGATAAACTAAATTGAATTGACCATAAGCGATACCTGCTTTGGCCTCTTTAATCATCATAATCGAACTCTGCCAGGAATATAATCTAAAAAGACGGCTGCTTGATAACGGAAAAATTTTTTTATATAGATAAATCCCTGATAAAGTTATAAAAACTAAAATTAATATAAATGAATAAATTTTCAGTTTCTTGTTAAAAACTTTTATAAAATAATAACAAAAAATAATAAAGATAGAAGTTAAGGCACCAATTAACGCTCCCTCAGACTGCGTTCTGTAGATTACATAAAATATAAAAATCGTGCTACTCAGCAAGAATAAAGTAATAAATTTGTCAGAATATGCTCTGATTGTAAGAAATATTCCTATTGGTAGAATAAAGACAAGATATTCACCAAAGAAGTTGGGGTTCCCAAAAGTAGCTATCATCCCGGAATCTTTCTCCCAATTACCAATAAAAAAATTGTAAAGATTTAAATATCCATAAATCGCCAAACCACTTCCCACTACAAATATTAGTAAAAGTATTTTAAGAAAATCACTCCCATTCTCTCTAAATAAGATATAAACTGATATTAAAGTGAGTAAATGAACCAGCTCTTTATATAAATCTATTCTGTTTACTACATAAAATGAAGATATTAGAGAGATTATTATACATACAATCATTATCCTCTCAAATTTAATAAGATTTATATTATTGATTCTTATAAAACAAAGACCTGAAAAAGTAAGGATAACCAGAAAAAGCCATTTAACAATTAATGCACCTGTGGTTGTTGCAGTATCACAGCATAACGGTATTATAACTATTAAAAGTTTCGAAATAAACTCAGATATCATCCTGTTGCTTCGCTTGATTGTAAATTCTTTCTGCTAACCCGAACTCTCTACTGTTTTCAGGCAGAGCGCGAAGTTCGGTAATTAGGGTAGCACTAACATCAAGATAATCTCTGTGTATATCATCTACCACAACTGCCACATCTATATCACTATCTGCGATTTCTATACCTTTAGCATATGAACCATAAATAATTATTTTTTTAACAGGAATATAAGTTCGTACAATATCAGCATATTGTTTTACTGATTCAATAACTGAACTATCCATTTACAGAACACCTCATTTTGACTATATATTTCTTTCGATCTTTCTTTTGACAGACTTTTTAATATCTCTTCCTTAGAATCAGGATATCTTACCTCAATATTTAACGGCATTAATAAATCGAATAATTTTATCTGTTCATCTGTTATTTGTTTATAAAGATTGGATTTTTCAGCAAGCTTTATAAGATTATGAATATAAGGGGGTTTACTCTTATTTATGTACCAGTAATAAGCTTTAAAAAATTTTTCTATTGCCTGATGACAATAAAACCCTGCATCCAGATGCTTATCATTGTCTAGTAAAATTTTTGCAGTAGCACAGTTATCTATTGCTAAATTTGTCCAGTAATCGATTTTCTGTTTTATATTCATATGTTTTTATTTAACCTGTTTCTATCTATTATTGCAACATTTTTTATTTACTATACTTCCTGTTTGTGCCGGTCGCCTTTGGCTTTGGCTGACACTACATCGATTTTAGTTTCATTACTGCATATCTATACGCATCTGTGGTTGTATCTAACTCGATGGCAGCGTTATAACAATCTCTTGCTTTTTGGCTCTCTCTCTTTTTTAAATAAAGATCACCGAGCGAGACTAAATCATTCTGCGCCACTTTATTAATTTTTATCACTCTTTCATAATAAAATATCGCCTTGTCTGTCGCATCATTTAATTGATAAAGATACGCAAGATTATGAGCAGATACAGGGTTATCTTTATTGAGTCTGTAAGCCATTAAAAAATACGATTCTGATAGGCTATACTCTTTGGTATTTAAATGTTCAGCTCCTTCTGAAATATATGAGGAGATAAGACCTACCATCGCTTCAACATTATTAAACGGATATGCTCGAAGTGAAATAAGATAATACTTAGCTGCACTCATATAATCATTTAAATAAAAAGAAGAGACAGCTAAATTGTTCCAGTAAGCAGGCTCGTATGGTATCTTTCTCAATGTCTCTCTTATAATCTCCTTACTTTTTAATAAGTCATTACTATCATTATTATTACTTAACCCTCTTCTTAAATAACTCTCGCCGAGATTATAATGGCTTAAGAATTCACAGCGATTAAGTTTAGAACTTCTCTCAAGTAAAAAATTAGCAGTATTATAATCTCCTGCATCTTTATAATACAATCCTGCTTTAAGATATGCACCGGCTAATAGCTCGCTAAAATAAAAGACTAAAATAAAGAAAAATGCCAAGCCACAGAGTCTCTTCAAATAAAATTTTTCGCTACTCATTCTTTCTGATAATGGAGCAGAATTAATAATCCCTGAAAACGCAAAAAACAATACAGGCGGTGTTTCAAGATAAAATGGAAAAGAAAAGAAAGAGGAGATACTGATTGCGATTAAAGAAGAGGATAAAATAATATTTAATATCTCCTTTGATTTCAGAGCTACTATAATGGTTATTATTAAAAATAATACAAAAAAAGTTATACCTATAAAGCCTGTCTCACAAAAAAATTGGAGAAAATCATTATGCGAGTGATGAACAAGATTTATGCCTGAAAAAGATTTTTCCTCCGGTAATCTATAATGTGGATATGTAACTTTAAAATTGTTTAACCCTACACCTGTTAAATTGAAATCCCTGATTATCTCAAAAGTAGATTGCCAGATAGGTAACCTTACCTCGAATCCACCCCTGATAACATTCTTTATTGTCAAAATCTCGTTATAAAATGTTTTATATACTGGTAATAATGCAATGAATAACAAGAAAAACATCGTTAATAACATCCTCTTTGCAGAATGAAATAATAAAGCAATAACAATATAAGTTATACCCCCGGCCAAACCAAGATAAGCTCCCCTGCTTTTTGCAATTACAAGCGAGATAATTAAAACGATGCTTCCGATTGAATAAAAAAATGTTAAAATATAATTTTTTTTTATTAATGATTTAAAAAAATAATAGATTGAGAGAGGAATAACTACTATAAGATAATCAGAAAAAAAATTGGGGTTACCAAAAGTAGAGGTGATCCCATGCTTCCAATCAAAAAATTCTATACCATATGATTCAAGAATCCCATATATACCAAGAATGTACGCGGTAAATAGCAATCCTGGAAATATTTTGTCCTGAGATACCATACTAAATGATTGCCGGGTAAATAAAAATGTAAAATACCATAACAATACATTGATAAAAAAAGCAAATGAGATATGCGGATTCACTGCGAATAAAGAAGATATGAAAGCAGCTATTACAAAAATTAGTAATGGTGTAGACTTATATCTGCTTCCCGGTGAAGCCAGATATAGAAACAATAATCCGATAACCCAGAAAAAATATTTTATAAAATAAGCCTCTCTGCTTATCGCTGTCATTGCAACAGGAACAAGTATAAATAAAAAAAGATAACCGATTAAAGGCATAAACCTTCTATAAGCTCCACTAATTTATCTCCTATGGTTTCAATCCCGAACTCACTAATAAATTCTTTATCAATACTTATTTTTCTTGTTTCCTCTTTAGTAATTTTATTTCGTATGCCCAAAATTCTTTTGGTAGTATAATATCAATATTTTTATATTTTTTCAAACTTATCAATTCCTGATCGCCGGTTATAATGCAATCACAATTCCCGGCAATTGCTGTCCCTATAATTTTATAATCATCTTTATCCTTTATTCCATTCACAATAATATCTTTTATTTCTCCAATGTTTGTTATTTTCTCGAGTACTACTGATATTATTTCTTTTGTTTCCTTTGCCGTATAATAAAATTTTTCGATTAATTTTTCTTCTAATTCTTTTATTATGTAATTTGATGTGACAATTCTATGATTTCGTATACAATGCTCAATAACTTCAAAACATGTTCCATGCGTAATAAGTGATGCTATCAAAACATTTGTGTCTAAAACAATTTTCATGAAACCCTGTTAAATACGTCATCTTCTGTAAATATTTTATTACTCTGCGCTTTGATTATCAATTTATTCCTCAGTTTATTTAATTTTCTAAAATAAAGAAAGTTTTCTAACGATTCCCTGATGATATTGCTTCGGCTTACCCCTTCTTCTCTGGTTATCTGATCAATTTCTCTCTTTATTTTATTTGGTAAACTAATAGTTAAAGTTTCTCTCATTTTTAAACTCCTGTATTATATTTTAATACAATAATAATGCTCTGTCAATAGTTTTAATAACAGGTCTTTTTAAATGTTATGTCAATAATTATGTTGAAAATTAATAGTTGGTATATCTCCCTCAAATGAAAAGTCTTGAGTCCTGTTTTGACTCACGACTCTTTTCATATCATCTCTTAATAATCTTTCAATCTTTCAATCTTTTAATCTTTGTGCCTTTGTGCCTCTTTTCCTCCCCTTTAAAGTGTCTCACGTTTCAGGGAAGCAGTATATAAACCTTCTATGAGCTCCACTAATTTATCCCCCATGGTTTCAATCCCGAACTCACTAATAAACTCTTTATCAATACTTATTTTTCTTGTTTCCTCTTTGAATCGTTTGTTTTCTTTTAATACTTGTTTAATTCTATCAACAAAGCCAGGTACATCATAAGGTTCTACTAAAAAACCATTTCTATTCTCGAAAACTACTTCTTTATTGCCATCTATATTACTTGCAACTATCGGTACGCCGGAATCAATAGCTTCAAGTAAAACACGGGGTAGACCCTCCCATAGCGATGTTAAAACAAAACAATCAAATAAAGATATGATATCCCTTGCATCGTATCTCCAGCCAAGAAAAATAACCCTCTCTTCTATTTTATAATCTGAAACTTTTTTTAGAAATCTATCTTTTAACTCACCATCGCCTACAAAAATAAAAAAAGCATTATCTATTCGTTTAGCTATCTCAACAAAGGTTAATGGATTTTTTTGGTGTTTCAAACAAGAGACCGTTCCAACGATAAATTGGTTATCTTTTTTGTGCGACAACATCGCTACTATATCATCTGGTGGTACTGATTGATAACCTAATTTTATACCGCTTCTTATAAGAATATATTTATCTCTATCTCCCATACCCCAGTTTACCCCCTTATTTATATCTTCTCTGCTAACAGCAATTAATCTAAGGGTAAAAAACGAGGCTATTCTTTCAAGCAATATTAAAAATATACGTAAAAGTTTGTTCTGGAAAGGGTTTATGCCAAACCCATGTATGGTATGGATAGCTTTAAAACCACTAATTGCTGCTGCGAAACGGCCAAGTATCCCAGCTTTGGATGAATGGGTATGAACTAAATCTGGCTTTATTTTTCTAAATATTTTTATTAGTTCCACAAATGTGATAAAATCTTTTATCGGATTAATCTCTCTAACAAGAGAATCAATTAATATTATCTCAAGTGCTTTAATCTCTTTTGCTTTAAAAAGAAGCATACCCTCACTTGCTATTAAAATAACTCTGTGGCCACTTTCAAGAAGTCTTTTACAGGTATAGAGTGTATTATCCTGTGCACCACCGAGCTCAAGTTTAGTTATAAGTTGTATTATCGTTGCCATACATTCCTTTCCTTAAATGCTGATGTTTTAAGTCACCCCAAATATCTTCTTCTTCGACCTTGACTTCTCTCCATAAATCTGATTCTGTTAATGCTGTTAACGGCTTATTCATGCTGTTCATTTGAGACCCATATATAAAATTTTTACCCCCTTTGTCAAAAAAAATTAAACAAATTCTTGACAAATATGTGAAAAATAAGATATATTAAAATATATAAAGATGATTTTAAGGTGGTCAAAATTATGAAAGATGAAATAATAACTGCTTTTAAAACAATGTTTTTGCCAGAACTCGAAAAATTACAAATAGAGATATCCGCTGTTAAGGGTGAGATAATTGGTATAAAGGCCGGGATAACAGGTATACATAAAACTATGGGTGAGATGTCTCTAAGAATTTCTGATATTAATACTCATATAATGCGCTTAGATAATCGAATCGATGAAACAAATAATCGAATCGATGAAATAAATAATCGAATCGATGAAACAAATAATCGAATCGATGAAACAAATCAACGGCTTAATACTTTATATGAAGTAATTGTCCGACGTGAGGAACATGAAAAGATCGCAATGGAAGTTATAAAGCTCAGGCA
>JBFMHD010000077.1:0-11530 GCA_040752395.1 Candidatus Hydrogenedentota bacterium
TGCGTTCTAAATCCTGGCTGATGACACCAGATTTTTGTATTTCGCATTCCGCATTTTTCTGATACTTCTTACTTTCAAAGGCACAAAGGCACAACGTATGAAAAACTAAAGATGATATGAAAAGAGTCGTGAGTCGCAAGTCGTGAGTCAAAACAGGACTCGAGACTCAAGACTCAAGACTTTTCAGCAGGCTTTTGGCTTTTGTCTCCAGCCGGCTGTAGTCCGTAGGCTGTAGCCCGAATTATTAGGGTTACAGCGTTTTTCGAAGGGAGTAAAAACGAGGGTTCGGGTTTATGGTTGAAGAAGATAGATTTGCCCGATTTAGAGCTAAACAGGAAAAAAAACAAAGAAAATCTATATTCAGTTTAGAAAATGTTATCACTTATATATTTTTACTAATCGCTATAGGTATCTGGTTTTTCGCGTTTCCTTTAATAGTTGATAAAATAAAGCCTGATTTTCAAAATATTTCTGCGAATGCGAGTTTCAATGATAATATTATGGAGATAATAATGTTTGATGTGGGCCAGGGGGACGCTTTCTTGATTAAAACTCCATCTGGTAAATTCGCCTTAATTGACGGCGGAAGTGGTAAAACTACGTTAGATAATTATAAAGGCAGTGATGCTGGTAATAGAGTTATTTTACCCTATCTTAATAATAAGGCTGTTACATCACTTGATTGGGTCGTAATGACACATCCTGATTTTGATCACTGCGGCGGCTTGATTGATGTTCTTAACAATATAAAAGTTAAAGAATTTATTGACCCCTGCATACAAGACCCTTCACCTTTTTATGAAGAATTATTAACTATTATTAAAGAGAAGAACATATCTTATATAAAGGCAAGGGAAGGCGACATTCTTGCCTGGGACCCATCAATTGTGGTTCAGGTTTTAAGTGCAGAACATCCACTTGAGATGGGTAATAATAATAGCTCTATTGTTTTAAGAATAGCCTTTGGTAAAATAAGTTGTTTATTTCCAGGAGATGCAGAATACGAGATTGAAAAAGAACTATTAACAAAGTACGGTGACCAGCTTAAATCGCAAATATTAAAAGTTGGTCATCACGGCTCAAAAAGTTCGTCGTCTTTGTCTTTTATAAGAACCGTCCGGCCTGAAATAGCTCTTATTTCTGTAGGGGTTAATAATAACTACGGTCATCCTGATGAACAGGTTTTATATAGACTAAAGAATATTAAATCTAAAATTTATCGAACCGACATTGATGGAACTGTTGTAATAAAAATTAATGGTGAAAAATATAATGTAACAACTGAAAAATAATAATTTACTCTTTTTTCTCTTCTTTTTTACCGATACTTTCCACAAGATAGGTAAGATTATACAAGAGTATCATATTGCCAAATACAATATATATTGTAGCAATACTTGAACACATTATAATCATATTTGTTGGTAGACCATAGTTCATCAGAATAATTAATCCTAAAGTAACAAATGTAGCCATTGCTATCGCAATCACCACATATATTCTAAGCTTTTCTATACCCATCATAAAACTATACCTCCTCTGAAAAACTTTGTAACTATAATAATATCAAGTAGAAGCAAGAAGCAAGATAAACAAACATCTGGTTTTTCATATATTGTGTAGAGCGGAAACCGCGCTCATGTCGGCTCCTCTAAAACCATGATACAGAAAATAAAGGCCGATCTTTATATAAATTATCTTCTATGTAATAATGCAAAGAAGTTAATTACTTTAAAAACTTAAGGAGAAAACGTATATAATTTTTAAAAATTGTCAAATAAAAAATCAGTTTTCTTTTGGTATTCTCATTTTATAAAAAGAACGCCATACAAATATTAAAGAAATAATAAAGAGTACCACTCCAATAACAGTTGTATGAATTTTCTGCATTTTTATAGCGATCTCAACAGCAAGCATCCCAAAAAGAGTTGAAAATTTGATTATCGGGTTCAAAGAAACCGCAGTAGTATCTTTGAATGGATCACCCACAGTATCACCGATAACAGTAGCTGCATGAAGCGGTGTACCTTTTTCTCCTAAATCAACCTCGATTATCTTTTTTGCGTTATCCCACGACCCACCAGTATTTGCCATATAAATCGCCTGAAATAAACCAAAAACCGCGATTGCGATCAGATAAGCTACAAAGAAATACGGATTAAAAAAAGCGAACGCAAGAGTTACAGTCATAAGAGCAATAAAAATATTCCACATACCGGTCTGAGCATATTGTGTGCATATCCTGACCACTGTTTTTGTATCTTCTATATCAGCTTCTTTTTTCTCTAAATTCATATTCTTTTTAATAAATGCAACTGCGCGATAGGCACCTGTTGCAACTGCCTGGATTGACGCGCCGCTGAACCAGTATATTACAGCACCGCCACAAATAAACCCTAATAATACCAGCGGTGCGGTCAAATTAAGCATTTCTTTTATCTGCTCACCAAGTAATAAAATTATTGAAAAAATCATTGTCGTAGCACCAGCTACCGCAGTACCAATTAAAACGGGTTTTGCAGTTGCTTTGAATGTATTGCCAGCTGAATCATTTGCCTCAAGATAATGTTTCCCAAGAGTGAAATCAGGCTCAAAACCAAAATCCCTTTTTATCTCTTCCTTGATCCCGACAATCTTCTCAGTCTGGGCAAGTTCAAAGACTGATTGTGCATTATCAGTCACAGGACCATAACTATCAACCGCAATGTTAACAGGTCCCATACAGAGAAAACCATAAGCTACAAGACCAAATGCAAATATCGAGGCATAAGGCATAATATTCTGTAACCCGCCAAGACTTACAAAATATGCACCTGTCATAAGTCCGACTATTAGAATCCCTTTCCAGAATGCGCTGAAATATCCTGATACCATACCAGAAAGAATTGTGAGTGATGCGCCACCTTCCCTGGTCGCTGTAACTATCTCCTTGACATGTTTTGATTTCGAACTCGTGAATATCTTTGTAAATTCAGGGATTAAAACAGCAGCCAGAGTACCACAGCTGATAATCAACGCAAGCTGCCACCATAATGAAGTATCTGATAAATCACCAACAAGCATATAACTCATACCAAAAGAAGTGCTTATGCAAAGAATCGCCGCGATCCATATCAATCTTATCAGTGGTTCCTCAAAATCAAATTCTTTTAAGCCTTTATATTTTCGTTCAGAAATAAATTGGTTTACAAAATAAGCTATACCTGAGAAAAAATCCATCAAGAACCTCATTGCAAAAATCCAGACAATTAGTTTGGCCTGGATATGCGGATCAGAAACAGCAAGCGTGATAAACGAGATTAACGCTACACCTGTAACACCATAGGTCTCAAACCCATCTGCAGTAGGTCCTACGCTATCACCTGCGTTATCACCTGTGCAATCAGCGATAACACCGGGGTTACGCGGGTCATCTTCTTTAACCTTGAACACAATCTTCATAAGGTCAGAACCTATATCAGCGATTTTAGTAAAGATTCCGCCTGCGATACGTAATGCTGAAGCACCTAATGATTCACCGATTGCAAACCCTAAAAAACAGAAACCTACAATATCGCGCGGCACAAAAAGTAATATTATAACCATCATTACAAGCTCAAGTGATATCAGAAACAAACCTACACTCATACCAGCACGTAGCGGTATGTTTACAACATCCCAGGGGATTCCGCGGAGCGAAGCAAATGCTGTTCTTGCATTCGCATAAGTATTTACACGTATACCATACCATGCCACACTATACGAACCACCCATACCTATGACTGTAAATAATAAAACTAATAAAATAACAGGGATACCACGATCCTGTAAAAAGAAAAGATAATAGCTTATACAACAAGCGATAAACGCAAACAACATCAGTAAAAATTTTCCCTGCTGAATAAGATAAGTTCTACAGGTCTGATAAATAGTTTCTGCTATATTAAGCATAGAGTTATGTACGGGTAACTTTTTTATTTTGTTACGCAGTGTTAAACTGAATCCGCAGGTGCCAGCAATAATTATCGCACCATAAAATAGGAGATGCCAGGCATCTATACCACCGAATTTCGCAAATGAGCCCTCCCTTAAATCCGGAATCGCTAAATCTGCTTCACTTGCAAATAATAAAGGATTACAAAAGAATATACTCAACAATAATAAAACAAATCTTAATAACCACATTGTCTCTCTCCTCTGAAAAACGCTGTAATTCTAATAATTCGGGCTACAGGCTACGGCTGGCTGGAGTCCGTGGCTTGCTTTTATAATATAAATTATAAATTATGTCTATCTAATTTTTGAGATATTTTTTTCTATTCTTCACCAAGATATGATTTCTTTACTAAATCTGAGTTAAGTAGGTTCTTTGAAGTATCATGGAGTATTATATTACCTGTCTCTATTACATAACCTCGGTTTGCAAGATGTAGCGCAGCATAAGCATTCTGTTCTACAAGTAAGATGGAGACCCCTCGGCTGTTAATAGTCTTAATAATCTCAAAAATTTTCTCTATTATTATCGGTGCTAACCCAAGCGATGGTTCATCAAGCATAAGTAGTCTCGGCTCATTCATCAATGCTCTTCCTATCGCAAGCATCTGCTGCTCACCACCTGATAAAGTCCCGCCTAATTGTTTTCTCCTTTCATATAAAATAGGGAATAGTGAATATACATTCTCTAAATATTCCTTTACTTTTGTTTTATCTCTGACAAGATAAGCACCCATTTTAAGGTTCTCCAAAACAGTTACTCTCGGAAAGATTCTCCTTCCTTCAGGAACATGTGAGATACCGACTCTGACCCGTTTATCAGCACTATACGTGTTTATATTCATATCTTGAAATAAAATATTACCCTGCGTATTATTAATTATTCCTGATATAGTTAATAAAGTAGTGGTTTTCCCGGCACCATTTACACCTATTAAAGTTACTATCTCGCCAGCATTAACCTCTATATTTAGATTCTTTATAACCGGCGTATGATCGTATCCTGCACTGACGTTTATAAGTTTTAACATAAAAGCCTTAGTTTTTCTTACCCAGATATGCTTCTATTACATCCGGGTTACTCTGTATCTGTTGTGGTATCCCTTCTGCAATCTTTTCGCCATAATCAAGCACAATAATTCTATCAGAGATATTCATAACCAATTTCATATCATGTTCAATAAGTATGACGGTAATACCATTATCTCTTATCTTTCTTATTAATTCTATCAAATCCTTACGTTCTTCCTCGCTTAAACCAGCAGCTGGTTCATCGAGAAGTAATACTTTGGGTTCTGTTGCCAAAGCCCGTGCTATCTCAAGACGTCGCTGCCAGCCATACGCCAGCCCCGATGAGACAGTATTGATCTCATCTCCCAAACCCACAAACTCAAGATATTTCATCCCATTTTTAATAGTTCTCTTCTCTTCTCTTCTATAATGAGATGTATTTAATATTATAGATAAAAAATTAGCGGTAGTTTTGTAGTACATAGCACACAAAACGTTTTCCATAACAGTCATTTTCGAGAACAATTTTATATTCTGGAACGTTCTTGCTATACCGATTCTTGTAATGATATGTGATGGCAGTTTTGTTATCTTTTTATCATTATAATAAATCTCTCCTTGTTCTTGTTTTAACATACCTGTAATAACATTAAAGATAGTGGTTTTACCCGCACCATTTGGACCAATGATACTGAATATCTCATTCTCTTTTACCTCGAAACTTATATTATCCAGTGCAAGTAACCCTTCAAACTTTTTTGTTAAATTCTCAACTCTTAAAATATTCATAATTCTATCTTCTATCTTCTGTCTTTTACCTCAAACGTATATCTTTTAAACCCTATCAACCCATCAGGTTTAAATATCATTACACAAACTAATATCAATCCGAATGCAAGCATCCGGTATTGTGCTAAATCGCGAAGCAACTCATTCATTATTGCTATTATAAAGCTACCACAAATAACACCAGGTATAGAGCCCATGCCACCAAGCACAACTATACATACAATCGTGATTGATTCAAAAAAATTAAAAGATTCAGGCGAAACAAATTTCTGATACTGGGCAAAAAATGAGCCTGCGATAGGCGCAAAAACAGCAGCCAGTAAATAACTCGATATCTTCATCAAAAAAACATTGATGCCACAAGAAGAAGCAGCATCCTCATTCTCACGAACAGCTTCCCACATCCTGCTTATCTTTGAATGCTCAAGTCTCATTACAATATAAAAAGTTATAAGACATATAATCAATATTAAATAATAAGAAGATATTCTTGAAGATAAAATAAAACCTGCGATTTGCGGAGCTGGTATAGATGATATGCCAAGCGGACCATTGGTTAATAAAAAAGGATTATTGTTTAAGACTATCCTCACAATCTCGCCAAACCCTAATGTAACAATCGCAAGATAATCACCACGTAATCGCAGAGTCGTCATACCTATTATAAACCTGAATATAAGTGAGATAATAATCCCGAGTATCATTGTAACCCAGAATGAATAACCCCGGGTAATTAGTATAGCAGTTGTATAAGCACCGATACCATAAAATGCTATAAAACCTAAGTCTAAAAGCCCAGCAAACCCTATAACAACGTTCAATGACAAAGCTAAAACAACGTAAATAAGTGTAAGTATAAAAATATGTAAAATATAATTATTAACTAATGGTAAATAGGGGAATAAAAATAGAACTGACAAAACTATACAATATAAAAATAGCTGATGCCTTGAACTCATTGTACTCGATGAAAATCCTTAATCTTGTTTCTTACTCCTTGCTTCGGGCAGACACATAGGTCTGCCACTACATTGGTTTTCAGTTATCTTGCTTCTTACTTACCACCCATAATCCCTGATGGTTTAATAAGAAGTATTATTATCAAGATAGCAAAAGCTATCGCGTCTTTATAACCCGATGAAATATATGCGCTGCCTAAGCTTTCAAGGACTCCAAGTAAAACACCGCCAAGCATCGCGCCTGGAATATTACCTATACCTCCAAGCACAGCCGCAGTGAATGCTTTTATACCTGCAACATATCCCATAGTTGGGTAAATGACACCATAATACATTCCTATCAAAATACCAGCAACAGCTGCCAGACTCGAGCCTATCGCAAAAGTCGTTGAGATAATTCTGTCAATATTTATACCCATTAAAGAAGCAACTATTTTATCCTGAGCAGTACAACGTATCGCACAACCAAGTTTAGTATACTTTACAAATATATGGAGCACTAACATCAAAATCATGGAGACTAAAAGTATAAAGACCTGAATATAAGTTATTTTTACATCTTCAAAAGAGATATATCTATCTTTTAAAAAATCAGGTAACGAAAAAGCATGCATACGGGTACCCCAGATAAGCATCGCAACATTCTGTAACGCTATCGAAACACCGATCGCTGAGATAAGCGGTGCGAGACGCGATGATTTCCGTAATGGTTTATAAGCTACTTTCTCTATTACTATCCCTAAAATAGCAGTAAAAAGAATAGAAAGTAAAGATGCGGGTAATAATGGCAAATGCCAACTACTTATAAAAAAAAATGTAATAAAAGCACCCATCATCATAATCTCGCCATGAGCAAAATTAATCAGCTCCAGGATGCCATATACCATTGTATACCCAAGTGCGATTAAAGCGTAAACACTCCCTAATGTTAAACCATTAATGATTTGCTGACACATTATAATTAATACAGAACAAATTTATCGCCTTCAACTTTCTTTATAATAACTTTTTTGCCAATAACATCACCATTCTCATCGAACGTTGTCCTGCCTGTAACCCCGGGAAAATCTTTTATTTTCGCTAACGAATCACGAACAAGACCTCTGTCAATAGAATTAGCATTTCTTATGGCTTCTACTAATAAATAAACCGCATCATAAGATTGCGCAGCCCAGACATCAGGTATATCATTATATTTATCTTTATACTTCCTCACAAAATCCTGCGCCTCTTGCCTGTCATCTGTGTAATGAAAATAACTTGTAACACATACTCCATCAGCTCCATCCCCTGCTATCTTCCATAATTCAGATGAATCTATGCCATCACCACCGATAAACGGTAATTTAATCCCCATTTCTCTTGCCTGTTTAATAAATATCGCACCTTTTGGTGTCTCACCACTGATACATATAACATCAGCCTCGATTTTTAACCATTTCGATATAATGGGTCTAAAATCCACATCCACAGCCGGGTCATATGTCTCTTTTGATAATATATTAGCGCCGAGTTCTGTTGCTCTTTTTTCAAAAATATCAGCTAAACCTTTGCCGTATGCATTATTCGCATAAATAATTAATATTCTTTTTGCATTCAATCTATTTACAGCAAATTCTGCCAGTTGTCTGCCATTCTCATTATCATTTGGTAGATTTCTAAAAACAAATTTTAATCCGCGTTCAGTGAGTCTCGGGTTAGTCGAAGCAGGCGTTAACTGAATAATACCATTCGCATCGTATATCTCAGAAGCAGGTATAGAACATCCGCTGTTAAAATGACCGATTACTGCGATGATATTATTTATTGTTACTAATCTCTGAGCAACTGAAACTGCCTCTTTTGGGTCAGCTTTATCATCACCTATTATATATTCTATCTTATAACCTAAAACACCGCCTGATTGATTAATCTCAGAAAGCGCAAGCTCAACCGCATTTTTTATGCTCTCTCCGAATTGAGCAAGCTCACCAGTAAACGGGGCCGCAACCCCTAAAACTATAACCCTCTCTTTTTTACCACAACCACACGGTAAAAAACAACAGCATAAAATAATAACTAATAAAATCTTAAATATCTTCATTTTATAAAAACTCCTTACTTTTTATAATCTTATTCTATTCAACTCGATTTGTCAATTATTTATTTGGCCTCAATTGTGATTCGACATTTAATATAAATATTTCTTGCTTTTTTTCAGACCATTACTTAGTATTCTATCAATATGAATAACAGTTTAACAGATAATATAGTAATCCCTCAGCTACAGGTGGAATTTAAAAGCAAGATGCAAGAGGCAAGAAGCAAGATAACGGAAAACTGTTGTAGTAGCGGATTTATCCGCCCAGAAATTCCACTGAAGACAGGGGGGATACATAATATAAGAAAATGTGTTGGTATAAAAAAAGATAATTCATTATATCTTTTGACCGAACTAAATGATTTTATCAAAAAAAATCAGGTTTCAAATAAATTAAGGAAAGATGAACGCATACGAAGAGTTGTTGGTTCTACTTGCAAAAAATAATATTCGATATATTATTGTCGGTGGACTGGCATGTGCACTAAATGGATATGTCCGACCCACTATCGATGTAGATATATTAATAGAGTACACTAGCGAAAATATTAATAATTTATTAAAAACCTTAACAGATTATAAAAATGGCTATGCGAAAGAATTAAAAGTCGAGGATTTTACTGATGAAGAAGGCGCAATACGAATTATTGAGGATTTTCCCATAGATATATTTGTTAAAATATCAGGATATTATTACAAAGATATATTAGAATACATACGGTATAAAAATATTGAAAATTACAATATACCATATTTAGATAAAAAAATGCTAATTATATTAAAAAATGATTCATTAAGAGAGATAGATAAAATAGATGTAATAAACTTAAAAGAATTGCCTGATTAATTGGCTAACAGAAGTCAATATTTAATAACCATAGATTAATCTATCACCCAGTTTTTTAGGTAACCCAGCATCTATAATCTTTTCTCTTGTTTTGTTAAAATCATACTCTGTTCTGATCAGCCTAACCTCCCTTTTGTTTTCATCAAAAATACAAAAAGCTGCCCTGTTATCTCTGTCTCTTGGTTGACCCACGCTCCCAACATTCACAATAGCACGTTCATTCTCTTTTAAGGCGATGATAATGCCTTTATTAAAATTCTCTTCTAAAGTTATAGTTCCCTCCTCTTTATTAAAAATCCACATACATGGTCTATGTGAATGACCTATAAAACAGAACTGTTCTTTGAAACTTAAAAACTTATAATAGATACTCTGAATTGAAGTATATCCGGGTATCAGATATTCTAAATATGAATCAGGCGGTGCTCCGTGAACAAACAAACTATCGTAAATCGAGATACTATTGGGTAGACTTTTTATAAACTCTTTTTGGATATAAGACAAAATTTTCAAAGAAAAAAGAGCACCCTCTTTAGCAAGCGGATTCACATCAGGATCATCTCTTAAATACTCATCAATAACCATCATCTCATGATTCCCCATAACATAATCACCGGGTTTAATAATCCCATTTACTCTTTCAAGACATATCCCTGGATCGGCCCCATATCCAACCACATCACCCAATATTATAATTCTATCCTCATGAACTATTTTTAATACAGCTTCAAGTGCCTCAATATTAGAATGAATGTCTGAAAGTATTATCATAAGCACACTATAATAATTTTTTTGTATTAAGACAAATCTTTTTATTAAAGTTATATAAAAAATTGTCGATATAAAAATAGAAGAACAGGGATGTTCTAATAAATATAAATCATTCACGGAGGAATGAAGTATGAAGGCTACCTGAAATAAATAATAAAGGTAAAAATTTAATATCTAAATTATTCTGATGTAATCGGTAATCATAGAACTAATTATTTTTCATCATAATACAATTTACCGATACTATCAGTTTATATAAATTCTTTATCCCTATACCAATGCATTGGTTGTTGAGTATACATGTTATCTATTAAACATGGAGGTTTAAATAATTATAAGCGGTACAACAAAATTTTTTATTGAAGCCATCGATGTAGATAGTGGTGCTCATATTATCAAAATGTTTTACTATTCTTAGTGGATACGGTAGCCTGATTAATATAAATCAGATCTTATTCCTCCGCATCCTTATAGTGATGCGGAGGATTTTTTTTCTCATCACCCAAACCTATAATATTTCTTTATCGGTTTTTTAACATCCCATTCGCAGGAAAGCCCGCTTTCAAAAGTAACAAGATCACCAGCTTTTATACTATAATCACCCTCATCTGTTTTTACAGTCACTTCACCCTCAATAATATAACAGGTCTCTCTATCGCTATACTCCCATGGAAACTTGCTAATTCCACAACTCCATACCCCCCAGGTATTTAATCCTAATTTATCTTTTTCTTCTTTTGTAGGTTGTGATATTTTGACTTTTGACATACACCATTCCTCCTCTGAAAAACGCTGTAACTCTAATAATTCGGGGTACAGGCTACGGACTACAGCCGGCTGGAGTCAAAAGCCAAAAGCCTGCTGAAAAGTCTTGAGTCTTGAGTCTCAAGTCCTGTTTTGACTCACGACTTGCGACTCGCGACTCTTTTCATATCATCTTTAGTTTTTCATCCTTTGTGTAGAGCGCAAAAACCAAAAAACGCAATAACCCAATAACCCAAGAACCCAATAGTGTAGAGCGCAAACCGCGCTCATGACTCCTCTGAAAAAGTAAGAAATGAGAAGTAGCAGTAAAATGGAGGATGCAGAAATAATCTTTTA
>JBFMHD010000078.1:0-11516 GCA_040752395.1 Candidatus Hydrogenedentota bacterium
TTTTAAATTTTGAATTTTTTAATCTTTTAATCTTTCAATCTTTTTATCTCCTGTCTTCTGTCTTCTTTCTCCCTTTGTGCCTCAAATATTAACCAACTCCAGCGAAAACCGAGGGAATACGAATCAGAGAATATTTCTATTGACATAAAGAAGTTTTGAGGATTATTATTTGAGTTATGGCTGAGATTATTGAACATGATGTTATAATTTTTGGGACTGGATTAGCGGGTTTACGTGCTGCACTTGAGATGGCGCGAAAATCAGATGGTAAAATTAACATAGGACTGGTATCAAAGGTTCAGCTTAATCGTGCACACTCAGTCTGTGCCGAGGGCGGTACCGGCGCAGTTTTACGTGAAGAAGAAGGTGATAATTTAGTTCTTCATGCATGGGATACTATTAAGGGTTCAGATTTTTTAGCTGACCAGGATGCTGTGTTCAGGTTTGTTGAACTCTGTCCGGTGGAGATATTACTTCTTGATCAATGGGGCTGTCCGTGGTCAAGAAGAGAAGATGGTAGAATCTTACAAAGACCATTTGGTGGTCATAGTTATCCACGCTCAACAATGGCAGCTGATAAAACCGGTTTTTTTGAAATGCAGACCTTGTATGATAATTTGTTAAAATATAAAGATAGTTTTACACGCTATGACGAGGTTTATGTTACCTCAATTATTATTGAGAACAACGAGTTCTGTGCATTAACAGCCTATGATGCATGTAATGGTAGATTTCTTGTTTATAGAGGTAAAGCATTACTTATAGCTACTGGTGGTCTCGGCACATTGTATTCTTTTACTACTTATTCGCAGACTGTGACAGGTGATGGTCAGGCGCTTGCCTACAGAGCAGGACTCGGCCTTGAGGACTCAGAATTTATACAATTCCATCCAACCGGGCTTGTGCCTTCAGGAATATTAATGACTGAGGGATGCAGGGGTGAGGGTGGCTATTTGATAAACAGTAAGAATGAACGATTTATGGAAAGATATGCACCAAAGATGATGGAACTTGCTCCACGTGATATAGTTTCAAGGTCTATGATGACTGAGATACTTGAAGGTAGAGGGTTTAGCGGGCCTGATGGACTTGATTATCTTTATCTTGATTTAAGACACCTCGGACCACAGAAAATTTACTCAAAATTACCTTTAATACGTGAAGTCTGTATGAAATTTCTTGGCATAGACCCTGTTTTCGACCCGATACCTGTTAGACCTGTTGCACATTATTCTATGGGTGGGATTGAGACTGATATAAATGGGAAGACTACTGTAAATAATATCTGGGCTGCAGGTGAAGTTGCTTGCGTCTCTATACATGGTGCCAATAGATTGGGCTGTAACTCGACTGCTGAGTGTCTTGTGTATGGTGGGATCACTGGTAGAGAAATTGTAGAGTTTATGAAATCGCAACCCCAATACCCTGATTTACCAAATGATAAGATAGAGAACGAAGAGAATTTTATTTTAAAAGAGATGTTAAATAAAAAGGGGACCGAAAACCCATATACATTGAAAACAGAGTTACGAGATACTATGGGGCGATATGCAGGCGTCTTCAGGACAGGTGATGATTTGAAAAAAGCTTTTTCTAAAGTAAAAGAATTAAAATCAAGGTTTAAGAATATTTATGTAAAAGATAAAGGCATTATTTATAATAGTAATTTAATTAATGTACTTGAGATAAGGAATCTGCTTGATTTAGCCTGTGTTGTGTTAGCAGGTGCTATTTTAAGAGAAGAATCCCGCGGCGGACACGCAAGAGTAGATTTCCCAAAACGTGACGATGAAAAATGGTTAAAACATACATTAATGTATTATAATGAAGATAAAGACCCAAAAGTTGATTTTAAACCTGTAAATATTACCAGATGGAAACCGGTTGAAAGAAAATATTAAGGAGCAAAAATTAGTGTTTAAGCGGTATAAAAATTACTTAGGTATAGCAGGTTGGGGAGTAGGCCGGAGATGGGGTATCGAAAGGTATCTTTATATTTTGCACAGAATCACAGGGCTTGGCATACTCTCGTATTTCCTTTTACATATCTTTGTTACGACCTCAAGAATATTTGGTGAGGAGGTATGGGAGTTTATGATGAGAAGCGTTGATAAACCTATTTTTAAGATAGGCGAATTCATGGTGTTTTTAGCTTTTTGTTTTCATGGGTTAAATGGGTTAAGATTAATCTTTATTGAGCTCGGGTTTAAGCTGGCAATAGGAGAGGCAGAAGAACCGGTATATCCATATAAGACCTCGTTAAATAAACAAAGACCATTGCTCTTTGTCTGTATGGTAATTTGTATAGTACTTGTTATTTTGGGTGGTATAAATTTTATCAGAGTGTTTCATTTTTAAGGAACTTATTAAGGAAAAGGGTTCTTAAGGCATTTATCAGGCACAGAGGCACAAAGAAGAGTACGATTTATGAGAGAAACAAAGTATTGGTTCTGGCACATCGTTTGTGGGTTTGTAATGCTTTTTTTGCTTGGACTACATATGATTATTATGCACCTTGATGAAATTCTCGGTGTTTTTAAGTTCGCTGGCGAGAGAGTGCTTGCTTTTGAAAACGTTGCATCTCGAAGTAAAATGATTGGGTTTGCTTGTATATATGTTCTTTTAGTAGGTGCTGCATTGTATCATGGACTTTACGGTTTGAGAAGTATGCTTTTAGAATTAAGTATGATTAAACCTCTTCATAGATTGATTAATATTGGGTTCTGGATATTGGGAGTCATACTTTTTATAGTGGGTGCAGCTGGGAGTATAATTTTTATTATAAGATTTGGTTGATTTTATGAAACGCGAGATAATTTTTAAGATATTAAGATACAACCCGGATAATAATAAAAAGCCATTTTATCAAGAATATAAAGTAGAGATAAGAGAAGGTATGACCGTACTTGATGCTTTACATAAAATCAGGGAGACCGATGACCCAACAATTTCAATGCGGTTCTCTTGTAGAATGGGCGTATGTGGTTCCTGCGCAATGCTTATAAATGGTAAACCGCAACTTGCCTGTAGCACTCAGGTATTAGAAGTTTCTAAAAAAATGATCATCCTTGCACCGCTTCCCAATTATGATATCATAAAAGATCTTATACCAGATCTGAGTGTGTTATTTGAAAAACATCTATCAATGAAACCTTATATAAAACGAGATGACATTAAAGATAAAGAAGATCCAAAAGAAGAATTTTATCAATCACCGGAAGACTTAGTAAAATATTTACAGTTTGCTTATTGCATAAAATGCGGTATATGTTTAGCAGCCTGTCCCACAGTTGCTACAGACAGAGACTATCCAGGTCCTATGCCTTTGACCCAGGCTTATAGATATTGTGTAGATACCAGAGATAATGGTTATAAAGATAGGAAAGATGTCTTAGGGGATTCACACGGCGTCTTTCGCTGTCATTACGCAGGAGAATGCTCCAATGCCTGCCCCAAGGGTGTGGATCCTGCAAAAGCAATCCAGTTTATGAAACGCATGCTTGTATTTGATTATCTGAAACTACTAAAAACAAAAAAGACGGCTCAATGTTTAGGAAAACCAAAAGACGCAAAACGTATGGAAGGTATCCCTGCCCCACCTGAATTTACTATTAAATAATGTAGTGCCACCTCTCTGTCGAGACATTTTTAGACAATTTTTGGCACATTTTGAAGTTGGATTAGTTTTATATCATTGGTCATAAGCGATAACTTAAGAGATAACAAGATTAGAAAGCAATACCCTATCTCCTATTTTACAACCAGTTTCCCTGGAAACAACAGGGCATTTTACCATAAATAAAAAGAAAACAGGCTTTTTTCGCTCATCCAACGACTCGAAATTACCCTGACCTTTACTGATTATCATATCTACTCTCTTATAAATTTTTTTGAAATTTTTTGAGCAGAGCGAAAGTATGGTTCCCGGTGCATCTATTCCGTTAGAGATTATTTGAGCAATATTATTGATACCGCAAACATTCGCATCCACAAACAATGCGTCATTAATAATAGGTTTTGCTTTAACAACGTAGTAAATATTTTTATCAGGATAGATTCTTTTTATTTCCTCAATCAAAATACGGTCAAACACAACCTCACCGGCATTGTCTGCCAGATACAGGATATTCTTTGCTGTTTTTAAAGTGCCAAGGAATTCTCTATAATGGAATATGGAATTTTTACGAATACTTTTATTTTTTTCTTTAAGTATCCTTTTTAATTCGTTATCCACATTTAGACTTTTTCTAACCGGGTTAACTCCAAAATCTATAATATTACCAGCGATAGCTAATTTCAGTGCTGCTAAAAGTCTATCTTTTGAATAGTTTACTTTATTTTTTAATTCTCGGAAATGATTTAATGCAGAGCGATTACTTTTTTGTTTTATCGCTTTATAGGGGTCATCATTAGAACTTAATTTTTTTAAGAGTTTATAAGCGACCCGGGCTATTTCAGGTGGGCTTGCTTCAAGCGAGATCTTCGGGATTTTTTTTGCAAATTCATCTATAATCTGTTTCTGTTTTTTTGCTTTTACATTAGCGATTCGAGCAGCATCAAGCAACTGTCGAAAAAAACAAGGGATACAATCTAAATATGTTTTCATAGCTTTATCCTCTTAGAGAATATAGTTTTGTCAAGGACTAATCGTATAGCCCACGTATCCCATCTCTCTTGAAAACAGGAAAACCGGGACGGTTCTTGTTTTTCTTGTTTTTTGATAAAGGCACACAAAATTAAATTCAAAATTCAAAATTAAAAATTAGGAGACAGGAGACAGGAGACGGAACTTAGGAGTTGAAGAGTTGAAGAGTTAAAGAATGTATGGAGTTTTTGGGTTATTGGGTTATTGCGTTTTTGCGCTCTACACAAAGGATGAAAAACTAAAGATGATATGAAAAGAGTCGTGAGTCGCAAGTCGTGAGTCAAAACAGGACTCGAGACTTTTCAGCAGGCTTTGGGCTTTTGGCTCCAGCCAGCTGTAGTCCGTAGCCTGTAGCCTGTAGCCTGTCCTGATACCTCTCACTTCTTCCGTTATCTTGCTTCTTGCCTCTTGCTTCTATTTGATATTATTAGAGTTACAACGTTTTTCAGAGGAGAATATAGAGTTCTACTTGTGATTATTTTTTATTCGGGGTTAGTAGTACAGAGAGCGTGATTGAGCCGATAAAGATCATAGCAATAATGCCGAGTGAAACTTCGACCGGTATTTTGTAAAAATGATGGATCAGCATCTTGGTACCAGTGTAGATTAGAACGATGCTGATACCGTGCTTCAGGTATTTGAACTTGGGGATGAACGACACAAGCAGGAAAAACAGGGAACGCAGACCAAGAATCGCAAAGATATTCGAGGTATAGACGATGAACGCGTCTGTAGTAATAGCAAAGATCGCAGGAATGGAATCCATAGCGAATACCACGTCCGAGAACTCAATCGCCAGCAGAGCGATGAACAGCGGCGTCGCATACCAGATGTTGCTCAGACGGACAAAGAAATCCTGGTTCTCGATCTTCAAGTAAATAGGGAAGAATCGCTTGAAAAGCCGAATAAGAATATTCTTCTCTGGCTCGATCTTTTCATCGGTCTTGAAATACATCTTAATGCCGGTAACAATCAGGAGCGCACCGAACACGTATATGACCCAGGCAAATGCCACGATCAGACTGATACCAATAAAAATCATAATCCCACGCAATATGATGGCACCAATGATACCCCATTTCAAAATGCGCGGCTGGTAGATAGGCTCGATATGGAAATACGAGAAGATCATGATGAAAGCGAAGAGGTTATCAAGACTCAGTGATTCTTCGATCAAATAACCAGTAAGAAATTCGAGGGCCTTTTCCTTGCCGAGGAAAACCAGGACCCCGCAATTAAAGGTGAGAGCCAGACCGATCCAAAAGCAACTGTAAAAAATTGCTTCCTTAATAGACATTGCGTGCGCTTTCTTACTCAGCACATTGAGGTCAATATATATTAAAATGATTATAATGGTCGTAAAAGAAAGCCACAAACCGGTAATCAACATACTTTAGTTCCTGTAGTTTGAAAAGGAAACCATCTTTTGTTGAATAAATCAAGCAGAAATTACCAATTTCCGTATTCCCTCAGAACGTGTGAAAAAATATATTAAATGTAGGGAGGGTCCCAAGACCCGTTTTAATAATCTGTTAAAAATAATATAAATACCTCATCTTAAAAACGCATCTAAAGATGCTCACTACAATTTTTCACACGTTCTCAGTCTTCAGTGGGATTCCGTAATCTTGCCTCTTGCTTCTAAAGTATAAGTTCTAATGCACCAATAACTGAGGCATTACAATTTCTAAAAAATTACCCTTGACAAATTAAAAAAAAATCTGTATAATTAGTAATGATAATCGTTATCATTAAGGGGTACTCTGTATGCCACGGTTTGCAGGCCTGCCGCCCTGGGGCGGTATGTTTCGCGGATACGGAAGAAGGATAACCGTACCAAGACAGAAGATATTGAGTGTACTGAACAGCACGGACAAACATTTAACCGCTGAGGAGATTTATTTTAAGGTGTATCAGGAATACCCGACCATAGGACTGACCACGGTCTACAGAACTTTAGAACTTCTGGCAAAAATGGGTGTTATCAATAAATTCGATATCGGTGACGGTAAAGCAAGATTTGAACTTGCAGGGGATGATAAAAAAGAGAAACATCATCATCACCTGATATGTAACTCCTGCCACAGAATTATTGATTATCATGAGTTTGCTGACGAAGAAAAAGACTTGATTGAGAAGACCGAAAAAGCGTTAAGCAAAACCTATGATTTCAAGATTCATGGACATCTTATCAATTTTTACGGGTTGTGCAAGTATTGTGCTATGAAAGTATAATTTTTTTAAACCATAATTGAAAATGGTTATCATTTACAAAAAGAGGAGGTGAACGAGTATGCCAGGAGGTGATGGTACTGGTCCAATGGGTTTTGGGCCTATGACCGGCCGTGCTGCTGGTTACTGTGCTGGTTACCCTGTACCTGGTTATATGAATCCGGTTCCAGCAAGGGGCTGGGGTTTTGGATTTGGTTTTGGTCGCAGATTTAGAGGAGGATTCGGTTGGGGCAGAAGATGGGGTGGCTGGTTTGGACCCGGTCGAGGATTCAGAGCAATGTACGGCTATGGCAGGGCTCAGGCTCGACGGTTCGGATTGTATCCCTATGGACCGAATCTCGATCCCTATGCACAAGTAGACGAACTTAAGGAGTATGCTTCTATGCTTGAGCAGGAACTTATTGACGTGAAGCAGGAACTTAATGAGTTGAACAAGACTCAAGAACAAAAACCCAAAGAATAGTCCTAGAATTGAAATACTGGCGCCAGTATAATTAAGATGTACTCAAGACCATAGATATTAGACATCAAAAGACAGAAGACATATGAATGTATTAGTAGCAAGTGGTAAAGGTGGTACTGGAAAAACCACCGTAGCATGTAACATAGCCCATTATTTATGCAAGCAGGGGGAAAACCTAAAACTGTTTGATGCTGATGTTGAAGAACCCAACCTGCATCTGTTTATTAAAGGAGAGAAACTAGCCGAAAAACCCGTGAATATATTAATTCCTCAGGTTATACAGGACAAATGTACACATTGTGGAAAATGTGCCGAGGTTTGCCGATATAATGCTATTGCCGTATTAAAGTCCGGTGTTCTGGTTTTTCCTGAACTGTGTCATAGTTGTGGAGCATGTGTTTTTATCTGTCCAGAACATTGTATCATTGAAAACAATAAAACAATTGGTAAAATAACATATTATAGAGTAGCTAAAGGACTGGAACTCATATCCGGAGAATTAAATATAAGCGAACCTATGCCAACTCCGGTTATCAAAAAATTGCTGAAACATACAACACACGATGGTATAAATATTATTGATGCTGCTCCAGGCACCGGATGCAGTTTCACGGCATCCGTATATTTTTCTGATATAATTTTACTTGTGACTGAAAACTCTCCATTCGGGTTGTACGATCTGTCGCTCGCTTATATTGTTGTGAAACAACTCAACAAACAGTGTTATATCTGCATTAACAAATATCTGGATGTTTATGATGGTATAGACAAGTTTGCAGAAAAAAATAATATAACTGTTTTATCAAGGATTCCAGAGGAACGCAGGTTTGCTGAAACTTATTCAAAAGGTGAACTGCTGATTGAAACGTATCCTGAATTTGAAAAATATATAAAACCAATTGCAGAGATTATTAGATGAGACAAATAGTTATAATAAGCGGTAAAGGTGGTACAGGTAAAACCAGTATTGCGGCTGCGGTTATCCACACAGCATCGCAGCAAAGCAAAGTTGTTTCTGCAGATTGTGATGTAGATGCAAGCGACTTACATCTTATACTCCAGCCAGAAATAAAACAGAAAAATGTTTTCCAGGCAGGTTTCAAAGCACAAATCGATAAAGACAGATGTACAGTCTGCAGGGAATGTATTAAAGTATGCAGATTTGACGCTATTTTTTATAAACAGAACTTCTGCACTATTGAGCCGTTTTTATGTGAAGGCTGTGGTCTGTGCCAGATATCCTGCAATGAAAAAGCAATTACTATTGCCCAAGAAACCGCAGGTGAATGGTACATCTCTGATTGCAGGTACGGTAACATGGTGCATGCTATGTTGTATCCTGGGTCTGAAAATTCAGGAAAACTCGTAACTATGGTCAGACACCAGGCTAAACTTATCAGCGAGGATACCAACGCAGAATATATTATTATTGACGGTCCCCCAGGTATAGGTTGTCCGGTTATCGCAAGTATAACCGGTACTGATCTGGCTCTTGCTGTAATCGAACCAACGGTCTCAGGTATTCATGATTTTGAACGTATCCAGAAACTATGTAACCATTTTAAGGTTAAAATACTGGTCTGCATAAATAAATATGATATAAATATAGACATTACTCACAACATAGAGGATTATTGCAGCAAAAATAATGTACCTGTAGTTATGAAACTAGCGTTCAGTGACAAATTCTTATACTCACAGATTCAGAACAGGTCAATTATTGAGTTTGATAACTCTTATAGTTCAACTTTTTCTTTGCTATGGAGTAATATAAATTATGATTGATAAAATTATAGATGTATTAAAAAGCGTTAAAGATAAATACCTTAATATGGACATAGTAAGTGCACGTGTTGTACGGGACATAGGGTTCAGCGATGGTGTGGTCTATCTTACTTTTCGACCAACACAATATTTCTGTCCTCTGGCAATAGTTTTGACTACAGAAATAAAAAAGAAACTTTTAGAGATGGATGAAGTCAGTGATGTAAATTTTAAAATTGAAGGTTATTACGATCCGGAACGTTTGCAAAAATCCCTGGCAGAGCTGACTGAAAGATGAAACGAAAACTTATTGAACTGATAAGAACAAAGTTTAAAAAAATTGCGTCCCTATACGGCGAAACCTATGTACGGGTCAAAGCCAGACCATTGACTCCGGATGAAGCCATAGGCAACCCTGAACTTAAGGATTTTCCGTTACTCAAAGGTAAAGAACGATTAATCGAATCACGTTTCAGAAATCATTACGGTGTTGCTTTCACTGACCAGTATGGTAACTGGCATGGAAAACTTAAAGATGTACTTGATATGAAACTTGTAAACAATTTCCGTAGAGCAGTTTTTATAAGCACATTGAATGCTGTTATGTCTTATAAAGGTATGATAGACAAGACCAGGCATTGCAAAGATAAAGAACCTGGTATGTGCGCTAAAGAGATAAAACGATATTTGAAAAAACAGCATAAAGATTCTAAAACTCTGGCACTTGTGGGGTTCCAACCCGTGTTTGTCAAAGAACTCGCATCGGAGTTTACGGTTCTATGCGTGGACCTTGACCGGGATAATATCGATACTGAAAAGTATGGGGTCATTATTCTTGATTCCAACCGCGACATAGAAAGTATAATTGAATGGGGTGACATAGTTTTAATAACCGGGTCTGTTATAGTTAATGGAACAATAGATAAAATTCTGAGAATTATAAATAAAACACGGAAAAGAAACGTATATTTTTATGGTGTTACAGTAGCAGGCGTTTCACAATTGATGGGATGGAACAGATTATGTTTTTATGGCAGGACAGATGAAAATAGAACCGTTTGAAAAACATATCGACCGCTATGAATCCTGGTTTATCAAAAACAGGTTTGCATTTGAATCAGAACTCAAAGCCATAAGACAACTCTTGCCTTGTAACGGCACCGGTGTTGAAATAGGTGTTGGCAGCGGACTATTTGCTCAAGCATTAGGTATAAGGTTCGGTATCGACCCTTCAATTAAAATGCAGAAGTTGGCCAAAAAACGCAGGGTTAAAACATTTGCCGGTACAGGAGAGTATTTACCTTTAAAAACTGCTTCCATAGACTATTTACTCAATGTAACCACAATCTGTTTTTTAGACGACGTTGAATTAGCGTTTAAAGAAGCATACCGCGTGTTGAAGAACGATGGTATTATTGTCATAGGTTTTGTTGATAAACACAGTGCGGTTGGCAGAAAGTACGAGGAACATAAAAACGAGAACGTGTTTTACAGAATAGCAAGATTCTATTCCACAGAAGAGGTTATAGGGTTGCTTAAGAAATCGGGATTTATCAGGTTTGATATTGTACAAACTATATTCCGTGATTTAAATGAGCTCAAAGATATAGAACCAGTAAAACCAGGCTATGGACAGGGTTCGTTTATTGTAATAAAAACTTATAAACCACTTGACTAATATGAAAGAATTTTATCAACTGAAATTCAATCAAAGATCGATAAAAATTTATAATAAGGAGATGATAACTAATGCCAATATTTGAATACAGATGTGAAGACTGCAACAAGATAACCGAATTTCTTGAAGGTGTTGGTCAGGGTATGGTTGAAAAAAAATGCGAACATTGCGGTAGCTGGAAATTGACCAGAATATTTTCTAAAAGTTATGTTTCAGTCAGTGGAAACGTTATAGGTTCTCAAAACAGTAGAACCTGTTGTGGCAGAACTGAGCGATGTGATACACCACCCTGTTCTGTAAACGGAACTTGTGTGAGATAAAAAAGTAGGTACAGTTATGAAAGGATCAATACTTGTAGTAGGTTCAGGTCCAGCAGGAATGAGAGCCAGTTATGAGCTTCTCAGTCAGGGTTTTAAGGTATATTTAGCCGAGGAGAAACCTACAATTGGCGGTAAGATGGCACAGATTGATAAAATGTTTCCCTCAAATGAATGCGCAACCTGTACATCATTACCACTTATGCTGGAACTTACAAATAATCCCAATATGACCATACTTGCTTTTACTGAAGTGAAAAGTATCGAGGGGTCTTGTGGAAATTTTAAAATCAAAATAACAAAGAAACCTAGATATGTTGATACGGCAAAATGTACAGCCTGTACAGATTGTTTCCAGGTTTGTCCGGTAGGCGATGTACCGATGGAATTCAATTTTGGTCGCGGTAGTACTAAAGC
>JBFMHD010000079.1:0-11493 GCA_040752395.1 Candidatus Hydrogenedentota bacterium
AATTTTGTTTGTTTTTTACTGCAGTATAATATAAAATTTAAGATGAGAGTAAAGACTTTTTATTATGAAAATTATTGAAGTATATATCTTAAAAGATTTTACCAAAAAATTGATTATCTCCCTGTTACTATTTACAGCCCTTTTTGTTACACCCCGGCTCTTTGAAATCCTGTATCTCGGATACACACGCTCTCTGCCTGTAGAACTAATATTAAGACTCACGATACTTTCGCTGCCACAGGTATTAACATATTCTATACCTGTTTCAGGCATCATAGCTATATTTACTTCTCTTGGTATAATGTCTTTTAAAAAAGAGATCATAGCCATACAAAGTTGTGGGATATCGCCGTTACGGGTTACTGGAGTTCTAATTATTTTCTCTCTATTGATTGTTACAATTATGTTATATCTTCAGCTTGAATTATTCCCTCGTTCCTACACCCGTTTCAAGGATATTATACTCATAATCCGAAGTACTGATTCTTTGCCTGATTTCACCTCAAAAAGTCTGATTACTTTTGAGAATGTAACTTTATATTTTTCAAAGCTTGATATGGAAAACAAAAGAGGTGAGGATGTATTTGTTTCAATAAAGGAAAACAAGGTGACAAAAATAATAAATGCAAAAAATGCAGAGTTCAATTTTACCACTGAAATACTGAATTTAAAGTTATTTTCAGGTACCATAGAACGAAAATTACAGGATAAAACCACCACACTTGATTTAGTTCCTTTTAATTTTTTCGAATTAAATATACCTGCAAAATTTCAAAGACAGGTCTATAGAACAAAAACTCTTGAGGAGATGACTCTTGCGGAGCTTCTATCTTCTTTGAAAAACAAAGCCAATCCACAACATCCTTTAAAAATCGAACTTTTTAAGAAAATAATGTTTTCAATATCCTTTTTCCCTCTATCACTTCTTTCTATCAGCCTTTCTATTAAAAAGAATGATCGTCGGTCTTCGGTTTCAGCAGGTTATGGAATAATGATTTGTGTGGTTTATTACCTTTTAAATATCACTGGTTTTATTCTTGCGCAACAGGGTATGATGGATTATATATCGCTGGGCATCACTACAATAGTTTTTACTATCTTTGCTTTGTATCACTGGAAAACAATTTTATGAAGATTCTTAAAAAATATATCCTGCTATCTGTAATAAAGCTCTTTTTCATTCTTATAATTATACTCCTTGTTGTCGCTTCCTTTATAGATACGTTATATTTAATAAAAGATAATAAAAGTCTTGGGTCTATGGATATTTTAAGGTTCAATTTTTACGTCGTCCCATTCCATATTTATCTGGTCCTTCCTTTATCTTTATTTTTATCGGTTCTTTTGACAATATCTATGCTTGAATTTCATAATGAGATAACAGCAATATGTATAAGCGGTATAAAACTATCCTGTATATATAGCATTATAATAATTTTCAGTATCGTAATTTTTATTATTTCTATACTAAATACAGAACTTATACTGCCCTATACTTATAAAAAGATGAATATAATAAAATATGGGCACTCATACTATAATGATTATAAAATCAAAACTGATATAAAATACGTATCGAGCTCGGGAAAGTTCTACATAATAAACTCGTTTGATTCAGAAGATAATAGTATCACAGGTATATCAATCCAGGATAAAGATATTGATGGAAACTCTGTTATATATACTTCTAATTATGGTTATTATACTGATAATATGTGGGGGATAAAAGAGGTGGTAAAAAGAACTATAAAAGGTTCTGGAAAATCTATAGTTGAAGAAAAGATACCGCTTTATAAAGTTTCAGAATTGCCTTCACCTGATAAACTGATTCTTTTAAATAAAGTATCTTTTTTAAAAAAAGAAGAACTCCGTCTGATTGAACTTTTAAAAATCGTCCCATATTCAAATACATCCCTACAATTACACCGTAAAGTGCTTGTTAGTTTATTCTCAAAAACAATATATTTTATAGACTATATTCTTCTCTCTGTACTCGGGGTATTGATGGGAATATATCGTAAAAATATTCGAAGCGGTGCCGGGAATGTTGGGATTGGAATATTAATATTTTTATTATTCAATGTTTTCGTACGATATGGCTACCTCTTTGGGTATCAAGGAATAATACCTTCTTTATTATCCTGTCTTTTAGGGGATTTATTCCTGTTTTTATGTATAATATTTTATCTATATAAACTGAGCAGTCGGGGAGTTTTTTTTTCATAGTCAGGCTTAGAAAACTCAAATCATTTTTGACTCATATTCATTCTTAATCGTTCAAGAATTAATTTATACTCTCTGTTATCAGGTTCAAGTCTTAATGCCAGATTAATAAAATTATATGCGTTGGCATAATCTTTAAGGAATATATAGCTTTTTGCAATAAGATCTATCAGTTCCTTATCCTGGGAAACATTGCCAAGCGTCGAGGCAAATCTTAAAAAATTATTTAAGAATACCTTTGCGTCATTACTCAGTTGACCATTGGCAAAATTCTTTTCAATATCCATTATCCCTATTTTATAGTACTGACGTAACTCAGAGGTTTTATTCAGTTGTGAAGCAAGTTTTGTAAGTAAAATAACATAATCAAAATTTAAAGAACCAAAATTCAAAGCACCGCTCTTTATAAAATCATAAGCTTCTTCAAACCTGTTCTGGCCTGCAAGTATATTAACGAGCTGTAAATAATTAGACTGATTAAACGGGTCAAAAACTATCGCATATTTCAGATTATTTTCAGCTTCTTTTAGATCGTTACGAAATCTTATGTTTATTTGTGACTCAAGAAAATATGCGGTGCTTCTACCATAAAAAGGAATCATTGGTGCATCACCATTCTCAGCATCATGAGGAATAAGATGGATTCTATACAAATGATATAAAGCCTTTTTCCAATAACCAAGCTGCAACCACCGTTGCGCTAACCCTATATGGTTTTTATAATTATTCTCAATAAGCGTAGCTCTTTCAAAATGTGATAAACTTAAACCTTGCTGCCCAAGATTTAAATAAACTAACCCTATATTATTATGTATCTGCGCATAATTGGGTAATATATCAGTGAGCATTTTATATAATCGTAAAGCATTTTGCTGGTCATTCTTTTTCAGGTAGCCAAATGCGCCTTTATACATACCTGAGACCTCAAAGGGATTGAGTTCTATGGATTTTTCACAATCTTTTATAGCGCTATCTATCAGTGTTTCCTGATCAAGTTTAGTCATACCCGAAATAAGATGTTTATCTGATAAAAGAAGTCTGTGAGAGATATAAAAGTATAATATTACACAAAAAATACTTATAAATAACATAATCATTCCGTTCTTCGGAAATCTTATTCTTTTAAGTCTTTTCACTTTATCGTCTAAACCATTATTAAGATATAAAAAGCTCAGTAACAAACCGATGGCTGTCCACATACTTACAGCACAACCCGTCCATCTTAATTCTACACAAACAAGATTCTGTATGAGTTCGCCCACTAAACCGCATATTATGCCAAGAATCACAAGATAGTAATTACTTTTTCTATATCGATATAATAATCTAAAACCAGTAATAAAAATCGTTGCGTATAATCCTAACCAGAGTATCAATCCAATTAAGCCTGATTCACCAAGATATTCTAAGTATTCATCATGTGGGTGGTCAGTATTATGTGTAACTCCGCTTCTGTGATAATGACTCGGTCTATAATAAGGGAATGCTGCTCGGAAACCGCCGACACCAACCCCTAATATTGGGTGGTCTATACCCATTCTCATTGCGCCTTCCCACATTCTTATACGAACAAGATTAGTCCCACGTGTTACCTGTGGAACAGATATTATAAGACGTTTCAATGGATCAAATTGTTCTGCAAGAAACCCTCTCTTCTTTATTCCCATAAAAAAAAGACTGATTATAGCGAGTATTAATATACTCATAGAAGCCCATTTTCTATATTTTTCTTTAAAAAACTCTATATTTTTAATATTAACAAACATTAAAATAAAAAATAAAGAAACAGAGCCAAACATACCAAGTATCGCGCCTCGTGTTCTTGAAATATAGATACAATACATTGTAAGAAGCCCTGTAAATAAATATAATCCGAGTCTTATAAAACTCTGTGTTGCAAATGCTAATCCAAGACATATCGGCATAGTTACATCAACATAACCACAATAAAAGTTCTTATTACCAAAGGTAGATACACCTGGAACAAAAGCCCAGCCCCCCCAGAAATATATATCTTTATTAAGTATCATACTTAGTATCTCTGAAAGAAAATCTCTTTGTAATACAACCTGTCCAAAATAATAAAAAGAGACTAAAAAAGTAACTAATGTTATTACATCAAGCGCAAACCTTAATTTTTTAAAATTATTCATATAACGCGCAACCATTAATGCTATTAAAAAATATGATGAAAAATTAGCCATCTCTTCAATTGCAGGCGGTCCCCATTGCATTCTCCAGACTGTTATGGCTGCATTTAAATCTAAATATAAAAGTAGAATAACGATGGGCCAGTTAATAGGACTTGGTAATAATTTAAATCTGCCAGCCTCATAATAAGAAGTGGTTAAATATATCAGGAAAGAGGTATAAGCAGCGAAATACGCAGATAAAGTCTTTAAAAAAACTATGTTCTGGGTCTTAACATAAAATATTAAAGGGACAACCACAAAAAGCACTAAGAGCAAATAAAAATTAATCTGTTCTTTTTTCCTGTATAGATACTCGAGAAATACTAACATTGTATAAATATCCTTAAATGTAATCCTTCAGATAAATACCTCATCTTAAAGACGCACTTAAAGGTGCTCACTACAATTTTTTCATACGTTCTCAGTCATAGGTAGAAAAGAAGTAAGAAGTATCAGAAAAAAGAAACAAACGTTGTTTTCAGTCAAAGTATTTTTCACTGAGTTTTAAAAACCAATAACCATCAGCTGTCTCAACGATAACAATATAACTACTGTTAATCTTGTTTATCCATAAATTTTTCAAACACGATTGTAATATTCTATAAAATTTCTTGTCTTCAATCTCATAATAATATAAAATTCTTTCATCTATATTTTGATTGAAAGTATCATAAACAGAATAAAACATAATCTTGCTGTCGTCACTTATCCAGAAGTCTGTTACTCTATGAGTAAAATTCAATTGTGTCAATTGTTCTTCTGCTTCCCTTTTTATGCTTACCCTGTATAGATTATTTTCTATAAAGTTATTAAATGTAATTGTCGTTGGTTCAATAAAACCTTTATTTAATATAAAATAGATATCCTTGATGTTGTGGTCTTCTTTGAAAAGCGTTATTGAATAATCCTTTAAGAAAAACCTCAAATCTGAACTGGATAATATAATATCTTCTCTATCTTTATTAAAATCATATCGTATGAGCTCTGAACATTTTGTATTCCCAATTATATTATTTTTTACATATAGAAGCCCATCTCCGTTTTTTGAAAAAGCAGGATTAATAATATCTTTATTTAAAATAGATATTGGCTTTATTTTATTACCTTTCAAAGTCAGCCATTGTTCTTTTTGTGAATTAAAAAGTAAAATAAGTTCTCCATTATTGCTCACCTTTAATGCACTTATACCTGTCACATCATCATCACTGATTAATACTTTTGTATCACTCTTTATATCTATTCTTTCAAGCTTCATATATCCATATCTATTCGCAATAATTATAGCTATTACGATATCAGTATCTTCAGGTAAAGTATATAAACCATAATCGAGTTCAACTTCGCCATATTCGGATTTTATTTCTTTAAAGATATCAAAAATAATTAATTTTATTCTATTATCCAGTTCTGTGCAACGATATACAAGGTATCTTCTATTTTTAGCTATTGTATAATCCACTATTTTACGATTCTCTATTAATAAAGTATTTTTATATCTTCCATTGAGGTCAGCTGTATAAAATTCGTTTTTAAAGTTATCTTTGTAATATAATATTAGCGAACTGCTATCTTCTAAAAAACCTACAAATTTAGCTTGGGGGTAATCAAAATAAATCCTGTTTACCTGTGTCAAAACTAATCTTGTATCATCTCCCTGTAAAAGCGAGGATATAATTAAATTAAGTAAAAGTCCCGAAAAAATTTTTTTCACTGTCATCTTGTTGTCTCAGCTTTCTCCCAGATGGATTTACTAAAGCCACAAATGCCCACAATATATCCTGAACTTGCAGTAAAGACAGCTGTAAGAAAATATAACGGTAAAGTAAAAATCTTTAACTTAAAAAATCTCCATTCTGTAATCAGGCCGATGATGCTAATAATTGATAAAATAATAAATGTAAGACTCATTGACCATAATATTAAATATATTATAGCACTTTTCTTTATTTTATACAATAATAAAAACCAGAGTATAATAACTATTCCAAGATTCCATCTTAAAAATTTATGACAGAACAACATCAGAGCAGGTTTTATGGTTTTAAAAGTAAAGCAGCAATTTAATCTTAGATATCCTCTTACATCCTGTGGTACCATGCGAAGTCTTCTCTTTATTTCTTCAAATAATTTTTCTGCTGGTTTCTCGTAGGCTTTTGCGTCTTTTACAAAAACCATAATATAACCATTCTTAAGTATATGCATCGGGATATAAGAATCGTCTGCGAAAGTTGGTGGCACATCAACGTAAAGCTCTTTTCTTACAGCATATATAGCACCTGCGCCCATAACCATAGAATAAAACCTGCTCTCCTCTTCCTTGATAAATGTCTCGTATCTCCAGTACGTGGCCTCGCCATGCTGCGAAACCAATGCTTCCTCAATCTCTTCATAAATAAGATCACCGCCGCAAGCCCCAACTCGCGGGTCTATAAACGGTCTTACCAATAGTTTTACTGCCTCTCTATCGTATATAGTGTTAGCATCAGTAAAAATCAATATCTCACCGTGAGCTGATTTAACTGCCTCATTCAAACGAACAACTTTTCCTTTCCTTTCTTTTGAACCTTGATATCTGACATTTCTATATTCAAAAGCATACTTCTTTATTATCTCGCAAGTTGCATCTTTAGAACCATCATCAGCTGCTATGATTTCAATTTTATCCATGGGATAATCTAAAGAAAGTAAATTTTTAATTCTTCTCTCTATTACTTTTTCTTCGTTATACGCTGAAAATAATATAGTTATAAAAGGGTAATAATTATCAATATATTTTTGGTTTTCCCGGTTTAGAATTCTGTTGAGAATATATAAAAAAGCAGGATACAAAATTAAATTTAAAATAACTATAAAACTCAATACCCAAAAAATAATCTCAATCATTAACATTGTAAAATCCTTTAATAAAATCTTTTAGATATGAAAAGTTATTTTTAACCCATTTTAGATTAATGAACGTTCTTAAAATTAAACCACTCAAACCTGCTATAAAACATAATTCTCTATAAGGAAAGGAGTAATGTTTCTTTAGAAAATAACCAAAGTTTTTAAAATAAACAGCTGGAAACAAAAAAGTCCTGCTCCCACCACCATAATGCACTATGGAATACCCTGGGTTATAGAATATTTTTATTCCCTTTTTCATAGCGCGATAACAGTAATCCAATTCTTCATGATAAAAAAAATATTTTTCATCAAATAACCCGTTTCTTTTTATTACTTCTCTATTCATTAAAAAAAACGAACCCTCAATATAATCAACAAACGAGTGTCTGGGCTCAAAATTTTGAATTTCTGTCTCTCTCATCTTTATTTTTAATCCTGATGTTTCATAAAATATCCTTGTTATGTTCGGGAAGCTGAAATAAGATTTATATAATTTATCATTTTTATTCCGTTTTAAACCACAGCCAATAATTACAGGTTCTTGTTCTGCAATCAATTCCTCAATACCCTCTTTAATAAATTCAGTATCCTGATTAAGTAAAAGATACCACTTGCTCTCCGGATAAAGATTCAACCCTTGATTCACAGCTCTTGCAAAACCTCTGTTAATTCTATTCTTAATTAGCTTTATTTCTTTATATTGTTTTAATATATCTACAGTTTTATCACTTGAAGAATTATCAATAATTATTATTTGTTTATTAACAGGTACAAATTTTAAAATAGAATCAATAGAGTTTTTAATATATTTTTCACCATTATAAGTAACAATAATGATACAAAGGTCTGACATTTAGCTTACCCCTATCAATTCAGAATAGAGATTTACATAGCTGGTAATAAATTCGTTATAAGGATTCAGTCTGGCTCTATTCATATTTATCCAATCTCTCATGTACTTTAAATCATCATTTTTGATATTTGGGATAATTTTCAAGATTTCATTTACATTGCCTCTTTCAAATAGCCATCCGCTCCTTAAATCATAAACAATCTCAGGTATGCCTCCAACTTTTGCTGCAAGAACAGGGATACCACAAGAATACGCTTCTAAAATTGAAAGTGGTAATCCCTCTGATAATGATGGTAAAAATAATAAATCTATCTCTTTATAAAAATCATTTCTTTTATCTATATCTATTTTCCCTTTTATCTCAATATTTTCACCTTTTAGCTCGTAATTATCATCACCAGCTATTATCCATTTAACAGGAAATTTTTTAGTTAATCTTACCACTTCTTTTAGTATCTCAACACCTTTTTCAGGAGAATTCCTGCCTATAAACCCAATATTTAACTTACGAGAAGACAAATCTACTTTTTTTTCTTGATAAGCATTAAAATCCTTTATACCTGTCTTTATAAAGATTACCTTTTGTTCGTTAAATACTTTTACTTTTTCAAGATAATCTTTATAACAGACAGTAACAATTCTATCACTAATAAGATTTGAGATATGTTCACAGAAAGTAATCAGTAAGTATCTGAAAATATTTCTGTCTCTAAAAATAAATTGTCTATTAGAACCATGTATGGTAACAATTTTTTTTATGCCTCTAATATAAGATGCGGCAATTAAAGATTTAAGATTAGCACGTGGTAGATGAGAATGTATAATATGTATATTCTCATTTTTTAAAATTTTATAAATATCTATTATCTCCTGTATTGAACAAATATTTCTACATCGTAATTTGTATAATTTGCTTATATTATTATATCTTTCACATAAGGGTCCATCAGCAAGGGTTATAACAACGATATTTTTAAAATAATCTTTAATACCCAAAATAAGATTTAAAAGATAAACTTCTCCACCTCCATAATCAGCTGAAGATATAATATATGCGATGTTAATATCCTTAAGGTCCAAATTAGCTATCCCTTTCTAATATTTCTTCTTCTGCATCTAAAACCGTATCAGGCCTTTTGCGAGAAGAGATGTTTAAATTATAATATTTTATCTTCCTTCTATAGACATTATTAATAATACCATTATAGGGTTCTTTTATCAAATCTTTAGTTTTTAAGTAAATTTTATAATACTTATCTGCAAGAATAGGTTCACGATCTTTAACTTGTTTAGAGAGGTAATAAAAAAGAAGCGGGTTGTTACATTTTAGTTTTAATGCTCGATTAAAATAATTTTCTGATTCTTTTTTATCCCCTTTCCTGAATAAAAGCACACCATACAATAAGTTGACCTCAGGATTTAGTCTATCTAACCGTATCATTTCTTCTGCATCTTTAAATGAGATAGTATAAGTATTAAAAACATTCGCATAATACACATACATTCTGTCGTAGAAAGTGAACTCTGTCAGAAGAGAATGTGCTCTGCTTGGTCCCTGGGTAGATCCTTCATAATAAAATGAACGATAATAATAATTATAAAAATATTTTAATGTTTCATTAAAAAAATTATTACTTATATCTTCATTTAAATGTTTTCTTTTAACGTAGATATAATCTAATTTTGATGGAGCAAATACATTTCCGGGGTCAGCCTGTACACAATTCTCTAATATTTTCGCTCCTTGTTTAATATCTCCGTTGTTAATGCAAATCCAGGCTCTGGTATATAATAAAAATACGTCGTATCTATTATCAGCAATAAGTTTATTAATTATTGATAAAGCCTTATCATCTTTATTTGTACGTATCAAATGATTTAAATAAAATAACCCATGCACAGTAGAATTGCTTAATGTATAAGCTTGATGCAAATTTTGTTCTTTCTCCTCTATCTTATTAGCGGTTAATGCTTTTCTAAATGTTATTTCAGCGATAGCCGGGAGAATAAGACAATAGTATGAAAAGATTAAATAGAAAATAACCAGTATCATCCTGAACCATTTCCGCGCACTATCTAACGCAAAAACAGCACTGGACGCCCTTTTTAATTCCATAGCAAGGATGGCAAAAAAAAGATATCTCACTGGTAAAGTCCAGAGCAGTTCGTCAAATAAAGAGATCAAAATAAAAGAAGTATAAAGAATTTTTATAGATTGGTTATCTTTTAATGCTCGATATATAAAGATTAAAAAAGCGATAAAAATCAAGGTACCAATAACCCCCTCTTCTACTAAGTGCTGAAGAAAAATATTATGAAAGTGCAGTTCCCATATCTCGTTTTTTTCAAGCAATTGAGGATAAATAAGACCTGAGGAACCTATACCCCAACCTGTTAATGGTTTATCAATAAAAAATTTTATACCCTTTTTTAACATCTGAACCCTTGCTATATTTGTTATATAATTTAAAGACATTACTCTTTTCCCGCGTATTATAATAATAGAGATTACCAGAATAATTATAATACCTGCAATTATGCTTGTATTTTTGATAATATTTTTTCTTTTGTTTTGCTTGCCAGAATCTCCTGCTTCTTGATTGCTGGCCTTTCCTAAAAACGAGTTCAAAAGATAAAAAATAATAGCCCCGAGTAAAGCACTCCTTGACGCTGTTAAAATAATCGATGTACACCAGATGAGTATTAAAAGATATCTGATCTTTTTGTTATAATTAGTATCGATAAACGAGTAGCAAAGAAGCAGGGTAAAAAAACCTGAAAGATTAGTATTTTTAAATAATCCCTCTCTTGGTAAAAAAATAAAATCAGAACCAAATAAAAAAATGTCAGAAATAAGAGGTCCGAACTGAAAAACAAATTGTAGAAAAAGTATAAAAGCTAAAACCTTTTTTATTATAACTTTAATATCTGCTGGCTCGATTCTTTCATAACAGATATAAAAAAAAATAAAAGTATAGGCCCATTCATTGAATCTCTCCATACCCAGATTGCCATTTTTATTGATACACGCATTTATAAACAGATAAATAATATAAATTAGAAATAACAAAGAGGGATTGGTGAAGGATGGTCTCGAAAAATTGTTTACAAAGGAACGAATCAGGTATCTGATGCCTAAAATAAATATAACAAAATGTATGAATAACTGGTCATTTATATCTACGCCTGTATTTAAAACAAGAGCAGATAACAAAATCGGCGCTACTATGAAAATTATATTATATATTTTTTCTGTCATGCCTCTTGCTTCTTGATATCCCCTCAGTCTACTACGGGTCTTGTGACCCTCACTTCGAAAAACGCTGTAACTCTAATAAT
>JBFMHD010000008.1:0-29498 GCA_040752395.1 Candidatus Hydrogenedentota bacterium
AATTCTGGTAATCGTTTAATAATCCTTCACTCATATTTTCGCCTCCTTTGAGAAACTTAGAAGTAAGAAGTAAGAGGTGAGAAGTATCATCTTAAAATTTTTAATTTTGAGTTTTGAGTTTTCAATTTTTAATTTTTATTATACCCCCCTCTAGTCCAGGTGGCGAAGTGGCGAAGTTCATTTTTCGCCCTATTTTGTTTGATACTGTTATAATTAACTTGTTCACCACGGGTTTGGCGAAGTGGCGAAGTTTTTTTCCTGCTTATTTCTACTTTTTCAGCACTTTTTCAAGTTCTTCAGGACGAAGAAGACCGCTGATTGTTCCTTCTGTTTCTGCATTCCTTCGACATAAACTGAAATAACATCGTTTCCCTTGTGCGCCCTGGCGCTGCTCTAAATAATCTTCATGCAAAAGCTCTTTCAAGTAGCGGCGAATTGAACTTAACAGCCAGCCTGTATATTCCTGCATGTCGCTCAAAGAGACATTTTCTTTTTCTTTCTCTTTAATAATCTCCTTGATGAACGTAAGTAGTTCTCGGCTTCTTCGATGTATCGGTGCAAGTGTCTCTGATAGTATGTCTTTTGCAAGTTCATACGCAAACCTGTAATCATTTATGTCTGCGACAATGTACGTTTCACCGTTTATCGTTTCCTGTTTTCTCTGATACTGGTGCAAAAATGCAAACGTTTCAATTAGTGCAAGAAATCTCATACAGTCTCGGCGAAGGCGCAGCTGGTTCTTTGGAAACTTTATCTCTCGCACATACGGTATCCGCACCTTCCTACTTTCAAGCACACGCTGAATATTATGGTGTTTCCGAATAATCTGGTCAAGGTTTTCGTCTTTTGATTTGGATTCAGGTAAATAAGTCCGATCTTGCACTGTAAATATTCTTTCTGTCTGCGCTTCACTTTCGTCAATGTATAAATCAAACATACGCGTCTCATTCTCGGGATGAATCTTTAACTCGGTTGATGTCTCCACATAAGAGATCGGACCGAACACAGTCTTTTTCACGGTCTTAAACTCGTTCGTTTTCGGGTCACGGACAGGAACAGCAATCTCCAGCTTTTCCTCGCTCTGCAAACTCCTGATTGAATAGTCGCTTGCTTCTGACCCATGTCGCTCAAATATCACAAGGATTTTATGCGCAAGACCATTCTTTGGCATGTAGTATAATCCCTTGGCTGATACGTCTGTGAAGTTTTGGATTTCTTCGTCCGGGAAAAGACGAAGCACTTGTTTCACTAAATGCAATTTACCGCTGGCACTATCGCCCTTGACTATTATCGATAACGGATTACGGAGTTTTCTCGAAGTGAATGCCATATATAGCATCATCCGGTTTTGCTCCTCGCCTGCTATACCGATCTTTCCGAGATCTTCGCTAATTATTTTTATAATATCTTTTTTCTTCAGTTCTTCTATCGCTTCGCTGCGCTCCAATTCACTAATCGCTTTTGGTTCTTCGCCCTCTTCCTGTTCTTTATCCATTTTCAGCATCTTTATCCGAATATCTTCAAGATGTCCTATTAAACTCTCAATCTCTTTTCGTATAGTTCCTCTATCTTCGCAGAACGTACTCATCAGTTGATTGATTAGTCCGTTCCTTGAACGTGATACATACAAATCAACAGTGTCTATATGAGTAATTCCGTCCTGACTAATACGAAGATTGACCTTGAGCTTGTTCATCGGATAGGGAGTCAGTCCAATCACTCGATACGTCCGTACTCCGATTTGACGGATAATCTCACCGCTTGGGTCTATCTCATCTTTTCTCAAACGATATTCTTCCAGTTGATCGATTAGTTCAGCAATACTATCATTTTTCGGTTCAATAACAGGATGACTATTCAAAAATATCCAGCGTTCAGTCGGTGACGAAGTTTTTTGCAGCCGATAACCGATTATATCCACTACTTGAGTGTCCTGATTGATAACAGGGAAGGTGAGACATCCATTGAATTTTTCTCCGCCTTTGTCAGTGAGAATGCCTATGTCAAAAGCAATATCGCGGTTCTCTCCTTTAGCGGCGATGAGCTTTTTGATTGAAACCGTCCGCATATCCAATCTTGAGTGCTTCAATATGTTCTTTAGTAATTTCAGATGCGCTTAAAAGAAAGCGCCGAGCTTTCGGTGTCTTCTTGAATGTCTCGTGATAATGGTCAACTACTGAGTGCAAAATATTTTGTTGCAGTATAGTATTGTTATTCATCGAGATTACCTCCTTTATGAAACATGACAAATGCAATATTGTGGTGCAACTAACTTTATTTTATTAACCGTCCAAGAGGTGAAATAATTATTTTACAATCAAGGGAATTAATTGTAAAGTTTACCCGTTGTTGAAGTCATACCAAGCTTATTTGGGAGGGCTTCGGGGGGCTGTCAGCTTCTACTGGCAGTCCCCTGCCTTTTTACAGGCGGTTGTAAATTACTTGTTTTTTTTCAAATACTCCTCAACTGCTATTCTAACTATTTCGCCCATTGTTGCAGGTTTTTTCTTTGCCTTGTTTTCCAAATTATGTACCTTATTTTTTTGAGCATGTTTAACGAGGCGAGTATACAGGTCATTCGGGAAAAAGAAGGTAAGGCGCTGTTCCGAGATTTTAGACATAATCAAACCTCAATTACAACATATATATGAATATATGAATAATTATAATGAAAATTACGAAAAAGTCAAGGGTAAAATTTCAACTATATTTTCGTTAAGACAGGTATATTTGCACGTTTTTTGCTAATTATCTCACAGAAGACAAGATTTGAATGTATTGTTGATGGCAGGCACAACCATAAAATTTTGTGCCTTCCTTCTGCAAGTCTGATGACAGCTTTGCTGGCATCAGACTTGCTCCACACCTCGCTGGGCACAGACCTTGCAAACAAAAAAACTAAGAAAAGCAAGGACTGTGCACAGCGAGAACGATTGTGTTTTTGTATTTGACTTTTTTAATCAATCGGCTATTATTTTTTTGAGTGAATAAATATGGGTAAGTTAATTCAGTTCCCGAAGATTAGACGAGATTATTCAACAGAATACAGCACAGACGGTAATTTAGCATTAAATCCTGACCTGTTCACCACAAGGCAGGAAAGCGCTATGCGGGGTCCTGTGTGGCGTAGGCGTTTCTACTCCCCAACCACAGGACGATTCACGCAGGCGGATAAATAGACGATTGAGCCAAGACCGTCTTCGTGAAGATAAACAGTTGCAAGATAGCCACCATACATTAGTCCTGGTGAATCGACCCAGGTTTTGAAGGCTAATGGCTCGTCTATGCCAGGACCATGAATATACCATTTGATAACTTCGGAATCGGATGCATTTACTTCTTCGATAACATCTTCATTGTCATAAAACAATAGTGTCTTACGACCATTAATTGAGGTTGATATACGTTTGCCTGTAGCTGAATATTCATACTCGATAATAGTATCGCCTTGCTCGATACGGATCAGATTGTTATCTAATAATTCAAAATTCAAAATTAAAAATTAAAAATTAGAAGACAGGATATTATACTGCTTCCATGAAACGTGAGACACTTTAAAGGGGATGAAAAGAGTGGTGGTTAGCGACAAATAGATTTATAATTCCATATATATCAATGATTTGTATTTTATTGTTTTGAAGTTGGGTAAAATAAATAGCCGGGGTGGGGAACCCCGGCATTTTGGTATGGGAGTGTGGGGACTATGTGTGAGTGCAAATTAAACTATTTTTTATTCTCATCATCAACTACTTTGTACTCAGCATCAACTACATCACCGGTGTCTTTTGTCTCTTCTTTTTTTTTCTCTTCTTTCTGAGGTTCTTTGTAAACCTCTTCTTGTTGCTGTTGTTTGGCACCTGATGCTCTATACACCTCTTCTGAGAACCTGTGCAATACATTATTCAGAGCATCCATTCTTGATTTAATAAGATTTATGTCATCTTTGTCAAGAACTTCTTTTAAATCTTTTATCTTTTCTTCAACCTCTGTTTTAATATTTGATGAGACTTTATCACCGAGCTCTTTCATAGTTTTCTCAGTCTGGTAGATCAAACTATCAGCATGGTTTCTTGTTTCGATCAGTTCTTTTCTTCGCTGGTCTTCAGCCTCGTGCTCCTTTGCTTCAGCAACTCGCTTTTTAATCTCCTCTTCAGTTAACCCGCTTGATGCTGTGATGGTTATCTTCTGCTCTTTTGATGTTGCCTGGTCTTTTGCTGTAACTTTTAATATGCCATTAGCATCTATATCGAACGTGACATCAATTTTAGGTATCCCTCTTGGTGCAGGCGGTATCCCTTCAAGATGAAACCTTCCAAGTGATTTGTTGTCACGCGCCATGGGTCTCTCACCCTGCAACACATGGATCTCCACGGTGGTCTGATTATCTGCTGCTGTTGAGAATGTTTCTGTTTTCTTTGTCGGGATGGTCGTGTTTCTTGGTATAAGAACAGTCGAGACACCACCAAGTGTCTCAACACCAAGTGAGAGAGGCGTTACATCAAGTAATAAAATATCCTTAACCGCAGATTTAACCGTTGGATCGGTTGATAATATAGCACCCTGTATAGCAGCTCCAACAGCTACCACCTCATCAGGGTTTACACTTTTATTCGGCTCTTTCTTAAAGAATTCCTGTACCCTTTGCTGAACCAATGGCATCCGCGTAGCACCGCCAACAAGTATTACCTCATCAATATCATCTTGTGTCAGCCCTGCGTCATCTAATGCTCGCTGACAGGGACCAATACTCCTTTCAATGAGATCAGAAACCAATGCCTCGAGTTTTGCTCTTGTTAGTGTCATATTAAGATGTTTTGGTCCCTCTTTGCCGGGCGCAATAAACGGGAGGTTTATCTCTGTCTGCATTGTTGTCGATAACTCGCATTTTGCTTTTTCACAAGCTTCTTTTAATCTCTGTAAAGCCATTGGGTCTTTTCTTAAATCGATCCTTTCCTGTTTATAAAACTCATCCGCGACATAATCAATGAGCCGCTGGTCTAAATCATCACCGCCAAGATGTGTATCACCATTTGTAGATTTTACCTCAACAACTCCCTCTCCTATCTCAAGGATCGATATATCAAATGTTCCGCCACCAAGGTCATAAACAGCTACTGTCTCGTCTTTCTTCTTATCAAGTCCATAAGCAAGTGCAGCTGCTGTTGGCTCATTTATTATTCGCTTAACATCAAGCCCGGCAATCCTGCCCGCATCTTTGGTTGCTTGACGCTGACTGTCATTAAAATACGCTGGCACAGTAATAACCGCCTCTGTAACTTGTTCACCAAGATAATCCTCAGCTGTCTGCTTCATCTTCTGAAGAATCATAGCAGATATCTCAGGTGGGGAATAAACCCTGTCTTTTATCTTAACATGCGCATCATCATTTGGGGCACGAACTACTTTAAAAGGAATCCTTTTCATCTCTTCCAGCACCTCATCATATCGCCTGCCCATAAATCTCTTAATCGAATAGACTGTGCTCTCAGGATTGGTTATGGCCTGACGTTTCGCAACCTGACCAACTACCCGCTCATCATCTTTTGTATAAGCCACAACCGAGGGCGTGGTACGACTGCCCTCAGAATTAGCTATAACTTTAGTATCTCCTCCCTCCATTATCGCTACACATGAATTAGTCGTCCCTAAATCAATTCCAATAATCTTTCCCATAATTTATACCTCCTGATAGAATACTTTCTAAATATCTTTTTAAAACTAATAACTCAAAGGGTTTCCTGAATAAATGCTCAATCCCTAATCTCAATGCTTCATCATAAAAATCTATATCAATCTCACCTGTCATTAACAAATATCTGATATCAACTCTGTGTAACTCTTCTTTTAATTTCCTTATAAGTTCAATACCGTTAAAATCAGGCATATCATAATCTGATATAAGAACCCTGACAGGTCTTCTTCGAACAATATATATAGCTTCTTCTCCACAAGAAGCTGTATCAATAAGATACCCATCCTTTTCAAAAACCTCTTTTAATGTCTCTCTTAATTCTTTATCATCATCTACAATTAGTAAGTCCATAACAGCTACCCCTGTTGTTTAGCACAATCCTAATTTTACCCACCCCCTCATATAATATACACAGCTTTAGATAGGGTGAGTAGTAAGGTCTTTTAGGGACCAGATTGTGCTATATGTTTACGCAATTAATAAGCCAATATTTAGTATATCTATTTCTAATAATACTAATGTTTTATAAAAATAACCATTGTCATTTTGTCAACTACCTTTCTTTAATTGCCACTATGACTTTTAATAAAAATTAAAAACTGAGTACCTTTTCCCTGTTCACTAAAAACTTTGATGCTTCCAGCGTGTTCCTCGATAATTCTTTTGGTAGCAGCAAGTCCAAGCCCGGTGCCGTTTTCCTTGGTAGTAAAAAAGGGGTCAAATATTTTATTTAAGTTCTCTTTCTTTATACCACAACCCGTATCAATAATCTCAATAACAGCATCTTTTTCTCTTTTGTATATTTTGATAAATATGTCACCATTAGAATGTGTAGCTTGAATCGAGTTTAAGATAACATTAATAATAGCCTGTTTCATCTGATTTCTATCAACATTGACGATTAATTTAGCTTTAGAATATATCGGTAAAATCCTGATATTTTTTCTTGTTGCTTCTGGTTCCAGAAATATTAATATTTCTTCAATTAAATGATTCAACTCAATTTTAACAGGTTCTAATTTATAGCCGCGAATAATTTTAAGAAAATCATTTAAGAGTCGATCAAGTCTGTCAACCTCTAATTTTATTCTATCAAGTCTTTTTATGGTCTTCTCGCTTTCTTGCTGTTCCTTGCAATCTTCAATAAGCAATTGGATATTTAGACCGATGGTGCTCAACGGGTTTTTCAGCTCATGAGCCAGCTCACCTGCTATCTGTGAGAGAAACATTAACTTTTCTTCAAATTGCTCTTTCTCAGCCATCTCTATATTTCACACCTAAAGGTGCTCACCACTATTATTTTACCAGTATCATCATTTGCGTCAAATTGTTTTGCAACAATTCACTATGCGGAAATTTATTAAGACCGTGTAAAAATGTTTCTTTAGCCTTTTGGTAATCACCCAGATAGACATACACCACCCCAAGATTTTTATAATTTTGCGGTGTCTCATCATACTTCAGTAGTAGTTCATAATATCGGGCTGATTCCTTCATCCTCTTTAATTGAAATAATGTAAAACCTAAATTCTCATAAAGTTTTGGTTCTCTAAAACCTTTTATTCTTGCATCAAATAATAGTTCAACACTCTGTTCATACTTTAACATAGTATTATATACTCCACATAGATTGATGTTCCCATAATCCCATAGTGGGTCGAGATAATAAACTTTTTTAAACTCTATTGCTGATTTCTCGTTTTTGCCGACATCTCTATAGAATTCTGCGAGATTGCCTCTGTTCCTTATGTTTGTATGGAACAATTCGATATTTCTTTTAAAATAAAATTCTATCTTCTGATAATATTTGTTTATATCTACCTTTTTCATACAATTACCTATCCTATAATTATAAACCTCGTTATTCTTAGATATACTCACAGCCCTGTTAAACTCTTTCAATGCATTATCAAACATATTATTATCTTCAAAATAGATACCCCTGTAATCAGAGATATCAGCGACAACAGCACCTGTGCATAATACTGCCATCACTATAAATGCTATAATCATTTTTAAAATACCTGTTTTTTTAGTGTATATGTCCGCGTTATGATCTGCTGTAATTATCCCTAAAGAAAAAGAGAAAATAAGTATCGCAGCGTATTGATGCAACGGGAACCCAAACATTGCAGTAGCTCCTATCCCGACAATGGATAATATAGCAAACCTGTTTATCTCGTCCTTTTTATTGTAAGCCCGCATAATTGATAAAATAATCGAGCTTATAATAAGCGAAAAAATAAAAATTCCTGTCTCGACGAGATATTGTAAAAAATCATTGTGAGCATTATCAACCCTTAGATGCCCGGATAATTCACGCTCATTAGCTAAAGCATATTCAGGATATAAAAGTGGAAAACTTCCTATGCCGGCACCAAAAATATTCTCTCTTATACCGTCAAGCGTTGATTTAAAGATTAATAATCTAACGAGGTTTGTACCCCGTTTTAGCTGGAATATTGTCTTAAAGGTGGGCAGACTTAAATACATTATTAAAAAAACAAAAACAAATACAATCAGAGAAACTATCAACGATTTTTTATTTTTTAGACAAATTAACGGATATAACGTAATTATAGCCAGGATGCCAACAAAACTCGAACGCGTCCTGCATAGATACAGGGTGTATAAAATAATCACAGCAGAAATAATACCCCATAATCTGAGATACCTTTTTTTATGGATAAAATATAAGCAAAAAGGGAAAACACCTGTTAAAAACTCGGCAAATAAATTTTTATTCCCTATACTTGATGTAAGAACAATACTTTTATAAGAAACAAACTCAAGCCCATAGTACTGTAACAGACCATACGATGCGCAGATAATAGCAGAGATGGTTAAAGCAAACACAGATTTATTTTTATTAAGAGTAAAAGCTGATGATAAAATAATACCAGAAGAAAAAATAAAAATAATCATACTTTTACCTATATATTCAGGATTGTTTGTTTTATAAGATGTTAAACAAGCTAATAAAAAAGAGAGAAGAATCATAAATAGTTCTCTTTTTATATAACTTCTCCCAACAACAGAAAAAATAATAGCTACAATAATTAAACCTAATACTTCTTTTATTAAATATTGATCAGCACCAGCTACTGAAAATATCCCATTCTGCAACTCATCAAAACTGTGATTTCGAAAGCCAGTTATCCCCATAAAAAATAAAGGTATAGCAAAAATAAGATATATTAATAGACCTTCTATTATTTTCTTGTTTGTCAGCTTAAATTTCATTGTTTTTTTAAATACTCTAAAAATTCGACCACTTGTTTTCTTTTTGGTGACAGGCGATATGCGGATTTTACTTTAGAGGCAGCTTCTCCTTTTAATCCCTTTTTATATAATTCTACAGCGAGGTTCAATCTTGTTGCATCTTCATATGGGCTGTATTTTATCGCATCTTTAACCAAATCGAATATCTCCTCATCCTTTTTAAGATATGTGCATACCACACTTAAATTGGTTAACAGGTCTGGATTATAGGGAGTTAATTTTAAGGCTTTGCTATATGATTCATAAGATTTTTCCAACATATTTGCTTCTTTATACAATGTTCCAAGCCTGTAATAAACAAGCCCTGCCTCTTCCTTGATATATACGATAATTAAAAAAATTAACAGGATAAATGATAAGAATAAAGAAATTATATTATATTCAAGTATCCTGATTTTTTTAAAATTCATTAATGAAAAGAGATAAAAAAAAGTCTGAGTTGTAATTATCTGTAATGGGAAATTAAATAAGCTCTGAATTAATAGTGCAATAATACCATATATATACCCCCCTTTTTTCATAAATACAAAAATCAGAAACGTTACAAAAAAAGAGATGCCTATTATGCCGGTTTCTGCAAAGACCTGCAAAAAATCATTATGTGCTTCATTGGTCTTTAGCTCAAGATATCTGCCTTCTTTTTTGTGAATATCATAAAGCGGATATACGACTACAAAGTTATCTATCCCTACCCCTTTATTAAAATTATTTTTTATAAGTTCAAGCGTTGAGATATAAGCAAGTAGCCGAAACCCTTTCTCTACATCGGTTATCGTTTCTTTGATCTGGGACGAAATATTTGTAAAATTGAATCCAAAAACCAAAATCACTCCTGCAATTAAACCAATCAATACTCTTTTATTAATTATTTTTCTATATCCGAAAATTAAAAATAATAAACTGATACTAATCCCGAGCTCGGCCCCGCGGGATCGCGTTAGAAAAATTGTAAATAAACCCAGAAGACCACTTATAACATAAATCACCTTTTTTGTTTCAAGGGCGGTGCATAATACCACAGGTACAATACTAATTAAAAAATCAGCTGTAAAATTGGGGTTGCCAAAAACAGTGATAACATCGCCTTCCCAGTTTTGTAATACACCGAATTTTAATATCTTATCCCAACCATAATACTGTAAAATCCCGATTGCTGATACTATGAAAAGAAATATCGCTAAAAGAAATAAAATTTGTCTTCCGAGGCTGTTAGTATTTATATTGGCTGTAAGTAGCCCGGCATATAAAAAAATCGATAACCAGCTTATAATAGTTACAGCAGATATTTTATAATTTATTGACCAGAAAAGCGAAATTATCATCCATACAATAAATAAAAAAAATACTATGTTAAAATTAAAATACAATCTTTTTTTACTTATTAAAAGATAACCAATAAGAATTAACACACTGATAACAAAAAGAGGCATCTTTATAAAGTGTGCTTCAGGAGTCATTGAATCAAGTGAGAATACAAGTAAAAACAATGGTAAAAATAAAAGCGTCTTTTCAATAATATTCATATTAATCTTTGAACCTTTATAAAACTCTGAATTTTAGTATCCACATATACTTTTTTAAAGATTCAAATAGGTATCAAATAAAATGTCAAGATATAGAATTAGAGGTCTCTTTTAAAACCCTGTTTATCGCATCTAAAGATGCTCACTACATTTTTTATTTTTTGTAATTTCAATATAATCAATATAATGTAAAAAGGGTCACAAGACCAATTCTTTAGACTTTAAAGCCGTCTTTAAAAAATATTGACTGAATATTTTTACTATGATATAATAAAGTATAATTTACAGAGGATGTTAAAATGGGAGTTGAAGAGAATAAATATATAGTTGACTTAAAGAATATAATACTGAATTTTCTAAAAGATGAAAATGTAAAAGTTATACTTTTGGGTTCACGAGCAAGATTAAATAACTATAATAATTCAGATATAGATATATGTATCGTACCGTATAATGACTTTAACCAAAATAAAATTACTTTATTAAGAGAAAAACTAGAAGATTTAAGTATTCCTTATAAAGTAGAAATAATTAATTTTAATGAAGTTTCGGAAGATTTTAAAAGAGAGATTTTAAAAGAGCATATAATATGGAAAGATTGAAATTAAAGTATCAGGATGCTAATAGGACTTTAAAAACACTTGAAGAGATATTAAGTGAGCCATTTTCGATAATTGTAAGAGATGCTACTATACAGAGGTTTGAATTTACTTTTGAGGCAGTATGGAAGTTTTTAAAAGAATATTTAAAAGTCAACGAAGGGATAATCGTAAATTCCCCGAAATCATGTTTTCGCGAGATGTTTTCATTGGGTTTTTTATCAGAAGAAGACACTGTAAAATTTTTAGATATGACTGATAAAAGAAATGCCACTTCGCATACTTATAAAGAAATGGTAGCAGAAATGATATTTAATAGAATAAATGAATATTTTTTATTAATGAAAGAGTTATTAAGTAAAATTAGTAAAAAAATTTAGATAAGCAGTATCTACGAATTTTATTACTCTCTGCCGAGATTTAATTTATGTCTTAAGGTATAATAGAAACTGCGTTTAAAAGGATGAACTAATTTTATAGTATCTTTATGTTTTTTCACAATAATAATATCGTCTTCCTGAATAACACCTGATCGTTCCTGTCCATCAGCTGTAAGTATAACCGTATCTGCCCGCTGTATCTCAGCTATTTTTATCTCGCTGTTACCTGAAACCACTATAGGCCTGTTATTCAACGAATGGGGACAGATGGGTGTTATAACTATAATGTCTAACTCTGGATGTATCACGGGTCCGCCAGCTGCAAGGTTATAAGCAGTAGAGCCGGTTGGCGTGGAAACTATAACACCGTCAGCGAATATTCTGTTAACAAACCATTCATCAACAAATATAGCTACTGAAAAGATACGTGCATCAAAGGTTCTTGAGATTACAATATCATTTAATGCTGTGAATCGTTCTTTTATCTTATTATTTTTGTCAATAATTTTCGTATCAAGAAATATACGTTTCTGAATAAAATATTCTTTATCAATAAATTTTTTTACAGCTTCGTTTGCTTCTTTTAACGTTATCTCTGTTAAGAATCCGAGGCTTCCTGCGTTTATGGGTAATAATGGTATATTTTTATTTTTTAATGTTCTTGCTGCACGCAGTAGCGTCCCATCACCACCAAATATAACCACAACATCCAGACCATCCAACTCTATTTTATTTCTTCTTTTGTTCTTTAAGTCTATCTCACTCATTACTTCATACCCGCTCTTTTTTAAAATATTAATAACCCTGGATAAGGTCTGTCTTATAATCTTTATTTTATTCTCATTAATAATAATTCCTGCTTTTTTCCTCATCAACTAAATACCCCCTATTTACGAAGTTGCATTCGTGGTCATAAATTCTTTTACGGTTTCAAGTATTTTATCTTGTGTTAAACCGTATCGTTTTCTTATTTCATATAAATTACCATGTTCAATAAATTTATCCTTTAACCCGATTAATTTTATTTTCACCCCATTTTTTACGATGCTATGAATATAATGTTCTACCCGACTACCAAACCCACCAGTTAACACGTTCTCTTCAACAGTAATAAATACCCTATGATTCTTAACCAATTCTTTTATCATATCTTCATCAATTGGTTTAACAAATAACGCATTCACCAGCGTTGCATCGATACTTTCCGAAACAGAGATACATTCATTGGTAATGCATCCTGTGCTTAAAATACATACTTCTTTACCGCTCCTTTTTATTTCCCACTTTCCGATCTTGATGGTTTTAAATTCATTATATTTTAACAATGAGTTACCTGGTGCGAAATCACGTGGATATCTTACAGCAAATGGTTTAGAAGAAGCGACTGCTGTGTGTAATAAGTTCTGGAGTTCAATCTCATTTGACGGAGCTGATATTATAATTTCAGGGATGCAATTAAGATATGATAAATCAAATGTTCCCTGGTGAGTTGCTCCATCTTCTCCAACAATACCACCCCTATCCACAGCAAAGACTACGTGCAAATTCTGCAGAGCGACATCATGCAGTATCTGGTCAAAGGCTCTCTGCAAAAACGTAGAATATATTGCTACAATGGGTATAAGTCCTTCGCAACTCATTCCAGAAGCAAATGTTACAGCATGTTCTTCAGCGATACCTACATCGAAAAATCGCTCAGGGAACCTATCTCTAAACTCTTCGAGTCCGCAACCCCTGGTCATAGCAGCTGTTACAGCAATTATTTTATCATTATTGGAAGCTTCCTCACATATCCAGTGTGAAAAAACTTTTGTATATGTTATTTTATTTGTTTCTGTAAAACTTTTGCCGTTAGTTATTATAAAAGGGCCTGAGCCATGAAAGGTCTCCGGGTCTGCCTCAGCAAAATTATAGCCCTTGCCCTTTCTTGTAACACAATGAACTATTATTGGACCTTTAACAATTTTTATCCGAGCTAAAAGTTCTATCAGACCCTGGAGATTATGACCATCAATAGGACCATAATAATGGAATCCAAGTTCCTCGAATAACACGCCGGGAATAAAAAAATTTTTTAAACTCTCTTCTATTCTTTTAAGTAACGGGTGCGCTCTGCCACCTATAACAGGGAGTCTTTTTATAAGTTCTTCCATATCATCCCTGATTTTTCTATATATAGGGATTGTAATCAGTTTGTTAAAATATTGAGAGAGTGCACCGACATTTCTTGAGATCGACATCTCATTATCATTAAGGATCACTATTAAGTCTTTTTTTAAAGAGCCTGCCTGGTTCATAGCTTCAAAAGCCATTCCACCTGACATAGCACCATCACCGATCACAGCTATAACTTTAAAATTCTCTCCTCTTAAATCACGGCTACATGCCATGCCAAGCGCAGCACTTATTGATGTACTCGAATGACCGGTACCAAAAGCATCATACACACTCTCGCTCCTTCTTGGGAACCCAGACATCCCATCGATAAGTCTCAATGTATCAAAGTCCTTATTCCGGCCTGATATGATCTTATGAGCATAGCATTGATGACCAACATCCCAGATTATTTTATCATCAGGCAGATTAAAGATATAATGTAGTGCAACTGTTAGTTCTATTACTCCTAAAGATGGTGCAAGATGACCTCCATTCTTGCTTACCACCTCAATTATACGCTCCCTGATCTCATCACACAACTGGTTCAAAGCTGCAATATTGAGATTCTTTAACATTGATGGTTCGTTAATCTTATCAATAAGTCGTTCCATTGGCTCACCTCTGAAAAAGTTCGGAGTTAGTGTGTTCTCTCAAGAACAAAATCAATCAATTCATTTAAGTCAGTGGTCTTTAGGTTAGTGGGCAAACTCTCTTTTGCTTCTTTGATGTATTTTTTAGCTTTTTCTTTTGCTTTATTCAAGCCAAGAACACTTACAGCTGTCTTTTTATTATTTTTAATATCACTTTTTATGGGTTTACCAATCTCTTTTTCCTGACCAGTTTCATCAAGTATATCATCAACGATCTGAAAACAAAGCCCTAATTTAATCCCTGATTCTTTAGCATCTCTAATCTCGTTGCTTGTTAATCCTTTTAATATAGCTGCTCCAGCTACTGCTACCATAATCATTTTTGCAGTTTTATTAAGATGTATAGCTTCGATCTCATCAAAAGTGTTAAGTTCTTCTTCGACACCAAATAAATCAAGTAATTGCCCTCCTACCATGCCGTGTATCCCAGCTGCCGAAACAAGCTCTTCTTTTAATCTGTTTTTTATATCTTTTATTTCGATCCTCGATATCATTTTAAAGGCAGTATTCAAGAGATTTATTCCTGCAAATATTGCTTTTTCTTCACCAAATACTTTATGAGATGTCGGTTTTCCTCTACGTAGCTCATCGTCATCCATACACGGCAAATCATCATGTATCAAGGAATATGTATGTATTAATTCAACAGCTGAAGCAAAATATAAAACATCATCTGTGAGTTTATCTTTTAAAGAAGTATTTAAAACAAGTAATGGTCTTAATCTTTTGCCACCTGCTTTTAAACTATAAAAAGATTCGTCAAAAAAAGTTTTAGTAGCTAATTCCCTAAATTTTTTATATAAAAACTCTTCGAAATTTTCTTTAAGTTTATCATTGTTCATTGATTATTTTCCAGAAATTCGTCTCGAGCTACTTCTTCTTCGGCTTTCAGTTTATCAACAAGTATTTTAACCTTTTCTTCAACTTTATCAAGCTCCTTTCTGCAGAACTGATAGAGAGTAACGCCTCGCTCGAATTTAGTAATGGATTCTTCTAATGCTATCTCGCCGCTCTCAAGCTCCTCAACAATTTTTTCAAGTTCAGCAAATGCTGATTCAAAAGTCTGTTTCTCAGCCATAAATCCTCCCCTAAAAAAGTAAGAAGTAAGAAGTGAGAAGTATCAGGACAGGCTACAGGCTACAGCCGGCTGGAGCCCCTATGAAAAGTCTTGAGTCTTGAGTCTCGAGTCCTGTTTTGACTCACGACTCTTTTCATACTTTGTGCCTCTGTGCCTCTGTGCCTTTCCTTTCAATCTTTCAATCTTTCAATCTTTATAACCCTTTTTTATCTTGTATTTTTGATAAAATGGTACCGTCAGAAACCCTTACTAAAATATCATCATCTTTTTCTACGCTATGAATACTTTTAATTAACTTTCTATTCTTATCTTCTACAATTGCATAACCACGATTCAAAACATTCACCGGGTTGAGTAGCTTTATCCCTTGATTACTCTTTTCTAATGATTCTCTCTTTTTGTCAATAAACCTTCTATAATTATTAACAATCTTTTCCCTTAATACAAATAAATTATCTTTTTTTGTAGGAAGAAGTTTAAGCGGTGAATAAGCATTAAGGACTTTTATATAGTTATTTATTCTGTTATTTTTTAAATTTAATGAATTGCCGATCATATATCTCAGTCTGTTGATATTTTTTACCAATGCTTCATCTCTGTCACGTATCAATAATAAAGGCTGAACAAAATACCTGCATCCTTTTATATCTTCCATAACCTCTTCATAATAATTAATTCTATTATTCATAGATTTCATACCTCGATCGATTATTTTATTAAGATTTTTTATAAGCTCGTTTCGATCAGGCGTACAAATCTCAGCTGCCTCAGTCGGTGTTGCTGCTCTTCTGTCTGATACATAATCAACAATGGTCCAGTCGATCTCATGACCTACAGCTGAAACAACCGGTATCTCAGTCTCAAAAATCTCACGAGCAAGCGTCTCGTCATTAAAACACCATAAATCTTCCATCGATCCGCCGCCACGACCGATAATGATAACATCTATGTTTTTAAAACTACGTGCTAATCTTAATGCTCTGATAATGTCCTCTGCTGCTCCTTCGCCCTGAACAAGTGCAGGAAAGAGATAAACCTTTACCCATGGTGCCCGCCTCTTTATCACACGTAAAATGTCCCGTATAACAGCCCCGGTTCTTGCTGTAATCACCCCTATCGTTTTTGCAAAACCTGGTATGGTTTTTTTATGTTCTGGTTCAAAAAGCCCTTCTCTTCTTAGTTTCTCTTTTATCTCTAAAAATTTTTTGTATAACTCTCCTTCACCAGTAGTCTGTATCTCCTGAATAATCAGAGAATATGTTCCACCCTCAATATAAACATCAAGCCTACATCTCGCAAAAACCTCCATCCCATCTAAAAGCTTGAATTTAAGCTTACTAGCTTCTCTTTTAAAAATTACAGCACGTATCTGTGAACGCCTGTCTTTTAGATTAAAATATATATGTCCTGAGGTATGATATTTTAAACTTGAGACCTCGGCTTTTACCCAGAAATCATTGAAAAATTGCTCTCGTTCAATATAAACTTTTAAAAAATGGTTTATCTGCGTAACTGTATATACTTTTCTTTCTTCAAGAGTCATATTTTTCCTATCAATTTGAGCAGTCTGGCGAGTTTTTCGTCGGACCGCTCATCCTGAAGTCCGAAGTGCTGAAGGACCTCAAGAGAAATGGCTGGATCTCTATTCGCAGAATGTCGACTGACACTTGTATAACTCCAGGGTGTTTTTCATAAGCATTGCTACTGTCATAGGACCAACACCCCCAGGTACAGGAGTTATAAACTTCACCTTTTCTATTACTTCATCATAATCAACATCACCACATAGCTTACCATTAAGTCTATTCATTCCAACATCTATAACACAGGCCCCATCTTTCACAAAATCTTTATTTATCATCCTTGGCCTTCCTATAGCAGCTACTAAAATATCAGCTCTTTTACATACGTCTTTTAAATTATTAGTTTTAGAATGACAGATTGTCACAGTGGCATTCTCTCTAATCATTAGATGAAACAACGGCTTCCCCACTATATTACTTCTGCCTATAATAACAACTTCCCTCCCTTGAATCGTGATATTATATCTTTTTAATAACTCAATAATACCTTTAGGTGTGCAGGGTTCTATAGTATCCAGTCCGGCAAATAATCGCCCCATATTATAAGGATGAAACCCATCAGCATCTTTTTGCGGCAAGATACTCTCTATAACCTTCTCTTTATCAATATGTTCTGGTAGTGGCAATTGAACTAATATCGCGGTAACATTTTTATCGTTATTAAGACTATTAATAAATTCGAGTAGTTTTTCATAAGATATATTTTTATCAAATTTATGTATTCTTGATTCTATTCCTATATTACAAGCAACTTCATTTTTTTTCTTAACATAAATTGCCGAGGCAGGGTCTTCTCCCACGAGTATCACGCTTAACACCGGCTTTTTATTTAATTTAGCTATCTCTATTTTAATTTTCTGTATTATTTCTTCGTGTAATTTTTTACCATCAAGAAGAGTAAATGTATAAGACATTTATCACCTACTTATCAATTGTAAACTATCGTTCTGATGCGCGAGGCATTCTTCTCAAAACAAGACCCTCACACATGGATGGGCTCACTTCGTTTCTATCTGAAGTTTTATAGCAGTCCTTTCTTTTTCATCTACCATAAGGTCAATAAATGCAGGACGACATATAACATCAAGACCATTGGGTGCAAGGAACCCGCGCGTAATTATGATTGCTTTAATCGCTTGATTCAAAGCACCTGCCCCTATAACCTGTACATTCACTTTTTCACCTTTTCGAAGGCTGATTGCCATGGCACCGGCTACTGAGTTCGGGTTGGATTTAGCTGATACTTTGAGTAAAATTTCCATATAAAGAAGCTACCTCCTTTAGTGTATACTTATCCTCGGAGAAAATGGCTATGGTATATAAAAATCAGTCTGATGCTTTGTAACTAAATCTCGCTATATCTACTGCTTTTTTTGAGTTTTTGTCAAGTGAAACATTTATACCCTGAATTATGCTCTTGCCTTTTGCTACCTCCAGCCTTTCTGGTAGATTTAATATTATCCTTTTAAATACAATGCTTGTTTCCATGCCGATAACTGAGTCCTGTGGTCCCACCATGCCGATATCAGTAATATAAGCTGTTCCACCTGGCAAAATTCTTTCATCAGCTGTTGGTATATGTGTGTGTGTTCCAAAGAGAAGTGAGACCCTGTTATCAAGATAATGGCCCATCGCTACTTTTTCTGATGTTGCCTCAGCATGGAAATCAACAATTATGTAATCAACTTCTTTTATGTTTTCAGTCTCCAGTATTTCATCGATCTTTCTAAATGGGCAATCCACATTATCAAGAAACACCCTGCCAAGCAGATTTATAACAGCGATTTTTTTATTATGAATATTAAGCACAAGTTGTCCCCGGCCTGGTACCCCTGGTGGATAATTTGCGGGTCTTAATAACCGCGACTGTTCATCAAATAATTTCAGTGACTCTTTTTTATTAAACGAATGATTGCCGCCGGTAATCACATCGACACCGATATTTAAAATTTCAAGTACAGTCTCCTGATTCAGTCCCATGCCACCTGCCAGATTCTCGCCATTGGCTATGATTAAATCAGGATTGAACTCTTTTGATATCCTTTCAATATTATAAGTTAAGGCTCTTCTACCTGGTTTGCCTATAATATCACCAAAAACAGTAATTCTGAAAATATTATCATCGTGCATATTCAATAACCCTTGTTTCTCTTATTACAGTTACTTTTATCTCGCCTGGGAACTCGAGGTCTTTTTCAATTTTTTTAGCGATATTTCTTGCGAGTTCAATAGCGCCCTCATCATCTACCTGTTCATTAGATACTATAACTCTAACCTCTCTGCCTGCCTGTATAGCGTATGCCTTTTCCACGCCTTCAAACGATTGAGCGATCTTTTCTATCTCTTCAAGGCGTTTGAGATATGTTTCTAAGTTTTCTCTTCTTGCGCCTGGTCTTGCTGCTGATATAGCGTCAGCTGCGGAAACAAGTATAGCTTCAACAGTTTTAGGTTCCTCATCATAATGGTGTGCGGAGATAGCATGGATCACAGCAGGTGATTCATTATATTTTTTTGCGATCTGTGCCCCGATCAAGGCATGTGGTCCTTGAACCTGATGGTCAACAGCTTTACCTATATCATGCAATAAGCAGGCTCTTCTTACAATAGAAGCATCAGCGCCGACCTGTGATGCTACCATTCCACCAATGTATGCGACCTCAAGAGAATGCTGTAATATGTTCTGGCCATAACTTGTTCTGTATTTCAATCTGCCGAGAATTTTTATAAGTTCTGGTGCTAAATTATGTATTCCCAAATCGTATGCGGCTTTTTCGCCTTCTTCCCGCATCCCTTCTTCTATCTCGGTCTTTGATTTTTCTACAACCTCTTCTATCCTGCCAGGATGTATCCTGCCATCTGCGATGAGTTTCTCGAGCGATCTTTTTGCAACCTCTCTTCTAATAGGGTCGAAAGCAGAAATGATAACAGCTTCTGGTGTATCATCGACGACGAGGTCAACGCCTGTTAGTTTCTCGAACTCCCTTATGTTTCGGCCCTCTCTTCCTATGATTCTCCCTTTCATCTCTTCAGCAGGTAAATTAACAACAGAGACCGATGATTCTGCCACGTGTTCAGATGCATATCGTTGTATAGCGAGAACCACTGCTTCGTTGGCTTTCTTCTTTGCAACGGTTTTAGCCTCTTCCTCGATCCTTTTAATCCGTTGTGCTGCCTCTTTCTTTGCTTCTTCTTCTACCTGTTTTAAAAGTATGTTTCTTGCCTCGAACTCACTTAAGCCTGATACCCGTTCTAATTCACGAATATATTTTTCACTCATTTCTTTAACCTGTCTCTCTTTTGTATTAAGCACCTCCTCTCTGATGTTCATATCCTTGTCTCTTTTTAACAGGATATCTTTATCTCTTAATACATCCTCTTCCTTGCGTTTTAACGAGATCTCAAGTTCAGCTACTTCCCTCTTTTTTTTCTGTAGCAAATCTTCTGTACGACTCCGCTCTTTCTGAATCTCGTCATACGCTTCAACTACTTTCTCCTTCTTTATCACCTCTGCTTCCCGCCTGGCATCTTCTAAAATCTGTTTCGCTACCTTTTTTGAAGATATTAATTTTTGACTATCAAGATATTTGGAAATAAAAAAACCAAGTATAAATGAGATGACAGTTATCGCTACTGACACTAATATAACATTTTCCTGAAAAAGATTCTGTAATAAAGTTTCCATCATCCGTTAAACCTCCTCTGAAAAACATTCTAACTCTAATAATATCAAATAGAAGCAAGAGGCAAGAAGCAAGATAACGGAAGAAGTGAGAGGTGTCAGGACAGGCTACAGGCTACGGACTACAGCCGGCTGGAGCCAAAAGCCAAAAGCCAAAAGCCTGCTGAAAAGTCTTGAGTCTTGAGTCTTGAGTCTCGAGTCCTGTTTTGACTCACGACTTGCGACTTGTGACTCTTTTCATACTTTGTGCCTCTGCGCCTCTGTGCCTCTGTGCCTTTCCTTTCAATCTTTCAATCTTTCAATCTTTGTGCCTCTGCGCCTGACTGTCGTATTTAATACAAAATAGGGAGTTTTTATTTCTTGATTGATATGGCCAGTGTAACGCTGGACCTTTAACAAAAATCTATCTGAAAATTTTAATCTATAACTAAGGCGATGAAGCCTGTTTCACAACCAAGATAACCAAAAATTCCCTTTCTTTTGATTATATAATACATTATACTGAATCTGTCAAAAAAAATTATTTGCAGATCCGTCGGGGCTTCTGACCCTCTCTACATTTTCTATTTTTCAATTTTTTATTTCCGGAATTACTTCAAGATACCTATCTATTTCTCTCTTAAACTTAGAATAAACCTCAGAGATGTGGTCCATTAAGGGCTTTAATTTTTCCCACTCTATAAGAAAACCATAAGCATGCGTAAAGAAATGACGAAAGACCCGATATTCATCTATCTTATCTGCGATTTCCCTCGATATAAAATTATGTTCAACGGATAAACTCAATAAATCCCTGTGCCATGTTGGTGTGTCTGGTATTGGTATGTTTTTGTGTGATAACAGTTGCTTTAAAATATTTTCCATTCCTGTATAAGCATTTTGGAGATATCCTCCTATCCCTACAATGACTACGAGTTGCTTGAAGGGTATATCTTTCACCTTTTCTATTTCGCTCAAAACTTTTGTAATATTTTCCATCTCCGCGTAAACTTTTTCTTTTACACTAGCCATATAACACCAGCCCATCTTTTTCTATAAGTCTATTAAATGAACAATCTATGCTTAAATCAATAACGTCCACTGGAGAAGAGAGACCCCTGTCTAATTCTGCCCAGAATTTAAAAAATAATTCAGGTGCTAACCCAATTACACCTATATCTATATCTCGTGCATCCGTCCTTTCCTTTGATGAGCCGAAAAGAATTACTTTCTCTAATTTATACTTTTTAGCGTACGTTAATATTACATTTTTGTCGTTTTCAGATATCATTGTATGCTATATCTCCTCTGAAAAACGCTGTAACTCTAATAATATCAAGTAGAAGCAAGAAGCAAGATAACGGAAGAAGTGAGAGGTATCAGGACAGGCTACAGGCTACGAACTACAGCCGGCTGGAGCCCCCTATGAAAAGTCTTGAGTCTTGAGTCTCGAGTCCTGTTTTGACTCACAACTTGCGACTTGTGACTCTTTTCATATCATCTTTAGTTTTTCATCCTTTGTGTAGAGCGCAAACCGCGCTCATGACGACTCCTTCGAAAAAGTTCGGAGTTCGGAGTTCGGGGTTCGGAGCTATTATTACGAACTCCTAAGTTCTAACTCCTATGACAAGTTAAAAGTAAAGAAAGCGAAAATATACACTTCCCTGCCGTATCTTTTAATCTTTGAATCTTTGAACCACTCAACTATCTACTTTATCACTGTCACTTTCTTTATTACTCGCTCTCCGCGGTCATTCGTTATCACTATAATATATACACCGCTTGCTACGTCCTTGCCACTCTTGTTCTTTAAATCCCACCGGGCTATGCCTAAGTTCAAAATAAAAAACTCATCCACAAGCTCACCTGCTATGTTGAATATCCTGATATTACAATTGGTTGTGAGATTTAGAATCTTTATACCGAACCGGTTGTCTGTGGTCGGAAGATTAGCTGTTGGTACACTGGGTTTCCATGGGTTGGGATATATTATTACGTTATTCAGGTTAGCTGCAGTCGCACCGCCAAGAGCAAAGATAGTAAGATGTGGGGTCGAATACCTAACAAGATTTAATGCTACATCAACCTCAGAATTATATAATACCTCCCACTTTTTATTAGCCTCATCAAGATACATCATCTTTAGTAATTGCTCATCGACCGAACCAAGCTCAGCGTCAAGATACGGTAATACTATTGTCAGCTCTTTGCCTGAATTAAAAGTACTTATTACCTCATCTTCTAATGTTTTTACTATTATCTCCCAGGGTCTGTAATTAGAAAGTAAAGTTATACCCCGAGCCTGGGCTGAGGCATTAGCTACTGAAACCGTTTCAACACTTAAATCTACCCGTTTTATCTCAATTATAAACGGCATATCTATAATATTTTCAGGATAAGATATCTCTGCCTGTAAACCAGTTATTGTATCTATATATGAATAGCTACCAGCAACCCTGTGTGAATGATAAACAGTTGCACTGAAAGTATCAAAATAGGTGTTTAAATAATTAAAACTAAATACCACGGTCTCACCGGGAACTAAATTCGTATCAGAAACAAGATTGCGCCATTCCACTATATATCCTTTTGAATAATAGAATACATCAGGTTTACGCTCTGTGTCCTGACTGTTCCCTGTTAGTCTATGCACATCCATTCTGTAATCATCAAGCCAGCCACTATCAAGCATTAATCCACTAAAATATCCTTTAATAACTACGTTTATGTCTTTGTTAGTTATCTTATTTAGATACTCGTCATCTCCATATACTTCAAACCAGAATGTATCAAACTCCTGCTCAACTACGGTAATTTCATCGCTTCTACCATAAGCATATCCTTTATCAATAACATAATAATACCCACCATCTTTATTCAGTGTTGTAATTGTATTAGCTAATCCATTCTCGATATATAACTCTATTTCAGGGATAGAAGAGGCAGGCTGTACAGTTGAAAAATCATAAGGAACAACAGTTATGGTATCATCATAATCCACCACTGCACCAAATTTATCTACTAAAGTTATGCTCATTGCGAACCCGGTTCCTTTTCTTACAAGTAACGGTATAGAGATTAAAAACGTATCTTTTTCTGCACAGAAATAGAGTGTAGTTGTTGTTCCCACATCATCTATTGTTATAACTGATGTTCCTTGTGTATTTGATGATATATAAAATTCAGTAACACCGTGTTTTTCACCAACACTATGTGTAGGTTGGGTCGGTTGAATAATTGAATCTTCTAAGCTGGAGGAAGAGACTGTGACCCATTTTCCATTTATGCCAACACCCTCGGCATTCCTTAAAATTATATATCCTATTCTGCTATTACCATCTGCTGCGATCACAGGTTCTATCTGTATCTCTGAGGTACTTGAATCAGGTAATCGATCTAAGCCGGCTGCAAAGATCGAGAAATGATTACTCGTAAAAGTTATCTTGTTGTTCAGGGTATCAACAACACCGAGAAATGGTTCCCATTGCGATGTTGACTGATTATACCAGTATGGTCTTAGACTTGCTTCTGTCGCATCTGATAACCCGTCACCATCAGAGTCCACGCCAGATATCCGCTGTTCTTCTGGAACATCATTTGCCGAATAATATAAGATTATAGTTATATCATTCGAGAAATTGACTGAAGGATAGAACTCACGAGCAGCACCGGTTAATACAAGAGTATCTCCTGTTACAGAGGGGACATTTGTAGGTTTACGGGTGCCAATCGTTACGCCTTCAGCCAGTGTTTCGCCATCAGGAACTAAAACCGTTGGTCTACCATTCTCGAATAAAATCCCGCCCTGTGAGGTTACTAATGCTTCATTGATAATATCCGTAGCCCGACCCTGCGTAACTTTTGATGAATTTATGGTCAATTGCACAAGTGAATCACCTGTTGGGTTCCAGTCTGCAAAAAATTCATTCACATTCGGGTCATTCTTTACAATTTGTTGAGGATAAGGAACCGCGTCTGTTGAATTATTATAATACCTCATATATAAATTAAAATTACAACCATCAAAACTTGACGGCGTAGTATCATTCCCACCAAACGCATAAGTACCCCAGGAGAACACATTATTATCATCATAAGCATAAAGAATGACCTCATCTGTGCCTGACCACGTGGGATGAAACGCTACACCATTTGTATTATGACTCACTTTAACAAGGTGAGCATCAGATAAACTCCCGATGCCTGTATCAGGTATTGTTCCTAAATCTTTTATCACATAAACCCAGCCTGTAGTAAAGTTGCCTATAACAGGTGGGACACCAGTAGCATCAAGTATAGTACAGACAATCTTTGTGCCAGTCGAGTTCCAGCGAGGATTGATACATCGATATTTTGTACCTGGCGGGTTCCATAATTTTGTAAGTCTATCCATTGTTTTTTTAGCATTTAATGGTGATAATTGCTGGATATATAAATCCCCACCAAATGATACAACACATGTGCCGTTCCGTTCATCAATCTCGTAGAAAGGTGATGCGGGTGGATAATCCAGGGTGTCTGAATAAAGGCTCGAAACCCGCTGAGTATTTGCCTGTTCCTGGTCCGTAACACCATCAGAAATCTGCCAGAGCTCAGGTCCGCGCCATGGCGGACTCGGCTTTGTACCAACTAAATCATCTGCTGCAACTACAATATTGCCTCCACTTGTCCACTCTACATTCGAATGCGGCCAGATAACCCATGAAGAGTTTGTAAGCTTCTGAATATTTGAGCCATCTGCATTCATAGCATATACACCATAGGAATCACCATTTATACGTTTAAGATATACTATCCTGCTGCCATTTATAGAATATCGTGCTCGAGATATAAAATCTTTGGTAGCACCGCCACCATCTGCATATAAACCACTGAGATCAACTGTCTGACCAAAATTACCACCTATCGTTGTCTCGTTTACGTTCGTATATGCATAAAACTCTATGGTGTCTTTTTCCTGCACAGTACCATAACCTGACATCGTTGCAGTAATAACAGAGTATCCTGTTGTAGTAGATGATACCCTGAACTTTGTCTGGCCATAAGAATCACTAACATTGCTTACAGTAGTAATATTATCAAGTGCTCCTCTTGAACTGGATATCGAAACTGTAACACCTTGAACAGGCATTGTCTCTATATCGATAACCGTTACAGTAACCTCAGCATAATCGTTACCATCTGCAGCTGCGTTTGTTGCTGATACTTTAGATTTAGTGGTATCCGGTGAACATTGCACTCTGGCTGCATCACGGTCAGTATCAGTTGCATCATCCGGGTCACAATAGTACGCATAGATTGTATCGCCATCCTGTACCTCAAATAAGCCATTATTTATCACAGGTGTATTATCATCATACATCCTTATGCCTTTACCGGAATTGTTAAACTCACCTGCATCTGCTGCTATCTCTGTTAAAACAGGATATTCAGTATCTCCATTTGCATTATCTATCAGCGTTACTGTTATCGTCTCAACAACAATGTTGTTCTTATTCTGATTATAGTCTATAAGATAAAGATAAATACTATCACTAATCATATACCCAACTACGTCCTGCATACTTGCATTCTTAAATTCTATATCACCAACGTAGCCTGTAAACTCTTCTTGTGCACTGATATTATTTGCGACAACAACAGGCGATGGCGCTACATCGCACTGAACCGTAATGACCTCTACTGTGTTATCTGAAAACGCAACTGTATCAGCGCCATCTGTTAAACTACCTCTTATCCTGCCATCGTCACCTACCTCATAAGGGTCGATAACCCAGCCACTCATACTCGAATTTAAGAAATAACCAGCACCTGTTAAATCTATCTCAATCGGGCCTGTATAATTGATGTCAATATTGTTATAACCATCCCGTGCTTCAACATTCTTCTGCGCTTTTTGCTGAACAATCTTGCTGCCTGTTGCTGGATATATGACTATCTTGTTCGCTATGACATTAATATCAGGTGTATCAGTTGACGAAGAGTTTAACGGTGTAGAAACAAGTTCTTGAGCATTTTGTACCAGCACTATGGATGACGCAAATGCATCGATCTTGTTTCTATCAGTCACTGTTGTATCTAAATTGTATGCTACGAAAAATATCGAATCACCACCATTGTCTATTCTGTGATTTATATCAAAGGTTATATAACCACCACTAAAGTTCGAAGAATAAAATAACGAATCCGAGGCTGAACTAAATGAACCGTTGCCATCTTTATCTACATATAAATGAACTAATTCTACATTGTTGTTATCAGTATTTGCTGCCTGGATCTGGATATAATCAACTGTCCTGGAATCACCTGTGGCATTGGATATCGTAAACTTTAGAACTAAAACATTGGTCTCTCCCGGGTCCGCACCTACCCCATTATTCATACCATTTACATTGTTCGCTGCGGCTGTTATAAGATTGGTATATTGAACATAAACCGTATCTTCATAGCTCAAAACACTGGATGAATAGATTGATAACACCTCGGCTTGCGTATCCTTGACTGTAATCGTTGCATAACCTGATGATAGATCACCATTGATCGAGGTCACATTTGGGCCCGGGGTTGGCGAAGCACCTGATAACGTAGTCGCGGAGAAATATGCACCAGTCTTCGGCGTTAGAGAGATAGTTAAATTAAGATTATACCCCTGCTGAGATGCTTCATAGTTTTTGAGCGTATCTCGATTACCATATTTATCTATGGCTTCAATCGAGATCTCTTGTGTTGCATTCAACGCTAAAATAGTTGAATCCGGATACATATTCACTGTATCTGCAGCTACCTCGATCGCCGCGGTACCTGCTGAGTTTAAAACAAAATCCTCGATACTGCCACCTGTGGTCCCGATATCATAAGCCTCGATCTCTAAATCCAACAGAGTACCATCTGTTACAAAAGTGTCTATATGATAAGCTATATAATATCTTCGGGTTGAGACCCCAGGAATGGTTTCAGCAAGGTCCGAAAACGTTATATAATTAGTTGAAAAGGTATCTATTGCTGGCGTTAAGAGTATATCACTACTCCATGGCTCATAGACACTGTCATTATCATCTTTGTAAAGGTTTACATCTATAATATCAACGTTGCTTGCGTTTAAACTGTGGATGGTTAAACTATCAAATGTTCTGTCCTGCGAGGAATTGTTTATAACCACAAAGTTCAGTATCAACATAGCGGTCTCACATGGACTTGCCCAGTTCTGACCAACACTCGTTACCCCAGCATCCATAATACTTGAGATAAGTGTCGCAGAATCATAACTGCCAGCAACCTCTATCGCATATACTTGCAACGGGTCCGGTGCAAACCTGTCATTATAATCATAGATAACAGGTCTTGTATCAGAAACAGTAACAAAATTATTCTGTACCCCTAAATCACCTGTTGTTGTTCCTTTATCCTGGATTATACTATACCAGAGTGTATCACTGCTATTTGCATAAATAGTTTTATTCCCAGGCTCTGTAATAGTAAACTCTGATGTTTTATCAACATTGTTTATTTTCAAAACAAGATCAGAATCACCAGGTGTAACATACGCATCTGCGCCGCCACTATCACAACTTAATACCAATGCTGCTTTAAAACTCTCACCAACTGTTAATGTCCCGAGATTAATCCGCGTCAGGCCATCTGAACGATATAGCCATAAAACAGTATTCCTTACCACTGCTTTATTCTGAATCGTTATATTAGCTATCTGATAAGGTATGGTCTCAGAGCTATTCGGGTCATCAACCCCGGGTACATTCGAATTTAAGACACTATCCTTTGCACTAATATAACTTGTATCACTGAACTCAAGCCGAAAGACACTCACTGAAACCGTGTCATCCACTATATCTGCTTCAATATAAACAGCAACGCTCTCACCACCACTTATATATAACCCGCTTAAATTAAATTTAACAGTATCTCCGCTTGTCGGGATATCAGCCTGGGTTAAACTTGCGTACTGTTCCGCAGTTGCTTCGTTCTCTACCCTTAACCCTTTCACAATATGGCTCGGGATAACTGAAGCGCCTGTGCCATCCTCGAATTTGATTGTCAATGTCTGAACCTGTATATTATTTACTGGTGTATCTGGCTCCTGATAATTAAGCATAATAATCTTCATTAATTTTGCAGACGTATGACTCTCAGAGACTTTGCCTATACCATAATCACCAAACGATAACCTGACCTGTTCAGCTGGTGATTTGCCTGTGATATTTCGTGAAGATGTAAACCTTAGGTCATTCGGTGCATTCCCACCTGCTACATCAATACTATTACCTGAACCTAAATCAATCGCTGTAATCTTGGTAGTATCAGCTACGCCGAGCTTTAGACTCGTAGCACTCGGTTGTGTCTTTATATCGATATAAATCTCCATCTCTTTAAAATTACCCTGAGTGATTGTAAATGCTGTCATTGTAGTGAGATCAAGAGTTATCTCACTACCACTTGCTTCTATCTGATCTGAACTCTTGTCTGCATATACTTCAGCTCCATATTTTGCTACTATCCGTGAGAGCACAGAGGACGGGACTACAGCGTTGCCGGTAGAATCCTGTGTGGTTATCTTTAAACTGGTGATTTTATCAGTATGCGACCCTAAATTGGTATTGGTATATTTTAACTTCATCACATATATGTCCTGCTCACCTTTGCTAAGCTCGGTATCAGCAGCTGACCAGGTGTCTGTCATCTCAACCAGAACCGCTGAATCATACACAGTAAGATATAACTGATATGAAGAGGGTGCTGCAACATCAAAGTAGTTATCTCCATTAAACGCGATCTTTACCTGAAACGTATTTCCCCCAAGCACACAATCAGCATCAGGACCCGCCATCCCAAACGTGCTCGCTACACTATCGCCATAATATACATCCAGAGTCTGACCACT
>JBFMHD010000080.1:0-11289 GCA_040752395.1 Candidatus Hydrogenedentota bacterium
AGGCTTTTGGGCTTTTGTCTCCAGCCGGCTGTAGTCCGTAGCCTGTAGCCTGTCCTGATACCTCTCACTTCTTCCGTTATCTTGCTTCTTGCTTCTACTTGAAATTATTAGAGTTGCGAAGTTTTTCAGAGGATGAATGACTGATGTTTCTTGATGAAGTTATTATAGAAGTCGAGGCAGGCAAGGGCGGCGATGGTGTAATAAGTTTTAGAAGAGAAAAATATGTTCCTAAAGGTGGACCTGATGGTGGTTGCGGCGGCAGAGGTGGAGATGTTATACTAAAAGCAAGCATAAAAGAAAATACTCTTACAAGGTATCTCTATAAAAAAAAGTTTAAGGCAGAGGACGGAAAAAAAGGTGGTAGCACTAACAGAACAGGCCGAAATGGAACAAATTTAATATTGTATGTTCCCTGTGGAACTGTTGTTTATTTAGAAGATGGTGAAATATTAGCTGATATAACAGAAGAGAATGAAGGGGTTATAATTGCTAAAGGGGGCCGGGGCGGAGCTGGGAACTCAAAGTTTGCAACTTCTAAAAGACAGACACCTCGTATTTGCGAGAAAGGCGAAAGAGGCGAAAAGAAAAAGATTAGACTTGTATTAAAACTCATCGCAGACATCGGTATAATAGGGTTGCCAAATGCTGGTAAATCAACGCTACTATCAAGGATATCCAATGCAAGACCTAAAATAGCTGACTATCCCTTCACAACACTTGAACCTGTTCTTGGTATAGTGATATTATCAGATTATCGGAGTATGGTTTTTGCTGAGTTACCAGGGCTTATTGAAGGCTCAAGTAAAGGTACTGGTCTTGGTGATAAATTTTTAAAGCACGCTGAAAGAACTAAAATGCTCTTGCATCTTATCGACAGTACTAATGATGATATACTTAAAAATTATTATACTATAAGAAAAGAGTTAAAATACTATAGTGAGGCTCTTTACCAAAAAAAAGAGATAGTTGTTATTAATAAATGCGACGCAATAACTGATTCAAGAAAAAGCAAAATAGAAAATATCTTTAATAAAAAAAAGATTGAGATTAAATTTATATCTGCAGTTACAGGAGATGGCGTAAATTCTGTTTTGGAAAGTATTTATAAAAAGGTTAAGGATATAAAATTAAAAAAGTCTAAAATAAAAAAGACCTATCAGTTCATAGAACCTTTTTATATAGAACAAAATGAAGGTAAATTTGCTTTAAAAGGAGATGAGTTTGAAAAACTCGTTGAAAGATACGATTTAAGTAATCCTGACTCATTAAGATATTTCTATCAGCTTATGAAAAAAAAGGGATGGGAAGAAAAAATAAAAGAAGCTGGAATATCAAATGGTGATGAGGTAATTATTAAGGATAATATTTTTACTTACCACCAGCTAATCCCGTAGACATTTTTTTCTTGACTATCTTTCTTTTTTTTATTATATAGAGTCTGTTGCACGAATGTCAAAAATCAACTTTTTTATTTTGTAACTTATTCATTTTCAAATGTAAAATTTTCTAAGAAACTAAAAACTGACTTGTGCAACAGGCTCATAGTACAAACTATGAAGAATGGATTTAAAGTAATGTTTATAAACTAACATACAAATTTTTCTATGCAAGAAATAAAAATTATCTGTCCGTGTTGTAAAACCGAGTTGTATATTGATAAAGAAACAGAAGCGATACTAAAATACGAACAACCAAAGAAGCCGGGTCCCTCGCTTAAAGAAATGCTGGAATATGAAAAAAAGAAGGTTGATAAACGTCAAGAAATCTTTTCCAAAGAAATGGAAAAACAAAAGAGAAAAAAGGATATACTTGATAAAAAGTTTAAAAAAGCTTTTTCTGAATTTAAAGACGACGGAAAAAGACCCCAGACGCCGTTTGATTGGGAGTAAAAACCAGTGGATTTAAAAATAGAGAATGAAAAAATAATAATAAAAGTTGATGATGCGTTTGACGGTTTGACCGGCAATAATCTTTTCTCTTTAATCGAGAAAACATTAAAGACTGATAAAAATGTTAAAACGGTTATTTTAGATATGTTAACTTGTAATTATATAAACAGTTCAGGCATCTCTAAACTCATAGAGGTATTTAATCTTTTAAAAAAAATCGGGTTTAGAATTAAAATTTACCAGTTTGCAACCAGGTGTATTGAAGATATTTAAATTAACATTTATAGATAAACTATTGGGAATTTGAAATTATGAAAAAAAATCTGATTATCACTTTAATTCTATTTATCCCACTAATCTGCATTCTAAGCTGTACTACAACTAACCCTGTCACAGGTGAAAAGCAAGTTGTTTTACTCTCTGAAGAAGAAGAAAAAAGGCTGGGTGAGGAGCTATACCCAAAATATACTCAACAATTTAATGGCTTATTTCAAGATGATAGACTGCAGTCTTATGTCACAGAGGTGGGTAGAAAAGTGGCTTCATATTCTCATAGACCCAACCTTAATTATGAATTCAATGTTGTAAATTCTTCAGAAGCTAATGCTTATGCGTTACCTGGCGGTAAAATCAGTATAACAAGAGGATTAATATCAAGCCTGGAGAATGAAGCCCAACTTGCTTCTGTTTTCGCACATGAACTAGGTCATATCTCTGCCTTACATACTGCCAGAGCATATACACGTAGTGTAATGGCTGAACTTATATTAACAGGCGTTGGAATGTATCTTGAAAAAAAAGATATTAAATATAAAAATTACTATATGCTCGGCGGCTATCTCGTAACCGGGTTAGTTCTACTTAAGTATAGCCGGGATGATGAGCGGGAAGCTGATAAACTCGGCATCGAATACCTTGCTAAAGCAGACTATGACCCGTATCAGTTTGTGAGTGTTATGCAGCTTCTTAAATCGCTTGAAAAACGAAAACCACATAAATTTGAAGTGCTATTTCGCAGCCATCCTTTAACTGATGAAAGAATACAAACAGCTCTAACATTATACCAGACTCAGTATAGCCAATATACAGGTGTTAAAAATAATGAAGAGTTCAAAACAGCGATAGCTAAAATAAAAATTACTGAACCCGCCTATGCTCTATTTGATAAAGGCGTTGAGAGTTTACAAAACAAAAGCATAACAGATGCACTGGCCTATTTAAAGGATGCTTCTGGTAAAGCACCTGACCACGCAATAATACGGGCATATTATGGCAGGGCATTATATGAAAGTGGTAGAGATGAGATAGCATACAGAGAACTCGAATCAGCATACCTCCTATACCCTGACCAGTTTCACATAAGATTATATAAAGGTATCGCTGATTTCGAGACCGCACGCTTTCTCGAGGCCATTAAGGATTTAAAAAGAGCTGATGAATTAATACCCGATCAAGCACCTGTTCAGTTTTTTCTTGCTAAGACCTATGAATACATTAATAGAAGAGAAGAATCAGCTGCATATTATTTAAAATTTTTAAAAATGGTTGATAGTGGTGACTGGGCAGAAGAGGCTAAACAAAAACTCATCTCATGGGGTTATCTACGAAAAGAAACTTAATAAAACCGCACAACGAACTTTTTCGAAGGAGTCAACATGAGCGCGTTTGCGCTCTACACTATTGGGTTATTGCGTTTTTGCGCTCTACACAAAGCATGAAAAACTAAAGATGATATGAAAAGAGTTGTGAGTCGCAAGTCGTGAGTCAAAACAGGACTCGAGACTCAAGACTTTTCAGCAGGCTCCGGGCTTTTGTCTCCAGCCGGCTGTAGTCCGTAGCCTGTAGCCCGTCCTGATACCTCTCACTTCTTCCGTTATCTTGCTTCTTGCTTCTACTTGATATTATTATAGTTACAATGTTTTTCAGAGGAGGTCTATCTTATGGATACAAAATTACGCTCAATGGTTAAATCTATTGTATGGAGAGTAATCGGTATAATTATCTTAGCTGTTATAGCTTATGCAACTACAAGCAGTATAAAAGAAATGACCATCATAACTCTTTTATTTCATTCTATCCGTGTTATTTTATATTATATACATGAGAGGGTCTGGGAACATATAAACTGGGGTCGACTAAAACATCCGCTTGCTGAAATCCCGATTAAAGGTAAACTCTCGCCTGCTGATATGGATATTATCAGGGAAAAATTAAAGGAACTTGGCTACCTGTAGCTAATTAATGAGTATGCCAAAAGCTACAAGAAACAGAACGCTTGTATTATCTGATACCGATAAAATAAAGTATTCTAATCAGTTGTTAAAGATAAAAGGTAATGTCTCAGTTGCTGAGATACAGAACAAAGTAATTAACCAGGATATTTTTCAGGTTCTTGATTTTTTACCAGATGGCTTTGTAGATTTATTATTTATCGATCCACCATATAATATTACTAAAAGTTTCAATACAATTTCTTTTAGAAAGACGTCAATAAATCAATATATGAATTGGATGGCTACGTGGTTATCAAAAATAATAAGGCTTCTTAAAAAAACAGCCTCAGTCTATATATGTGGTGACTGGCGGTCTTCCACTGCCATTCATTTACTATGTGAAAAATATTTTATAGTAAGGAATAGAATCACATTTGAAAGAGAAAAAGGTAGGGGTGCCAAAACCAATTGGAAAAACAATTCTGAGGATATATGGTTTGCTACTCTCTCTGATGATTATTACTTCGATGCTCCCAGTGTTAAACTAAAAAGAAAAGTAATAGCTCCTTACAAAGAAAATGGTAATCCCAAAGACTGGTGTGAGTCCAGCGATGGCAGATTTAGATTGACTTATCCCTCAAACATCTGGACAGACCTAACCATCCCATTCTGGTCTATGCCTGAGAACACGCCTCACCCAACCCAAAAACCAGAGAAACTACTTGCTAAAATTATTCTGGCAAGTTCAAAGCAAGGCGACATTATATTTGATCCATTTGCAGGGGTAGGCACAACAGGGGTGGTAGCTAAAAAATTAAATCGAAATTTCGTTATGATAGAGATAGATGAAGAGTACTGTTTATATGCTATAAAAAGGTTAGAATTAGCTGATACAGATAATACTATTCAGGGTTATGCTGATAATGTTTTCTTTGAACGAAATATATCTAACCATACGAGTAAAAAAGATAATTCTTTACAATCTATTTTACAACAAAATATTTTTAATCCTGCTTCTTGACCTCATCTATAACTAATGGATTACCGTAATGCCTCAGTTATTGGTGCAGTAGAACTTATACTTTAGAGGCAAGAAGCAAGAAGCAAGGTAATTGAAAACTGTTGTAGGACCGGAAAAAACTTTGTGCCTTTGTGCCTTTGTGCCTCAAAACGTAGATGGTCTAACATTAACAAACTCCACCGAAAACTGAGGGAATACCTTAATTTACAATTTACAATTTACAATTTACAATTTACAATTATATATTATGGGTTGTTAGCTCAGATAGGTAGAGCAGCGGACTCTTAATCCGCGGGCCACAGGTTCAATTCCTGTACAACCCAGAGTGTCGAATTGAAAATTTCACGCCGTTAGATACTATTGGTATCTAATTATGATTAGATGTAATTTTGACTTATCTAACGCCGCGAAGATTGGAATTTGTAAATTACCCGCGACTTTTCAACTGGAGCCTGAAGCCCGTAGCCCAAAGGCTGAATTTACAATGGAGCAAAACGACTGATGATACTTATTGTTAATTATAAAATGGGTAATTTAGGCAATGTAGAAAGAGCTGTTAAAAGATATTGTGATAATGTTTTAGTATCTGAAAATCCTCTTGATCTAATGAACGCAAAAAAAATCATTCTACCCGGCGTCGGTGCTTTTGGTAAAGCTATGCGAAACCTTAATGAAGCTGGATGGATTGAGCCACTTAATAAAGCATTTGATAAAAATATACCGATACTCGGGATCTGCCTTGGATTACAATTATTTTTTACAGAAAGTGAAGAATCTCCACAAACAAGAGGTTTAGGCTGGATTAATGATAAAATAATAAGATTTAAAAGGGCAAAAAAGATACCTCATATTGGATGGAATAATGTTAAATGGAGCTCCGTGAATCTTTTGAATAATAATATTCCTGATGACAAATATTTCTATTTTGTTCATTCTTATTATGCTCCTCTGAGAGAAGATTATACATCAGGGATCACTGATTATGAAAACGAAAGATTTACATCAGTCATTAAAAAAGATAATCTATATGCAACACAGTTTCATCCAGAAAAGAGCCATATTAACGGTTTAAAGATTATAGAAAATTTCATATTAAAGGTCTGAAATATGAATATCTGGTTCAAAGCTACTGAATGCCCTGTTTGTAAAATGAAATTTAAATATCCCAGGATTAAATCACGGGATATTAAATCAGTAAAACGTGATACTGATTTTATGTATTATTACGAGGGTGTTAATCCCCTCTATTATCAGATAACAGTATGTCCGCAATGTCTCTATTCTGATAAATATACGTCTTTTGAGAAGTTATCACCATATAAAGCTGAACGTGTCCGAAACGATTATGAGCAACGAAAAAATATTGCAGGTAAATATAATTTTGATGGTATCAGAAATTTTGCCTGTGTCATAAAAAGCTATGAGCTTGCTGCTCTCTGTGGGATATCAAGAAAAGCAAAAAGTGATGAGATAGCAGGTTTTTATCTGAGAGCCGCCTGGGTAGCCCGTGAACAAGAAAAAACAGAGATCGAACTACACTACTTATCGCTTGCATATCAATTTTACCTCAAAGCTTACCAGGTAGAATACACAAAGTTTGGTAAACTGGGTGAGGTTGGGTTTATATATTTGATAGGTGAGATAGCAAGAAGATTGAAAAAATATGATGAAGCTTTGAAGTTCTTTTCAAAAGTTATAGAACATCCTGATATAAAAAAATCTCATGAGATTGAAAGACTGACACGTAATGCCTGGCAGGAAACTAAAGCGCTGAAATCTGAAGTAAAAGAGAAAATCGATATAGATAAACTTTTGTAATAATCCGCTAATTATAGTGTTTCTTACTCCTTGCACTGGAGCCTATTTATTATGGATATATTACCAGCAGTAGATATATTAAACGGCAGATGTGTAAGACTTGCTAAAGGAAGATATGCTAAACAGACTATTTATTCAGAAGACCCTCTATCTGTTGCAAAAAAATGGATTAATAGCGGCGCTTTATGGCTACATATAGTTGACCTTGATGGCGCCAAAACTGGTAAACCCCTTAATATTGATATAATAAAAAAAATAATAAGTTATTGTAAAAGCAGAGATATAAAAATTTCTATCGGTGGCGGCATTCGTGATAGCAAAACAATTACCCTCTATAAAAATTTTAAGGTAGATAGAGTTAATATAGGCACCGCTTTGATAAAAGAGATTAAAGAAAAAGGCAGGATAACTATTTTAAAGAATCTCTCTTTTATTGAAAAGTATCTTGCTTTAGATTGTAAAAAAGGTGTTATCCGGATAGCGGGCTGGCTTGAAGACACGCAGCTTTCGATAAAAGAAGTTATTGAACTTATCGATTCTTATATCGATGGTTATCTCGTCACTGCAATTGAAAGAGATGGTATGCTAAAAGGACCTGATATTAAACTTATAAAGCAAGTATCAAAAATAACTGGTAAACCAATAATCGCTGCTGGCGGTATAAGGTCTATTAAAGATATTTTAAACTTAAAAAGATTAAATATTGCAGGTGTAATTGTAGGGAAGTCGTTATATGAAAATAAAATAGATTTAAAAGAGGCTATAAATGCTTGCGCCTAGAATAATACCCTGTCTTGATATAGATAAGGGCAGAGTAGTTAAAGGAGTAAGGTTTGTTAATCTTGTTGATGCAGGCGACCCTGTAGAACAAGCACTTGTTTATGATAGAGAGGGTGCTGATGAACTTGTTTTTCTTGATATTACAGCTTCGTATGAGAATCGAGAGATACTTCTTGAAACAGTTTGCAAAGTCGCCTCTGTCTTAACGATACCTTTTACTGTTGGTGGCGGTATAAGAACAGTTGATGATATGCGGAATATTCTCAAGCGCGGTGCTGATAAAATTTCGATTAATACTGCTGCTGTTAAAAATCACGAGCTAATTAAAGAAGGTGCTAGTGAATTCGGGTCCCAGTGCATAGTTCTTGCTATCGACGCAAAACAATCAAAAGACAGGTTCGAGGTTTATATAAACGGCGGCCGGACACCTACGGGTATCGATGCTTTAGACTGGGCAAAAAAAGGCGTTGAATCAGGTGCAGGCGAGATTCTATTAACAAGTATGGACACTGATGGAACTAAAAATGGGTTTGATATAAAATTAACAAGGCTTATATCTTCAAGTGTACCTGTGCCTGTTATCGCTTCAGGTGGTGGCGGAACAAAGAAGCATTTTTGTTCTGTTTTTACTGAAGGGTTAGCAGATGCTGCACTCGCAGCCTCGATATTTCATTCCCGTGAACTTACTATAAAAGAGATAAAGGAATATCTTACAAAAAAAGGAATCCCTGTAAGAATTTGAACTCACTTCCATCTGCAATTCAGACAATAGACCCCTAAACATCGGGCATTAGACTTAAAGGAAAGAAATGACCAGAAATTATATAAAAAAGTCTGATGCGCAGGAGAAAGAGCAAGAAAAAAACCAATTGACGAAATAGCAGGTTTAATGTTTTACTCCAGTTAAAATAAGATAGTCTGAAACAGGAAAAGATTACCTGAATGGTCTCTATAATGCCAACAATTATAATTGAGGGTTATAAATTCAGATTTTATTCTTCAGATATAAATGAGCCACCACATTTTCATATTCTCCATGGTGAAAATGAAGCTAAAATCTGGCTACAGCCTGTGGTTGTGGAATATAATCATGGCTATAATCCAACTGAACTAAATCACATATTAAAATTGACACGCCAAAATCAGTATAAATTATTGGAGGTGTGGAATGGTTATTTTAGCAAGTAAAATTACAGAACAGGTTAAAGCAACTGATGTGTATTTTGTCGACAATATACTTTGCGTTTCCCTTAATGACGGTCGAGAGATCAGGGTTGCAATAGACAAAGTTGAGTGGTTAAAGTGGTTAGAAAAAGCCACGCTAGAACAGAAAACTAAATGGTCTATTGAACCAGGAGGGTTTGCTGTGTATTGGGATGAATTAGATGATGGTATTGAAATATGTCACTTATTGGAAACGCGTTCAATAGTCTAAAAGGAATATCTTACAAAAAAAAGGTATCTCTGTGAGAATTTGAACTCACCTCCATCTGATATATCCCATACGTTTAGTTCCGCGATACCAGTACCCCCATCGAGCACGTTTCGTACCACGAGCATCTATATGCACAAAATGTGATACAGTATATTTACCCTTGCCAATCGGTGTCCGGTATTCGTAAACACCAACGCCACCAACCGGCATCAGCCCCTTCTCTTCTAAATAATCGCATGCTTTTGCTAAAAGAATAGCGTCACCAATGTCCTGTTTACCGTTATTGTTCACGTCATCAAAAATGCCGTCCCTTGGATTAGCATCAACAATAATGTCAACAGCTAAACCATAAATATGATAGCTTTCTTTTACTGATTCAGGTATAGCGTCGTTGTATATCGGTGTCCGATAGCCGCTCTTTACGCGAATACCCTTGCAGTTAAATTGTGGATGATTTGAAAGAGCCCGGATAAGTGATTCTATCTTAAAAACTATCGGGTATTGAATTACCACATACTTCGGAAAATAATTTTTCTGTTCAAGCGTAAGTGAACCTGATACGAAATCGCTAAACCGAAGATTACTTGAAATCGGCACATCAAGCAGTTCAGTAGTAATCTCTATAAATCGAGTGGGTGTTTTAAGTCTGTCTGGATAATTACCCATAATATAGCCATTAATCTTACCATCTTTTATTTTTATTTTTTTAGGAACGACTAAAATGATTCGTGCAAGCGGACTATAAACAGAACCATATATAATAGAATAAGTGCCACCAGTATCAGGTGCGAGCAAATAAATACAGGTCGAGTCACTACGAAGTACTTTTGCATTATTTTGTATAAAGTTTTCTTGCAAAGCAAAACTCATATTTGCTCGGTCAGTTATCTTGCTTTCATCGAGTAAAGAGAGATAGAATGGTTTAGAGGGAGCGGCAATAATCGCCATCCCGGATGATACGACAGTCTCATAATGTTTTGCGTTATATGCGTCTTCAAAAATTACTCTAAAAAGAAGTGATTGAGCTATAATATTAGACCTGATGCTTAAAATAAAAATAACATATAAAAAAGTCCTTAAAAAATTACTACTCAACATATAATAAAAAATATATAATAATTCTTTTATAGAGGTCAACATAGAAGACAGGAGACATATGAAAACGCTTTTTATCCAGCTTCGAAGAATTGGTGATGTATTAATGACCACACCTGCTATTCGAGCTTTTAAAAAAAAATATCCTGATTCTGAACTTCATTATCTTACAGAAATACCAGCTGATGAATTATTAATGAATAATCCTTATATCGATAAAATAATAAAATATAACCCTTATTATAACAGATTTAAGAATCTAATAAAAGAGATACAAAAAAATAAGTATGATGTGGTTATTGATTTTTTCGGTAACCCTCGAAGCTCATGGCTTGCCTTTTTATCTACTGCTAAAAAAAGGATAGGATTCGATTATAGACTGAGAAAATTAGCTTATACACATAGATTAAAATTAAAAAATATCCACAGGGTCTATTCTGCAGGTATAAAACTTCATCTGCTTGAGTTCCTTGACATATGCGATGATGACATAGGTATAGAAATTTATTTAAATAATAAAGAACTTGATAGGGCTAAAAATTGGCTTACAAACCATAATATTGCCGAACAGGAATTCTGCGTTATCTCACCTGTAAGTCGAAAAGATTACAAGAGATGGCAATTAGAAAAGTATGGTGAAATAATAAAATATCTTATTTCTAAAAACCTGAAAACCGTCATAATTTACGGTCCATCTGAAATTTATGAAGCGCTCTCAGTCAATGGGTATAGTAACGATAAAGCAGTCCTGATAGATGATGGAATGAGTTTAAGAGAGGTTGCTTCTATAATAAAGTTTGCAAGGTTCTATTTGGGAAATGATAACGTACATAAGCATATAGCAAGAGCTGTTGGTATCCCAACGTTTACTATTTTTGGTCCTGTTGGTGCTTTATCCTGGACCGACCCTGTCTTCCCTATACAGTATTATTTTGAAAAATATATAAAGTGTCGTAAGAAATGTAATATTAACAAATGTAAAGATTATAAATGCATTAAAGAAGTTGAAGTAGCTGAAGTAATACAAAGACTCGAGAT
>JBFMHD010000081.1:0-11028 GCA_040752395.1 Candidatus Hydrogenedentota bacterium
GAGTCCTGTTTTGACTCACGACTTGCGACTTGTGACTCACGACTCTCGACCCCTAACCCCTAACCGCCGCCCCCTAATATACCCCATCCCCTAATATCCTTTGTGCCTTCTCCTCCTGTGTTCTATCAATTCATACATCTCTTCTATAGCTTTTGGTAATCCGACAAATACCGCTCTTGAGATGATACTGTGGCCGATATTTAATTCATTAATACCCTCAATTGCTGTGATGCGCGCTGTATTCTGATAATTCAAGCCGTGGCCTGCATTAACTATAATGCCTGCTTTTAAGCCGGTTTTACAAGCTTTAAGAATACGATTATATTCTTCAAAAATCGCATTTCTTGTTTTTGCTTCTGCATATTTGCCGGTATGCAGTTCTACACAATCCGCTCCAATCTCTTTACAGAGTTTAACAATACTGCAATCTGGATTAATAAAGATACTCACTCTTATACCTTTATCCTGTAATTGAGGTATAACTTTATTTAATCTATTTAATTCTTTTTTTACATCAAGACCGCCCTCTGTTGTTATCTCCTGTCGTTTTTCAGGTACTATACATACATCATCTGGTTTAACCCTTAATGCAAATTTTACTATTTCTTTTGCTAAAGACATCTCAAGATTAAGTTTTTTATTTATTTCATTTCTGATTCTTATAACATCTTCATCCTGGATATGTCTTCTGTCTTCACGAAGATGAACGGTTATCCCTGCAGCTTTACTTTTTTCAACAATCCGTGCAGCTTCTAAAACATCTGGTTCTCTGCCACGTCTTGCCTGTCTTAGTGTAGCTATATGATCAATGTTAACACCAAGTAAAACCATAGCTCTGACTCCTTCGAAAAACGCTGTAAGTATAATAATTTTAGGCTTCAGCCGGCTGAAGCCCGTAGTCTAAAGTCAACATATCATCTCTGGTTTTTCATAATCCTTATTTTTTCTGGTTTAATTGAAAGAACTTTTATATTTTCAGGGCTCTTTTTTACAATTACAGAAACTAATGTCCCTGGTTTCTTTATATCATCCTGCAAAGATATAATAAAATCATCGTTGGTTAGTTCTTTAATAATCGTACTTGGTCCTTCAATCTGGAGTTCCACTGTATCAGTTGATAATTTATACAGGTTATCGTCTTCAAATTCTATATAATCCTGAATAAATCTATTAATTATTCTTTCTTTAACGTTTATAATCACTCTTACTTCATCTTTATCAGACATTATAAACTCATTTGGTAACAAAAGTTTTAGATTAGTTTCGAAATTAGATTTTATTCCTTCAATTGAGAGACTGAGAGTTTTTAATTCCTCAATTTTATTTATGATATTTTCTGGTCCTTCAATATATACTTTGGATGGGATATTCACTATGGATTCTATTTCATAATCTTCATTAACATCGCCTTTTATATCTGATTTAACAGCGACGGTCTTTTTTAATTTTTTAGCCAGAACTATTTTAACTTCCTGTGGGTTTATCTCCTGAACACTCATATTTTCAAGGAATCCAAAATCATCAGCGGAGAGTTTATATAAAAACGAGCCGGGTTTATTTCTATTAATGTTCAATTCTATTTCAGGTGATTGTGCACTGTATTTTTTTAAAATATAAAGGGGTCCCTTCGCGTTTATTCTCACCTGTTTTATTGTTCCTTGAGTAACTACCAGATTGGGTGAATAATCCACAAACCTGAGGTTCACGTTTATTGTATATTCGGCCTCCTCATTAACAGCCACGATTGACCATGTAATAAAAGCAAGAAACAAACAGGTAATTATAACGCCGATATTTTTATTTAAAAATTCAGCTGTTTTTCTTTTGATTTTCTCGAGTGAATATAAGAAAGCCATAGCCACCTTATTCTTCTTGTAAATGTAAATACATATACATCATTTCTTTAAGCATTTCAGCATCAATATCACGTGAGGTAATATTGCCGCTAACAGCAACAGAGATGGTTCCTGTTTCTTCAGAGACAACTATAACCAGAGAATCAGTTTCATCAGACATCGCTATTGCTGCTCTATGTCTCGTACCATATTCTTTTTCGAGGTTTTCATCCCTGCTCACGGGTAATATACAGGATGAAGCAAGTATCATATCCTCGCGCACAATTATAGCACCATCATGTAATGGTGTAGTTTGCGTAAAGATAGTGATAATAAGTTCAGCGGAAACCCTGGCATTCAAAATAACACCAGAGCCTGATTCTATATATGAATCCAGCTGAACACTCCTTTCGATAACGATTAATGCACCTATTTTTTTTCTTGCCATAACTTTAACTGCTTTGACAATCTCTTCAACCGCGGTTTTTCTCTCTCTAATCATCAGATTCCATAATTTCCGCTGACCTATTCTTGTTAATCCCTTTCTTATCTCGGGCTGGAAAATTACAGCCAGCACTACCACACTCACAGACCAGAACTCCTTGAACAATGCCATAACAGTCTTGAGTTTAATAAAAAATGATAATAAAAGTATCAGAATAATTATTAAAAATCCTTTTAATAAAGCTACCACACGCGGCGTTTTAAAGAGAGAAAGGATATAATAATAAAATAAAACTACTATTAGGATATCCAGCAAATTTATCCAGAAATTATCAAAAAAATATCTAATTAAATCAAACATATGGTGTGAGGCACACTTTTTAAATTAATCCTTTCCGTTTTAATCTTATCTGTTCTGAATAAGTATAATGTATAATTAAATCTCTGTCAGAATCTTTAATAGAAATATATTCTAATATTACCTTATACTCTTCTTCACTTTCTTTATCACATCTGATTATATTAGATACTATATTTTCAAGAGGTGTTTCCTGACCTGGCAGTATAAAACTCAATAATAATTTTTTGTTTTTCTGAAATGGTTTTGATGTTTTTAAAGCAGCTCCGCCTCCACTTATATTTATGATTTTGCATGGGAGCTTTTCAAGTAAATCAATCTCTTTTTCTTCATCCCATTCTGCAGCCTCTGCATTAATCATTGTATCAACCCTTACATAAGACCTGAACTGGAGTTTATAGATATTAAATGGGTTCATTACATATAAAAATGGTTGCGGTTCTTTCTGTGAAGCAACAAGCCGTGTCTCGAACTCGTAATTACCGTCTTTGGTATGATATCTTGCAAAAAGAAAATTGCCTATTTTAAAAGGTATCAATTCATCATCTTTTTTAGGATATTCTATAATAAGCCCAAGTCTTGTCTTTTCAAGAACCTTACTCACATATTCACCCTTGAATTTGCCTTTACTGATTATTATATTTAAGTCTGACTCGATTGGAACATCCAGCTTTCCTTTAAATTTTAACCGTTTGCTTTTAACCTCCATAAATTAATCACCCCATTATCTCAATTACTGGTATCACTATATTTACCTCTGTACCTTTACCCTTTTCAGATATTATCTTTATCTCTCCACCCATAGCATCAATTATTTTTTTACAAACATATAGTCCGAGACCGGTGCCACTTTTCTTGGTAGTAAAAAATGGTTCAAAGATTCTCTCCTTTGTTGCCTCCTCAAATCCTTCACCTGTGTCTCTAACAGATATTTCGAGCCTGTCACTAAAAGAAGTTTTAAAATTCACTTCTATATTGCCACGAGAAGTAGCATCCAAACTATTCTGTATAAGATTATATATTACCTGCAATATTCTATCTTTGTCTATAAAAATATTTTTTATTGTATCCGTCCTACATATAATATCTATGTTCTTAACAATGGCATCTTCTTTAAAAAAATTAATAATATGGGTAGTAATCTCTCTGGTATTTACGTATTCGGGATTTAAAATTATGGGTTTTGAAAAATATAAAAGATCCTGAAGAAGCCGATTGAGTCGCTCAATCTCTTTGTTAACTATTTTTATGTTATTCTTGATGGTTTCTTTGTTATCTATATTTTCCTCGATAAGCTGAATAAATCCTGATATCAATGATAATGGGTTTCTTATTTCGTGCGTAACAGAAGCAAGCTTTTCATATAAAAACGAGACTCTGCTCTCCCTTTCAAATTCAGTTTTAATTTTTTTAATGCTTGTTATATCCTCAAAAAAGATTAATACCCTTTTAAAATCTCTGTAACTCATATGATTTATATTAATACTTAATACCTTCTTATTATTCTCTCTATCACTAATCTCTATCTCTTCCTTAATAACTTCCTTGCCCTTAGACTCTACAATAATATTTATAAACTCGATGTATCTTGCTTTATCAAGTTTTAATATATTATCAAACTCTTTATCCATAGATAGTATCTTGTAAGCACAGGAATTAATCTCTTTTATGTTATATTCCTCATCAATAACAATTATACCACAGGATACATTCTCAATCACTGCTTCAACCTGTTCTTTTGTTCTTTTAAGTTTTTCTATGAGTATGGCATTTTGTATAGCGATCGCAGCACTTTCAATAATCTCTTTTAATATTTCTATCTGCTCTGCTCTTTTTTCTTTATCAAGGGTATAATTGTTTAAATTAATTATTCCCATAGTCTTTCCAGCTATGTTCAAGGGTAATGATATAAATGAATTATCCTTATACCTTTTTCTCTTAGTAGGTTTAAATCTATCATCTTTTGTTATATTATCCACAACCACTGGTTCACCTGATTCAAAAACTTTGCCGCATATTCCCTCACCCGGTCTGACTCTTGTTTTTTTAATAATATCATCCTTTATTCCTCGACCGCTCTGTATCTTTAGACATCCACTCTCTTCATCAAAAATCATAATAGAGCCACATTCAGCACCCATTAAATCCATAACAAAATCAAGGAGCAAATTACAGAGCATATTTAAATCAAGAGTGGAATTTAATGCCCTGATAATCTCTTGAAGCACCTTATATCTGATTACTATCCTTTCCTTGGATTCTCTGTTATTTCCCAATGCAAAATCTCCTGAATATAGCGTTTAAACTTTCTTCAGTATAATCCCGACCAAGCAGCTCTGCAATATATTCATTTGCTCTTCTTATATCCTCTGCTAAAATCTCTTCTCCTTTATTTCCCTCTGCATCTTCAACAAATCTCTTGAGACTTGTTTTTGCTTTGTATATAAGTTCCTTCTGCCTGAATGATATATAAAATTTTGTCTCAAGTTTATGTTCCTTCATAAATATATTATATATCTTTTCTTTAAGTAAATCTATATTTTTTCTTATCAGGCAGGAGATACCAAGGCTGTTTTTTGGATATTCTGGCAGTTCTTCGATTAAATCAATTTTGTTCCATACAAATAATCTTTCAGCACGTAATTCCATCTTCATTAATATCCTGTCGCCATCAGTTATTCCTCTTGTAATATCCAATAGATGTATAATAGCATCTGCTTCTTTAATAACATTAAAACTTTTGTTCATACCGATCTTTTCAATTGATTCAGGATTTGGTCTTATACCAGCAGTATCTATCAATTTTGTATAAAGACCGTTTATACTCAAACTCTCTTCTATATAATCCCTTGTAGTTCCTTCACATGGATGAACAATTGCTCTGTCTTTGTCCAGTAAGACATTTAACAAACTCGATTTACCAGCATTCGGTATACCTGCTATAGCGACTTTAACTCCGTCAAATACTTTTTCACTATAAAAATGTGATTCCATTAACGATGACAATTTATGCTGTACCCAACCAACTTTTTTAAGAAGAGAGGTAATATCGATCTCATGTATCTCTTCTTCAGGAAAATCTATTCGGGCTTCTATCTCTGTTCTTATATCAACAAGAACATCCATTATTTTATCAAGATTTTTTTTTAGATCACCTTTTAATACTCTTAAACTCGATTTAATAGCTTCTAAATTCGGTGCTTCTGTTAAAGCTGCAACAGATTCAGCCATTGTTAAATCTATCTTTCCATTAAGAAACGCTCTCTTTGTAAATTCACCTGGTAAGGCATATCTCACGCCATCAAGTCTCAACGCGATCTCAATTGTTTTCTCCACTATAATAGGGTTGCCATGTAAAAATATTTCAATCATCTCTTCACCTGTATAGCTTAAGCCATTTTCATAAAAAATAAATAATACCCTATCTATTAAATTACTTTTTTCGTATATCTCTGCTAAATAAATCTTTCTCGGCTCTATTAGTGAAGTAAATATTTTTGCGATACTTTTAAATTTATTAAGACAGCCATCTCCACTTAAACGTATTATCGAAATTGCGCTCCTTTTAAGCGGTGTAGCAGGTGCGATTATTACACTCATTTCTAATATACTTTTTCTTGCGGTATCACAATAATCCTTCTTCTATGCCCCTCTCCTATACTTTTGGTTGTAACGCCTTTTATTTCAGATAAATAAATATGCAGATATTTTCTATCACCTGGTGACATAGGCTCAAGTTTGATAGCTCTGCCACTGCTCTTTACTTTTCTTGCAACATCTTCTGCTAATCTTTTCAAAGACTCATTGCGCTTCTCCCTGTAGTTGCCAACATCAAGTATAACTCTCTTACTTGTTCCCATCTTTATAGAAAGAATTGTATTAATAATATATTGTAAAGCTGATAAAGTCTTACCTCGTTTTCCTATCAAAAGAGAGGAATCATCCTCTGTTAGAATATTAATAAATGTTCTTTCTTCTTCTCTTATTGTATCGAGTTTTACATCAAACCCCATTTTCTTTAAAATCTCTTTTATTAAATTTTCAGCTGATTCTTCCTCTGTTCTTTTAAGTTTTATTCTCACTCTTGCTTTTTTATAGCCTACCAGCCCAAATAAACCAGGGGTACCATCATCTAATACTTCATATTCAATCTCGTTTCTTTGAATATTTTTACTCTTTAAAAAATCTTCAATTACCTCCTCAACATTCTTTCCCTCTAATATAAACTCATTCTCCATAATAGTCCTCCTCTGAAAAACATTGTAACTCTAATGATATCAAGTAGAAGCAAGAAGCAAGAAGCAAGATAACGCAAAAACGCAATAACCCAATAACCCAATAACCCAATAGTGTAGAGCGCAAACGCGCTCATGTTAACTCTTTCTAAACTGCCCTGATGTTATCATCTGCTGAATTATCTGTAAAATATTTGAAATAGTAAAGTATAAATATAAACCTGATGGAAAATTCCATAATAAAACAGTCAAAATAAGAGGCATAAATTTCATCATAGCCTGTTGCTGTTTCTGCTCTTCTGTCACGGCTGGTGGCATACCTATCTTAGAACTTAAATGCATAGTTATAGCATAAAGTATCGGTAAAATATTGATGTTCCGACCCATAAAATTCGATAATAATGGGATCTCAAAAGGTAAAAGATATACTGTATCAGGTAAAGATAAATCAGTTATCCATAAGCAAAAATTAGCTCCACGTAATTCAACCGCGTTCCTTAAAGCAACAAAAAGACCAACAAATATAGGTATCTGTAATATCAGAGGTAAACAACCTCCCATAGGATTGACACCACTCTCTTTATATAACCTCATTATAGCTTTATTAAACTCATCTTTTCTATCAGCATGGCGTTGTTTAAGTTCTTGCACTTTAGGTTGTAACTCCTGCATCTTTTTCATAGACTTTATACTATGATGTGTTAAAGGATATAAAACTATACGAACAAGAATAGTCAATAATATTATTGCCACACCATAGTTTGGTATTATATTATACAGCCACCTCAATAATATAACCATCCCTCGTGCTATAGAAACAGGAAGAATCCAGGGTTCTAAACCATCAAGCGGTTTTAATGATTTATCGACTTTGAGTAACTCCTCTGTCCTTTTATCACCTGCATAAATAAATCCAGAATATCTGAATGATTCACCTTGTTTTAACTGGAATTCAGGTAACATCAGATAACCCTCTTTCTCATTGTTTTCATCTATAATAATCATCAGACCCGAAGCAACAGGTACAGGAAACATAGATATCAGAAAGTATCTATTTTCAAGTCCTAATGTTTCGATAGTTCCTCGATAAACCTCAATAATTTTTTTGCCTTTCTTCTTCTCAGGATCTGTTCGTTTAAATTTACCATCAATCCTGTAAACAAAATTTTCATTATATAAACTTTTTTCTATATAAGAAACCTCATTTTGACCCATACCCCTGCCTAAATAAAGAAATAAACTTCCATTAATAACACCTTCATCTGTCTTTAACAATGACTGTTTTATTGTTACCTCTTTATCATTTAAGTTAATAATTTCTACATCTGTATTTATGAGATATCTATCTTTATCAATAAGATATATTTTTCTTATTAAAAGGTTTTCTGGCAGCGTTGAACCCCCTTTTATTCTTTTAGTAGTATATTCGAATATAACACTATCTCCCTCTTCTCGATAATAATATGCATCGCTCATCTGTCCAAAATAAGAAGGGTCTTCAGTAAGTAACATTATAGCTGATCTGTTATCAATCTCACCAGGACTACCAATCAATCTAACATTCTCCCCTTTCTTTGTTTTATATTTTTTTAAGATTATTTGTTTTATCTTTCCGCCTTTATTTGAAAACTCTATATCCATAAGGTCATTGCTTTTATGTACTAAGACCTCGCTATCTGGCAGATTAAAACTCAAAGGTATTATTGGGGTGGTTATTTTTGTTTCCACTTTAATTGTATCAGTTAATATTACTGAGGTATCATAAGTCTCTTGAAGAGACTTTGGCTGGGTAGAATAATAATACGTTGTCATTACCCAGTTATAAACAAAAAGAATAATAGTTGAAATAATTATCGCTAAAATTAATCTTTTTTCCATCTTCTTTCGTTGTCTTTCTTTTTCGTTATCTTGCTTCTTGCTTCTAAATCTCACCTATAATTGTTGGCTTACCTGACCGGGTCTTCGCCTCCTTCTGAAAACGGGTTACATCTTAATACTCTCCAAAGTGTTAGTAAACCACCTTTTATTATACCGTACTTTTCAATAGCTTCATAACTATATTGAGAGCAGGATGGGATAAACCTGCAAGAGCGTGGTAATAACCCTGAAATATATTTCTGATACCTTCTAATCAAACCTAATACAATTCTTTTCATTTATGAAAATTCCTGCTTTATTTAATAAATTTATCAAAATCTCCTCTGCTGTAACAAAATTAGTATTTTTTATATCAGGGGATACAAGAATGAGAATGTCAGAGTGAGATTTAATTTTATATTGATTTATCCTGAAAGCTTCTCTAAAATATCGTTTTACCCGATTTCTATATACAGCGTTGCCCAGTTTTTTCGGGGTTAAAATTGCAAATCTTGAAATTGATAATCCATTCCCAAGATAATATAATTTTGTATTCTTAATCTGCACTCTTTCTCCTTTTTCAAATAATCTCTTAATCTCATTCCTTTTAAGTTTGTTGATAGAGAGTCTGGGTTCATACACTTATACGTTTTCTCCCCTTTCTTCTTCTATTGTTTAAGATTTTTCTACCCTGTCTTGTTTTCATCCTTTTTCTAAACCCGTGTTTCTTTTTTCTTCGACGGTTATGTGGTTGATAAGTTCTCCACATTGCGAACCTCCTCTGAAAAACATTGTAACTATAATAATATCAAGTAGAAGCAAGAAGCAAGAAGCAAGATAACGGAAGAAGTGAGAGGTGTCAGGACGGGCTACAGGCTACAGGCTACGGACTACAGCCGGCTGGAGCCAAAAGCCCAAAGCCTGCTGAAAAGTCTTGAGTCTCGAGTCCTGTTTTGACTCACGACTTGCGACTTGTGACTCTTTTCATATCATCTTTAGTTTTTCATACCTTGTGTAGAGCGCAAAAACGCAATAACGCAATAACCCAAGAACCCAAGAACCTAATAGTGTAGAGTGCAAACCGCGCTCATGACGACTCCTTTAAAGAAGTAAACAACTTTAATTTTTTAATCCATGCCTCTATTTCAGACTTTATGCTGTTAAAAATTTCTTCGTTGCGTATAACTAATGGTTTCATTTTTAACCATCTTATTTCAAAGGTATATGCCTGGCGAAAAAAAATGCCTGAACTCAAGATATTTTACTATTTCTTCTCTTATTTCTTTTGAAATAACCGCTGGTCTTTTCTTGGTTGGTACCGTCATTATATCGATTAATTCTTTATGCCAGTAACCGTCCTTTTTTAAACTCTCGTTAAATTCTACTATAATTCTTTTAAAAATATTTTCAATTCCTGTATAATAAGAATGTAGAAATGCGGCTAAAGCTGATATTTCAACAACACCAGGGACCTCATTTTTACATTTTTTAATTAAAAGTTTATGTGTTTCAATCAATTTTTCAATTTGGTGTAATTCAAGTTCGATCTGCTTTATAACCTTATTGTTATCCAACACGATATAACTCCTCACTATCGTTTTTTAAATACTCAGTAAATATTGTTTTCTCATCAAGATCAATTAAATCAACCGGCCGTTTTAATACATCAGTGATTTTTGCCATTATCTCAAAATATCTTTCTTCAGGTAATCCTGATACAGCGATATCAACATCAGAGTAAACTGAAAATCTGTTTTTCAATATTGAGCCAAATAAATATATATCTTTTGCTCCGTAGCCTTTCAATATAGAGATAGTCTTATCGATTTTTTCTTTTATATTCGCTTCTATTTTTAAGTAATTATTTTTATTTACACTAATACTTTTCATTGTTATCTTTTATATTTCCTTTTTCTCAATTCTAATTTCTTATTTTTACATATCATCTCATATAAAAAAGCAGGAATTACAACAATCCAGGCGGTAACGGTATGCCGCCTGTAATTTTATTCATACCTTTTGCTGTTTCTTCCTGGATCTGTTTTAATATAGAGTTTACAGCAGTAATAATCATGGACTCAAGCATCTCTATATCCTCGGGATTTAAAGCCTCTTTTTTTATTTTTACGTCAAATATCTCCTGAGTACCCCTGGCTTTAATCTCAACCATGCCGCCACCAACCGAGGCTGTGAATTCCCTGCTTTTAAGTTCTTCTTGAAAAGAAGCAAGTTTCTTCTGCATCTTTTGAAGTTCTTTCATTAAACCAGGCATCCCTATCATTGTTCTCTCCCTCGAAAA
>JBFMHD010000082.1:0-11022 GCA_040752395.1 Candidatus Hydrogenedentota bacterium
TCGAGACTCAAGACTCAAGACTTTTCAGGAGGCTTTTGGCTTTTGGCTCCAGCCGGCTGTAGTCCGTAGCCTGTAGCCTGTCCTGATACCTCTCACTTCTTCCGTTATCTTGCTTCTTGCTTCTTTCGTTATCTTTCTTTCCGTTATCTTGCTTCTTGCTTCTACTTGATATTATTATAGTTACAATGTTTTTCAGAGGAGACTAATATACTAATATGAAAGTATTACAGATAAGTTTTTCTAAATCTTATGGCGGAATGGAAAGATATATGGTTGAGGTCTCAAAAGGACTGATTAAAAATGGTGTCGAGGTTAAAGCTATATGTAGAAAAGACACAATGCTTGAAAATGCATTATTTGATGAGAATATACCATATTTTAGTTTGAATCCTATAAACTATATTGATGTAAGAACTGTGATGAAACTAAAAGAAATCTATCAGAACATTAATCCTGATATTATTCATTCGCATACATCCTGTGATCTGGGATTAATTATACCTGCATCCTGGCTCTGTGGTGAAAAACCATACGTTGTTTTTACAATGCATATGGATACCCATTATAGCAAACATGATTTATACCACGAGTTACTTTTTAGAAAACTTAAAAAGATATTTGCCATAACTGACAGAGTAAAAAAAGAAGTTATGGATTCCTGGCCAGTAAGTTCCGGGATAGTAAAAACTTTATATAATGGTTGTGATGTAGATGAGTTTAATAAAAGAGCGGGTAAAGGTGGTTTATTGAGGAAGAGGTTTGATATACCATTAGATTACAAAATAGTTGGCATAGTTGGTAGATTAGAAAAACCAAAAGGCCAGGATACTTTTATTGAAGCCTGTGCTTATGTGAAGAGAGAGATAGACAAGGTTAAGTTTGTAGTTATTGGTGGTGATGATAGAAAAGGGGAACCATTTTTAAATTATTTAAAAGACAGAGTAAAAGAGCTACAGATGAGTGATGATGTATATTTTACAGGTAGAGTTGCAAATGTTGCAGGTTTTCTGAAAGATTTAGATATTTTTGTAATGTTAAGTCATTGTGAGGCATTCGGACTTGTGATACTTGAGGCATTTTCTTTGAAAAAACCTGTGATAGCTACCAGTACCGGCGGTGTGCAGGAGATTGTTTCGGATAGTGTTGATGGGTTACTTGTTCCACCAAATGAACCATTTTTAACAAAAGATGCAATTATCAGGTTATTAAATGATGAAACACTACGAAATAAACTATCTGAAAACGGATATCACAAAGTTAAAACCCACTTTGAGATGAAGGATAAGATTTACGAGGTTATGAATGAATATAATTTAATTTTACAGGAATGATTATATAAGGCACAGAGGCACAGAGACACAAAGTACAGATTAATATGAATCTAATTGATTTTAAAAATCTGAATGTTAAAAAAATAATTTTTTATGGGGTTTTAATCGTAGCTTTAATATTTTTATCCAGATTTTTAATTCCGTTTCCATTGATAGAGTATTTAGCAAAAAATAATGCAAAATATATCAATCAGGATTTCTTTACTTTTGGTTTTATCGAAGAGGTTGTTGATGGGAAAATGAGATTGTCTTTTGCAGGTTATGAGTTGTGGTTTACCGCACAAAAACAGCATATCTCGCCAGATGCGGTTGGTAACTGGGCAGGTATAATTGCAACAGTAAATGAGAAAAAAGAGAATATAATTAAACTAATTGATGTAGCTTATAGCAGACCGATGAAAGTCAATATCTCTATATTGGGTTTTATTTTTGGGTGCGTATTAATGTGGTACTTATTAAAGAATTCTTCATTTATGGTGAGATAACGAAAGACCACATAAATTTGCAATTTCCAATTTACAATTGGAGCGAAGCGACAGGGGGGTAAGAGATGCCGGATCTTGTAACACATATCGTCTCAGCCTGGGCAATCAAGGGCTGGGATAAACAAAGATTAAATACTGTTTTTTTTATTTTTGGTAATATGTTGCCTGACATCGCAACAAGGGTAATTTTTATACCATTCCCTTCAACATATAAATATCTTTTTTGCATCCATAGTTTCTTTCCATTATTTATCATAATATTATTTATAGCTGAATTTATCAATAAGGATGTAAGAAGAGATTTTATTATATGGTCATATCTCGGATGCGTTTTACATCAGGTTATGGATATATTTCAATATGGGATAGGTGGTTATGCATTATTTTTCCCTTTTTATAATAGACTTTTCGCGTTCTCGTTAATTAGACTTAATTATTTTTATGTTTTGACAATAATTTTATTAATTATTATTTTGACATTTTCAAAAATTTATATTAGAAAAGAGCGGTGATTAAGAAAAAATGTTAAAATTTACAAAAGAAGTTGATGCTGGAATAAATATCTGTGCGATACTTGCTAAAAATAATAACAGACAATTACAGGCAGAAGTGTTGATTGCGAAATCAGGGTTAACGAAACCATTTTTTCTCAAGATTGTTTATCCTTTAATAAAGAATAATATTATTTCTAATAGTCGTGGCAAGGATGGTGGCTATAGATTAAAAAAGAAGCCAGCAGATATCTCAATACAATCTATCGTGAGGTGTTATGGCGATGTCGAGATTATAGATTGTATGATAGAGAAGAGATGCAGGATCAGACGTAATTGTGAAGCTATCTCATTGTTTTCAGCTATAAGAAATAATATTATTAATACATTGAAGAGGACAACGATAAAGAGTCTTCTCAGTAATTCAAAGCGACGTGTTCGAATTTCTCCGCGTTAAAAATAGGATATAATTGAAAATTCGACACATTCTTTTTACTCGCCCAGAGAATGGTTTTATGCCATAAGAATATTCTCGGCATATCTTCGATTATTTTGTCCTCTATATTTTGATAAAGAGCTATGGCATTTCTCTTGTTTGTTGTTGATTGTGCCTGAATAATCAAGCTATCTATCTTTGGGTTAGAATAGAACGTCGGGTTACCACCAGATGGGATATTTGCGCTGTGGAAAAGTGGATACAGGAAATTTTCTGCATCAGGATAGTCAGCCCACCAGGAATAATAGAATAAATCATAATTACCCTGAAATAGATTTTCTTTGAATGAACTGGTTTCACGCTGGGTGATTTTTATTTTTATACCGAGATTGGATAAATACTGTTGTACTGATTCTGAGATACCGAGAACCTCTTTGCTTTCTGTTTGAAGCAAGACATATTCTTTTTTGAAATCGAATCTTTTCTTTGCAAGTATTTTTTTTGCTTCATCGGGATTATATTGAGGCCAGGGTTTATTTTCTCGATAACCTGGTAAACCAGGTGGTATAGGACCATTACTTAGAATAGCATTTTCTTGATATAATGTTTTCATTATAGCCTCACGGTCAATTCCCATAGAAAAAGCCCGCCTTATTTCAGGGTCAGTAAAGGGTGGCTGTTTACAATTAAAGCCTAAAAAGTATAGATTTAAACCAGCTGTTTTATGAATAACACTATTTTTGTCCGCACTCAATACCGGTAGAATAGACCTTGTTATCTCTATTATATCAAGTGCATTATTTTGATATTCACAGGAAAGCGAGAAATCAGAGACATAAAATTTGAATTCTAGCTTATTTGGTAAATGATTATTTACACCTAAAAAATAATCTTTGTTTCTTACAAGAACAACTTTTTGGCCGGTTATCCACTCTGAAAAAATCCACGGGCCAGCTCCAACAGGTTTTCTTCCAAATATTTCAGCTTTTTCAGCCTCTTCAAAAGGTATTATCGATGCATTGGGCATCGCTAACTTGTAGAGGAATGGCGAGAATGGTTTTGATAGGGTTATAATTAATTCTGTATCTGATAGAATCTGGATACCGCTTATTGTATCTACTTTTTTTGTTTTAACATCTATACTTCCTTTTATATCCTCTACAACCCACGAACGCGGTGATTCTTTTAATAATCTTATAAATGTTCTCTCTACGTCTTTAGATATTAATTTTCTGTTATTATGAAAATAGACATTATCTTTTAATATAAATTTATATTTCAAGCCTCTATCATTTATTTCCCACGTATCTGCTATATCTGGTATTATATTACCATCTTTATCAGTTCTAACAAGGCAGTTAAAGATACAGCTTACTATTCGTCCACCTGTGACGTCTTTAACGTATGCAGGGTCAAGTGTATTAGGTTCGCCGAGTATCCCGACCCTGATTGTTGAAGTTATAGTTTTATCTTTTTTACTACAGGATAGCGCGATTAAAATACAAAAAAGAATAAAGAGTAATGCTTTTAGTTTCATTTTTACTCCTCTGAAAAACGCTGTAACTCTAATAATTCGGGGTACAGGCTACGGGCTACGGACTACAGCCGGCTGGAGCCCGAAGCCAACATATCATTTATTAAATCGGCTAATAAAAATAAATAGTTGACAAATATTTAAAGTTATGGTAATTATTTTACGAAAAATATAATATAATAGTTGTTTAAATATTATTATAGAGGGGGTATAACTCATTGAAACGATAACATCGGCAATTTAGTTTTGATCTTTTGGGAAGTGAATATTTGATGAAGAAACGGGGTTTAGTTGTTTTAGTTTTATTAATTGTTGCTTTACTTTTTAGCGGATTTAAAGAGAATTATTCTTTTATTTATCTTTTTGAATGCGATATCCCTCTTTTACTTAAACAGGATAATATTTATTCGCAAAATGATTTCAGGTTTATACTCTGTCGTAAACTATATCCGTTATTGAAATTAATAAAAAACGAGAGAGATTTAAGAGTTGGATTAATCATCACGCCACGATTTATCAATCACTGGGAAGAAGTGATGCGTGGTTTTGCCGATGAAAACTATCTTTTATCTTTAAAAGACTTTGACGAATTAAGTTATGCTGAAAAAGAAGAGATTATAAAAAGGTTTTGCAGACCCAGACTCGATGTTGATTTAAAATCATTTCCGCGGTATGACGAGATTTATAAAAAGCTACCAGATAATATTTTGAATGAGATACAGCTCGATAAAACCCTTATTGATTTAACACCAAAGGATTATAAAGACCTTCAAACTTTGTATGCGTTGTCCCAGCTTGACCCATTAGAAAGAAATTTACCACCAATACAGCCAATAGTTGATAAGGGTTCAGGCTGGAGTGAGAACGAGAAACGTATAATCTGGGATCGTGTTAAAGAGATAGAAAGAGAATCTTATGATCTTTTAAATCAGCTTATTATATCAGGCCGTGTCGAGTTGATTGCTTCATTTGAATACATCGTACCAACCCAGGTTCTTTTTAATTATGAAAAACTTGGATTAAAAGATGAGCCAAATGTGCTGATAGATTTAAAAGAAGAGCTTGATAGATTACTTATAAGGTCTAAAAAATATTATAAAGAAAAATTTAATGTAGAGCCTCTGGGTCTATGGCCTGGCTATTATTTACCCGAGGGTGCTTTTTTTTCTGATATTTTCAGGGATAATTTTAAATATGCTCTTTTAGATTCTTCACAGCTATCACATCGCGGTTCCTTGATTTCTTCAGGAAAGAATAAGTTTATTCAAAGGGACAACAATTTTAATAAAAAATATTTAGATACACCACTTGTTATAGGACAGGGCGTAAATGAGTTTCTTGAATTGGTACACAGAGAATGCGAACTCGACCCTAATAACGTAAAGGTATTGTCATTTGATTGCAATACAATGGATATAACTGATTTTAATCAGAAGTATTATTTTCTTAAAAAACAGGGGTTTGAGTTCATACAGCCATCTCAAATACTGAATCGCAGTTCTCAGGATGCACCAATAATCATTCATTCTCTATGGGATGATGAAAAAAATTATCTGGATTGTATTGGCAGAGATGATTTGAATAGAATGTGGGATGCTGTGTATAAACTCAAAAAAGTATTTGAAGTAAAAAGTAAAGAGATGATTGAAAAAGGACAAAGAAAAACAAGGATTGATATTACAACCCTGAAAAATTTATACGAATCGATATTGAGTTTGTTAGATGAAACGTGGTATCTAAAAGTATCAATGCCGCAAGGGTTTACAAAAGATGTGGTAAATTATGTGAATGAGTTTAAAGAAAGATATGAAAGAGTTTATAAAACATTGACCGATGAAAGTTTGCCTGAAGAAATAGTCTTCCTGTACCCTTTAAAATCTGATGCAGCACGACAGAGTATTGTTCTTGATATGATCCAGCCTGAACTCGATGGTGAGGTCAGCGCAGGTGAATATTTTGCAGGCGAAAAAAAAGCTGGAAAATTTAGTGATTGTTATCTCGGGATCGATAATGAAAGAATTTATCTTGGCATAATTAAGAAAGATGTAAAAGACCCGCTTACACTCGAGATGTATCTATCATGTAATGATATTTTAAACTGGGTCTCACAATATTCTGATGGCGTTAAATCAGAGGATAAACTCGGGTTTAGATTGGACATTTTCTGGCCAAGAAACGATAAACCCGAGATAAGGTTCTTTAAACCAGGACTTAATAATATATGGAACCCCTATATAGATGAGCAAAGAGACGTTAAATCAACTAATAAAACTATTGAGATAAGTATCCCATTTTCTATAATATCTGACAAGGAATATGCCCAGATCGGGTTTGTTATGTTTGAAAAAATAAGAAAAATTAAAAATAGAATCCCCAAAACAGGTACAATGCTATTCAACGTTGAAAGGAATCCTGAACCATTGATTGAAGGATTTTTCAGGGATTTCCCATCTGATGATCATTCCTTTGGAAACCTGGTTTATCCGCAATTGAGCGATATACATAGCGGCCTCTTTGATATATTAAATTTCAGGATTATGATGTATAAGTCTTATTATAAGTTTAAAATCAAAATGAAAGAATTACATAATATATGGAGATTGACAGGTGGTTTGAGCCAGCCAGTAATTGATATATATTTGGACGTTGATGGCAAAGAAAATTCTGGTTTGAGAGAACTGCTTCCCAAAAGAAACGCAATATTTACTGATGAATATTTCTGGGATTATGCAATTGTTATAAGTGGTGATGGCGCTTCTTTTTATGGAGTTAATCCAAGAGCTGAACCAGTATATCTTATTGGACCACGATATACTGTTAATGAGACCGCAAACGAAATCACAGTGGATATACCTCAATATGTTCTACCAGAGGGCGATATATTTGAATGGTCATATTTTGTTGGAGTTTTGTGTTACGATCCTTTATCAGAGCACCATATAAGGGAGATAAAAAGAGAATCAGATAACAGATGTTTTGGTGGCGCTAAATATGATAAAGTATCTAATTATCTCGATATACTTGTTCCTGTAAATAAGAGTCAGGAAGAAATTTTGAATCATTATTATCCACCATTACCGATGTTTAAAGTCTACTAACTTCCTGGTTCTTACTTCGCTATCACAAGAGTGAGATAACGAAAGAAGCAAGAAGCAAGAAACAAGAGGCACAAAGGCACCTGCCTGCGCCGCGCTCCGCCGCGGCAGGCAGGCAAAAGCACAAAGCATGAAAAACTAAAGATGATATGAAAAAAGTCGTGAGTCACAAGTCGCAAGTCGTGAGTCAAAACAGGACTCAAGACTCAAGACTTTTCATAGGGGGCTCCAGCCGGCTGTAGTCCGTAGCCAGTAGCCTGTACCCCGAATTATTAGGGTTGAGGAGTTTTCAGAGGGGTGGGTTAACAGTGTGTTATGTATAAATATATTATAAGCGTTATACTTATTATTATAGTTATAACCGGACTTTATGTTAAGAGTAATCTTCAGGCACCTGAAAATTTTATTTCTGAAAAAACAGTTTATATAACCCCTGGAGCAAATACAGATCAAATAGCTAAATATCTTAAAATGGAAAATATAATAAAAAATAGATTTATTTTTAAGATGATTGTAAAGTATAAAGGATATGAAAAAAGATTAAAAGCAGGATACTATCTTATACAGAAAAAGAGTGATGTATTTAGAGTTGTTGATATTCTTGTTGAAGGGAAAGAATTAGCAAAAAAGATTACAATCAGAGAAGGTTTGACTGTCAAAGAAGTAGTCGAAGATCTTGTAGATAACGGGTTTGGGAGCGAAGAAGAATATAATAAGATATTAAAAGATGAGAGATTATTAAAAGAGCTAATCCATTTTGCAAAAAGCTATGAAGGATTTTTATTTCCTCAAACCTATTATTTTAGAATAAATGAGATACCGGAAAATATTATTAAAAGATTATTAGAGGAATTCAGGAAAAGTTTCCAGCCAGAGTTTGAACAGCGGGCTTCGAGCATAGGGCTGTCGTGTTATGAAGCTATAATACTTGCTTCTATAGTTGAGAAAGAGGCTAACAAAGAAGAGGAGAGACCGGTTATAGCTGGTATATTTTTAAAAAGATTGAGATCAGGTCGTAAATTAGAAGCCTGTCCCACCATAAGATATATTTTAAATCCAAAGAGACCAAATCTTTTATATGAGGATTTAGAGATAGATTCACCTTATAATACCTATCTTTACCCAGGTTTACCACCCACGCCTATTTGTAACCCCTCGATTAGTTCTATAAAAGCGGTATTATATTATGAAGAGACACCATATCTATATTTTGTTTCAGATAATAAAGGGGGTCATTATTTTTCAAGTACTCTTTCAGAACATAACAGATACAAAGTCTTAGTTTCGAAATAACTTGCTTTTTTTGCGTCGTTCTAACTCGAGTCTAAGCAGGTTCTTTACTGCTTTTAATCGTTTATTAAACAATTTTTCAAGAGTGTCTTGTGGTAGATTTAATAATATACTTTTCTGTAATTTCCTATTTGTTATTTCTTCACTTATGTTCATAGTTTATTAATCGGCATTAAATATTTTACACTTTAACCCTATCACTTATGAACCATTATGCTGTGATCCAGACACTCGACTTCAAACTTTTTTGTGTAACTTCTGGTCATTCCCTTTCTTTACCTCTGATGTCTGATGTCTATGGTTATGGTCTACTGCCTGAATTGCAGGTGGTATATAAATAAAATATAATATTTAAATACTGATATTAGATGTCGATAATTTAATATGATATATCAAATACTAATACTCGGGATTATACAGGGAGTTACTGAGTTTTTACCTGTATCGAGTGATGGTCATCTTGCGTTTCTGGAACGATTGATGCCGGGTATCACTGAGTTTTCCTGTGAAATGAAACTCTTTATAAATGTCTCGTTACATTTTGCTACTTTATTAGCTGTTATATTATTTTTCAGGAATAAGTTGATAGCTATTATAAAGGAGCGCGATTATTTATATATTTTGCTTGTATTATTTGCCTGTATCCCAACAGGGATTATTGGGTTAGCGCTTAAAAATTATGTTGAAGAAAAAATGAACGACAAGATGATGATATCGCTTTTTTTTTGTATAACAGGTCTTGTTTTATATATAACACGGATACGACAGACTATTTTAAAAAGAAGACCAAATTATTTTATAGCTTTTATTGCAGGTATATTTCAGGGTATAGCTGTTTTGCCAGGCATCTCACGTTCAGCTATGACTATATCCTGTCTGCTTTTATTTGGTATTAATGAAAAGGAAGCAGGTGATTTTTCGTTTATTATGTCGATACCAGCGGTATCAGGAGCTGTTTTAGTTGAATCAAGGTACATACTAAGCTGGAATCCGTTTGAAGTGACACCCTTTTTAGGCTTGACAATTTTTGCAGGAATGGTAGTTGCATTTATATCCGGCTTTTTTTCATTAAAATTTTTATACAGAATACTCGAAGACAAGATATGGTATAAATTTTCGTATTATCTTTTTATTATCGCAGCTATTAACGCGATAGTTTGAGGTTTTCAATGAATCGACGCAAAAACATCAGAGAGAAGAGAGAGCCAGGATTAATTAGAAAATTTACTAAGGCTCTATTTAATTTTATTTTCTTTACCGCAAAGAATAATGAAATTAATGGTCTTATACTTATGGGTATCGGTATCGTATTGTTTCTTACTCTGGTCTTTAATATCAATATAGTAGCGATAAAAAATTCCTCGCTTGAATATACAGGTATTATTGGTTCTTCTGTGGCTTATTATCTTTTTTTATTACTTGGGTGGACCGCATTTTTATTGCCAGCTGGTATCTTTTATACAGGTTATAATGTTTTTATAAATAAACCAATAGAAAAGAAGATATTAAAAATTATCGGAATAATTCTTGCTCTTATATATTATTCAAGTCTTCTCTCATTATTGTTTGGAGAGATAAGTTATCCGAGAGAGGAGTTGCAGGGGGTTGCTGGTGGGATGCTTGGTGCCTTTGTTTCGTTTTATACCGTAAAATATTTCGGTAAAATACTGGGTTATCTTATTATTGTATTTGCCTGTACAGTCTCTATACCAATGGTAACTCCGATCTCTTTACGGAGTATCTGGTTATTTATACGTGAGATTGCGGTAAGTATTATCAAGTTTAAGATGGGTATATTTAAAAAATTATATGTTTATATACGAGATAAGTTAAAAGAAGCTATAAGAAGATTTAATGAAGCAAATCTTAGAAAAATACAAGAAAGTAAAAAAATAGACCTGATACCAGAAACAATCAAACACCAGGGGACTAAGGCCAAAGTAATTAAAACAGAAGCTCCGGGAAAAGAGGTTGAGATAGGTGGTATAGAAGAGAAAAAAACAGTAAAAGAGATAGAAAAGAAACAAAAAGTAAAAGATATTATAAAAAAAGATATCGATGAATATCAGTTCCCACCAGTTGATTTAATGAACCCACTTCTGGAAGTGGATGTTTCAGAAACAAAAGAAGAGATCGAACAGAGAGCAAAGAAACTTGAAGAAACCCTACGTCAATATGAGGTAGAATGCGAGGTTAAAGCTGTAAATAGAGGACCAACAGTAACACAATTCGAGGTACAGGTAACACCAGGAACAAAATTAAGCAACCTCACTGCACGCTCAGGCGAGATTGCTTATGCTATGGCTTGCTCGAGTGTTAGGATTGAAGCGCCTATCCCTGGTAAAACCGCTATTGGTATA
>JBFMHD010000083.1:0-10986 GCA_040752395.1 Candidatus Hydrogenedentota bacterium
ACAATGATGATATACCACATATATTTATAATCACCTCCTCTGAAAAACGCTGTAACTCTAATAATTCGGGGTACAGGCTACGGGCTACGGACTACAGCCGGCTGGAGCCCGAAGCCTGCTAAAAAGTCTTGAGTCTTGAGTCTTGTTTTGACTCACGACTCTTTTCATATCATCTTTAGTTTTTCATATATTGTGTAGAGCGCAAAAACCCAAAAACGCAATAACGCAATAACCCAATAACCCAATAACCCAATAACCCAATAGTGTAGAGCGCAACCCGCGCTCATGGGTACTCCTCATTATATTCCTTTTTTTTGTGCCAAAAAAATAAAAAAGCCGGGGAAATACTGTTTATTTTTCAAATGATGCATTGCAATTTCATAATATTCCTTTTCCATGTCAATTAATTCTTTAAGCGTTTTTATGGGTTTGAAATGGTTGATAGATGTAGAAATCAAATCCATCCCCGTATCATCAAGAACTGGCAGCATTTCCTCCAGAGTATGCTGTGTTTCATAGGGATGAAGCACCTGGTCGTAGAACCAGGAGAGAATCTGTCTATCATCTTTTACGTGCGACTGTAGTTGACGATAGCGCTTCAACATATCTTCTTCCGTTGCACCGTTAATTTTCATATTATTAAAATATTCAAGAAAAGGCTGACGGCCGTATTTGTGATACAGCCCGATCATAACGTGTCCGCCGCAGCGTACAAACTTTTCGCAAAGTATCCTTACCGCAAGCTTGCAGTTATTTGTGTGGTGAAGCACTCCAAATGAGATAACAACATCGAATGGCTTTAAGGGTTCATATAAAAAAAGGTCTTGTTCACTGAAAGATGTTGAGAGTTTCATAGCTTTGGCTACTTCTTTTGCGATATTTATAGCAACGGGGTTGAAATCAATTCCTGTAACGGAAGCATTAAAAAGATAACTGATTGAGTTGCACAGCCATCCCGTGCCGCATCCTATTTCGAGAACAGAGACATCCCTGCCGAGCAGTTTAGAAAGACCAGGATAAAGATCATTAGTGGTTCTCTTGTAGACAGCATTTATTTCTTCTTCCAGGTTACTTCTGCAATTGAAAGGCAGAGATTTATAGAAATTAAGCACCTCAGGATTAGCATACGTTGTTTGTTGCATATACATTTTAACCAGTCTGATGCAGATTATTTATTGACAATTTGAATAATATAATTAGTATTGTGTCAATATTTATCCTTTTAATAATCTATTCGTATTTTTGTTTTTGATTTTCTTAAAAGGAGGCGCTTTGATAGTAAAATTAATTGTTATTATATTAATAACAGCTGTTATTTTTGAGATTATTTTTCGGGTACGAAGATATGTAACCCATACGCCGCGCGACGCAAGGGCGCTGCTTTCTCTTTACAATGAGGAGAGAGATAAAGCGATTCAGTACTTTAAAGATGAATATAAATTACAGTTCGATATAGACCCTTATCTTTTTATTAAGTTGAAACCGAATCAGAAATATAAAACTATACGGATAAATTCTCTGGGGTTCAGGGATGATGAAATTTCCGAAAAAAAATCATTGAATGAATACAGGGTATTATTTCTCGGCGGATCTTCCGCATGGGGTGTCGGAAGTATTGACAATAAAATTACACTTCCAAAAATTCTGGAGAATAAATTAAATTCGACTTACGCTGACAAAAAACATACAGTTATTAACGCTGCCTGCCCGGGCTATGTATCAGACCAGGAATTGATATTGCTTTTAAGGATGCTTGACCGATACAAGATTGACCTAGTCATAGATTTCAACGGTTTTAATGACTTTTACACGCTGTATAAAAATCCGCCTGGTTATCCTTGCCATTATTCACGAATGTACGCCATATACAAGTTATTAGCTCCTATCAAACGGATAATTGGTTCATCTGAACTGCTTTATTATTTAAATGAGAACATAATCAAACCGTTTATTACAGTCGATATTGCTTCTATAACCATAACAAAAATAGAAGATGCAGCAGTACACTATGTTAACAACTGCTTGACAATGTCGCTGCTTGCGAAATCGAGGGGCATAGATGTAGTTATTGTTTTACAGCCGATTGTGGGTTCGAAAAAAGTTAAAACCGAAGAAGAAAAGAACAATATGACAAGTAATGAAATTGAGCTTGCGAATAAAATCTATGCCCGTTATAGAGAATATTTCAACAAATTGTCGTTAAATGATAACTTGTCTTTTTTAGATTTAAGCAATGTTTTTGATAATGAAACCCGCACTATTTTTATTGACAGGGCTCACTTTACAGGAAAAGATACGGAAACTTTGGCCGATAATATCCTGAAAACAATTAAAGATAAGAAATTAACGGTCAAAAGTAATTATAGGATTCCAATCACTTGACGATATGAACTACCCAAATATTTTATTAATCAGTTTAGATGAGTTGGTTCCTTCGAGACTCGGGTGTTATGGTAATAAAAGAAAAACCTCGCCGAACATAGACGTTATTGCGAGTGAAGGCACAATGTTTTTAAACTGCATAAGTCATGCAACCTATACTTCACCTTCTCATATGTCCATTATGACCTCTCAATTGCCTTCCACTCACGGCCTTATGCTGGACAAGAATTACCCTATAACTGACGTTCGGCTGGCAAAAGTTTTAAAAGGGCTGGGTTATTCGACGGTTGGTTTTACAGGAGGCGGTTTTATAACGGGTTCACTTGGTTTTTCAGACGGGTTTAACCTATATGATGAATACAAGAAACTCGGTGGCAAGGACGCACCGGTTATTACGGAAAGAACTTTGAAGTGGCTCTTAGAAAATCACAAAAAGAAACAACCGTTTTTTCTCTTTTTCCATATTTATACAATCCACTGGCCTTATAATGACAGGTATTATCTGTCTGAACTTTCGGAGAATTCAAGCGAGATTGATAGACAAAAAGCCGCTTATGACGGCGGCGTGAGGAATGCCGACATTCATTTGGAAAAAATATTTTCTTTTCTGAGAAAAGAAGGGCTGATTGACAATACAATAATCGTGATCTTAAGTGATCACGGCACTGTTCTTTCAAGACCCGAATATTATTTTGCGAATAACGGTAATTGCCTTTACGATGAGATAATAAAAGTTCCGTTGATTATCCGATACCCGAAGGTTATACCTGCAAATGTACGCATTGAGAGGCAGTCACGTTTAATCGACGTGTTTCCGACACTGTTAGAACTGATTGATCCGTCATTATTAATCAGAGATGAAATTAATAAGCTTCATTTGATGGGCAGATCACTCGTTCCTCTTGCTTGCGGTAAACCCGATCTTCATAATCGTGATGCGATAAGCGAGACTCTTTATTGGGGTCCGGAAAGAAAATCAATACGCACTGAAACCGGTATGAAACTAATACTTACTCCGAATCCGGATGATGTGAGGATAACCGAATTTCCCGATAAAGCCCGCGTTGATACCCCAAGATACGAGCTTTATAACATTAATGATGACCCGGAAGAAAAAAAAGATTTATCATCTGATATGCCGGATATTGTCAAAATGCTTGAACAGAAATTAGAACCCGTGCTGATAAAAGAGAAAGAAACGCTTGCTAAATTGAGATTTCAAATTATACCCAATATTTCAAGAAAAATAAAGAAACAGCTGCGATCACTTGGATATATCTAATTTTGCATGCCGGAACCTGCTCTTTTTTATATATAGTGCATTGATCATAAAAGCAATAAAAAAACTGTAAGACACGAATCTGGTCACTATCATTGAACAGATGATCACAGCAGAATCAATCTTTGCTTTCTTGAAAAAGTATATCATTGCTATTTCAAGTACCCCTATGTTGTTGATTGTAATAGGAATGATACTTGCCACCCTTGATATTGTGTGCAGAAAAAAAATATCGGTCAGAGTTGGTGAAATACCAAACATCGTAAGTGCAAAGTAAACTCTTATTGTTATTATAATAGCACGTATGAGCTTGAGCAGAAAATTATAGACAAGGATTCTTTTGTGATACCTCATTAAAAAAGGCAGGCTGTCAAGAGTATCTATCACAGTTTCGATTCTATGTTTTTCGAGAATGTACCTTATATATTTCCGCACCGGTGCTGATAAAATAAGCGTTAGAAGAATAAAAAATAATGCTATTACGCAGGACGTTATCTGTTTGAAAGCCGATGGGAAATCGTAGATGAGGATTCCTATTAATGAAATTATAAGCGACACAATGAACGCAGATAGTTTGTCAATCCCGAGGATACCTATGCTCTGAGTTGGGGGGACGTTGTATTTTTTTAACAGCATAGCGATGGTTGCTTCGCCTATCTGCCCGGGGGTCAATGCTCCGATAAGGATGCTTGTAAAATATTCATGTGAAAAATCGACAAGTTTTAGTTTCTGGAAAGGCATGAATAATACCCACTGATTTACGGCTCCGATTAAGAAATAAACAACGTTCACTATGAAAACTGGTATAAGCATCCAGAGATCGCCGTGGGATAAGATATCCAATATTGAGGACAAACCGATTTTTCTAATGATAAGAAATACTATAAGTAATGTCAGAAGTATCTTTAATAATATAATTAATTTCTTATTTTTCATGAGTAATTTTCAGCATTAACTGATTTATGTAAAATTTAATTTTATATTTTAAATATCCTAACCCGAATAAATCGGAAAAGAAATTTTACCACGGAATAATCGGAAAAACACCAGACACGGGATCATTCCAGCATTATCGGATTGAATTTTATTGAAATACAGAAAAATATTCCGTGTTTCAGTAATTCTATGTTTCTGTGGTAAAATATTTTTGCTAAAAATGTCAAGATTTTATTTGTAAGGTACTAAAGAGGCGGACTTATATTTCAGCCGGATGCGTGAGCGGGTACCGGATGTCCGCGATAAACCGTCTCCATTTTTTATCTCATTTGGCATAATATAAAAACAAGCGCGAAAATTTTATGATTGAATAAATTAAAATAAAATAGAATAGAGATGCAAAGCACATTTGGAGCGTTAAACATTTTATAAATAAATTTTTACCAAGATAGGAAATTACGTTTGTTATAGTCACTTCATCCTTGATTATAAAAGCATATAACGTATTTAATCCCAGCACCTCGGGAATGGTTTTAACAAAAACGGCCGAAGCGCCGGTTTTGGCGATTAATTCCTTGATTGAATATATTATTGCGGAAGATCCTCTCGGTATCTGCTCGGCTACTGCGCCTATATACCCGAATATCATTGATAAAGTCCAGATCGATTTTTCTAAAGCAGGCGGCAGAAATGCAAAAAGAACGGGATAGAGCAGAACAAACACCGGTATTAAAAGAATCTGATATCGAGGACCCAAACCTGACGTGGCTGAGGCACCGCCGCCTCCTAAAAAAGCCAGAAAAAAATAATAAAGTAAAACGAAGAGCAGATATAACGACGTCTCAGGTTTAGATACCATAGCATATATTGATGACAATCTGTAAAAAATTATGCTGAAAATTATGAAGAAACCGCCAGGGAAATAAACATAAAATCCGTGCGACAAAGATATACAGTCGGATAACCACGCTTTAACGGATTTTTTATTTAAAAAATATTTCAATGTCAGCACCCCGGATAAGCCAAATTTTTTGTCGTCTTTAAGGCTTTTACCTTCGCCGATTAAAAGATACTTCATTCTGTCTTTTGAAACACGCGACTGCATTGCCACACTGATTTGAGGGTTGCCATATTCATAATATTCCAATCTTAAATCATAAGAGCTTCTGATGGGAGAACCGAATACGGCATAATGATAAAAACAAAGCGTCAATATCGGGATTATAAATCCGGATAGAAAATATAAAGAAGCTAAATTACGGCTCTTCCATAAAATACAAAGAAAAAGAGCAAAACCATAAATGCTATACTCGTATCGCATCAGGCCCATTAGACCGCTTATAAATCCAAGGAACGCAGGGGTGAGATAATCTTTTGTGTTAAACTTCATTCCCCGTTTCTTTATTATGTAAACCGATAACAAAATAACAAAAATGCTGAACGGTATTCTGGCTTCGCCTACCGCAAAAGAAAAAAAGTACGTGCCGAAACCAAAAAGCATCAGTGTCCTAAATTTCTGGGATAGAGTTATTCGGTAAAAAGATAGAATCCTACTGAATACCACGAGAGATAAACAGGATAAAGGTATTGATATGAAGATCTCTGATAAATAATTGAAATAAACCAATTGCTTCAGGTATGAGAGATGGGTGAGAAAAGATCTGAATATCCAATATAAAGGAACCAGAAAAATAACGCTGCCGGGAGCGTGCCCAGCATAAAAGTTGCCTTTATTGAAAGATACTTCGACATATCCGTATATATCAGGTCTTGATAAGGTTAAAGAGTGGTTGTTAACAATTGAAATGGAAAGGTCAAGTAGATTGAACCAGCCGCCGTTTATCTGTAAGGGATGAATAAAAAGAAGATAGAACAAATATGAAAAAATGAAGATGTTCAACTCTCTTTTATTGAAAATCCTATTTTTCATAATATCGAAGAGCCCGTTGCATGAGTTAGCAAACAGACTTATACTTTAAAATAACCCTATTTTAAACTACGAATTTTGTCAAAATATATCTTTCAGGTCTCTGAAAAACCCTGTCTTTAAAGACTACTGGTGATTCAGCCCCGAAATGACCTCATCCGCTATTTTAGTCCAGTTTAACAGTTTAACGACATAATCCCTACCGGATTCCCCCATCTTTTTTCTCAATTCCGGATTATTCAGCATTTTTAATATCGCTTTTGATAATGCCATAGGATCTTTTTCATCCACAAGAAGACCGTTTTCGCCGTCCTTTACGATAAGAGGGTTACCCGAAACGTTCGTCGCTACGACGGGTTTGCCGCATGACATTGCTTCCACCACAACAACATTTAACCCATCAATAGGTTCTTTAACAGCCGGTGTTATGAATATATCCGACATATTGTAATATAAAATAAGGTCTTTCGTGGGCACGATTCCCAAAAATATCACGTATTTTTCAAGATTTAATTCTTTTACGATACCCTTGATCCTGTTTTCCAAATCTCCACCGCCTATAATTACCAGGACAAAATCATCTCTTTCATTGATTATATAAGGTAGGGCTCTGATTAAATATTCCAGCCCCTTTTTAGGGACAAATCTCCCGATAAAAAGCAAGACAGTGGAAGTTTCAGGAATGTTTAATTTAGTGCGCTCCCTGACTCTGAGATCGTTATTGGGTTTAAACTTATCCGGATCACAGCTGTAAATAATTGTCCTGAATTTAGCAGGGGATGCTCCAAGTGCTGCCATTGCGTCTATTAATTCCCGGCTGTTTGCCGTAAGAAGTTTTGCCTGATTGCAAATGAATTTTGCGGTTAACTTGAAAATAGCATAAACTCTGAAAAGCTGGACGTCTGAGCCTAAAAAAGAGATAGCGAGTGGAATGCCGGTAATTAGTGATACAACCGCACCGATAAAACCGAACGGTATACCCCATTGGGCATGTATGAAATCAGGCCTGAGTTTTTTGACAAGCACCAAGAGGTTGACAATGCCGAAAAATATCAAAAAAGGAGCTAAAATGAAATTTACTATTTTAAGTTTCTGATCAAGCATCATCACTCTCGAATAACCGAGTATGTGCCATTTTTTAAAAGGGAGGTATTTATACATCACGAATTTTACGGGTATCTCATCATTATTTCTTTTAAAATCATAAATATATGGCGCAAAAACCGTAACGTTATGTCCAAGCTTTTTATATGCGATGCTCAGCTCTTCAACGAATATTCCGGCCATATCTCCGTCATATCGCGGAAATGTATGAGTCAAAACGAGTATGTTCATATATTAATTTTATAAAATTAACTCCCATATTACAATATTTTTCTTGCAAATTCATAAAACAGCTGTATTGTAATAACTATGAGTCAGGAAGGCAAGGATTATTCTAAAATATCTCCAAGGGTAAATAAAGAAGAGAGGCAGAGAAAAGCTTATAAAATACGTCAGATTATAAGTGACTACACTTCAAAAACAGGTGGTTTTACCTCGCAGACAATGGTCGGTATGTGATATTCAAGATGAATTGAGATAAAAATGAGAATATTTAAAAGAGTTATTATTATAATAGCCGGGCTGTTTGTCGGTTTTACCCTGCTTGAAATCTTATGTCGGCAGTTTATGTCTGATTATTCAATAGTGCTTCCTATGTACGAGAACGATCCTGAAATCGGGCCTCTGCTTAAAAAAATCTCTCTCTTAAATGGAGAAACCCTGTATTCATCGTTGATGTAAAGACTAATTCGCTGGGTTTTAGAGGGAACGAGTGGGATCTTCAGTATGGCGGGAAAAAGATACTTGGGCTTGGAGATTCGTTTACTTTCGGTTCCAGCGTGCAGTTTGAGGACGCCTACCTGAACGTATTCAGCGAATTATGCAAGGCAAACGGCATTAACGCTATCGCATACAACGGTGGTCAGCCTGCAACAGGAACATACCACCAATATCTTTTATCCAAAAGACTTGTAGGCGTATTGAACCCTGACATAATCACTCTCGTTTTTTTTTGCCGGCAATGATTTTATCGATAATTATTACGGGCAGAGCAGGTTTTCCTGCAACGAAGCCGGCTATCTGATTACCTCGGGCAAGAACTCTTTTATAATAAAGACAAAAAATTTTATTTATACTAAATCATATTTTTTAAGGATATCAGGGGAAAGCCTGTCTAAAATACCTGCCGTGCATTTTATCTATCATAACACTTTGTCAAAAAATAAGGGCGGCATATGTGAAAACGATATTTTTTCCGGCAAGGCAAACCCCTTAAAAGATGACGCGTTTAGTAAAACCTGCGGTTATATAAATCAAATAAAAAATCTTGCCCATAGCTTTTCAATATTCAATTTGCACTAAACTTTATACATTATCATGAATGATATGTCGTTAAATTACAGTTTTGTTTTTGTAACTTCATCATCGGGGATGTTTCTTGGAAGAATATTTTTGACTTTGTATTTTATAAACCCTATTCCCATAAGAAAAAGCATGATGAGGTCACGGTAATGGTTTATCTCGGAGAGATATCTTTTAAGCATTACGAATAATGTAAGCTTCTCCTTATCCATTCCCCACCTTCCGCTCTGAGTGATCGAGAAAAGTCTTTCAGCTATATATGGAACACTCAGTTTCTCAAGGTAAAGCGGATAATCACCGAGTATGCCAGGAAGATAAAAAGGGCCGTATTTTTTATGTGCCATAGGGTCGCCCCAATCAAAATCCTTCGGAATGATTCTTCTCTCTTTGGCTATTTTTTCAAGGTCTGTGCCCGGATAAATCCTTGTTGGCTGGATATGACATTTTGATTTTAATTTGGTTACAAGTTTAAAAGTTTTATCAGCCATTTTATAATCTTCATCAGGAAAACTCACCATAAGATTGACTTCGCTGGTTAATCCCAGTTCATAACATATGCGGTCAACCTCGATTATCTTCTCATCTGAAATCTTTTTGCCTATCACTTTATTTCTGATGTAATCATCGGCAGACTCGATACCGAAACATACATAAGTGCATCTTGACTCTTTCATTGTCTTAAGCATCTCTCTGTCAACATCATCGGCGCGGATTTCACAATCCCAGGTAATATCAAAACCTGATTTCATAATAGCGTCGCAAAACTCTAAAATCCTGCCCTTTTTTAGGTTGAAGGTTTCGTCGAAGAAACCGATGTGTTTTATCCCGTATTGTTTATTTAATAACTTTATCTGCTCCATAATATTCTCGATTTTTCTAAACCGCACCTTTCCTTGCCAGAAATGGGTACTTGCGCAAAAGATGCAGCCGAAAGGGCAGCCTCTGCCTCCAAACACGTTCATTGCGGGACGTTTCTCGCCATTATAGGTATGCACGTAATTATACACTTTAAAATCAGGTATCAAATGATATGCAGGATTCGGTATAGTATCAAGATCCGGTATGTAATATCTCTTTGTGTTTATTATAATTTTGTTATTCACTCTGCAACAGACATTTGGTATGTTTGAAAAATCTTTTTCCCCGTTTTTTATGGCTTCTGCTATTTTAACCATACTGTATTCAGCTTCGCCCTGAATGATTATATCGAGTTCAGGAAGATGCCTCATAGTATTTTTAGGGCAGAGAGTGGGATGCGGTCCTCCTGCCATTACGGGAATCTTTAAATTGTTTTTCAGTGCTTTTACAAGCTCAAAACCCCGGAACCTCGAGTCAGTGGTGAAATATACGCCCACAATGTCAGGCGATTGCTGCCTAATGGCTGATACTGTCTGTTCAAGGGAAAGATCATATGGAAGCGGATCCACAATCGCAGCTTCAAAACCGGCTTGCTCGAGCGCCGCGGCACAGTAAAGCATGCCGTTCGGAAAAACGAGAGGGTTTACTGAGAACCTCCAGCTTTTATGAGACTGCGCTAGAACGATTTTCATTTGAATGCCCCTTAAAAATGTGGTTAATTAGAAAAATAACGCATAAAGAGTAACCCGTAAAACGGGTTGCTATCATACCGCAGAGAATGACAGAGGAATCAACATTTATAATGTTAAAAAAATAAATCATGGCAGCTTCAAGAAATCCTATGTTGTTGAAACTTAAAGGTATCAAAGTACACGTTCTTGATATTGCCTGCAGAAAGAATATATGAATGATATTTATGGATCTATACTTTCGTACATTTTACCTTGAAAAAATAAAAAGCCCCCGTATAATATTGACTACAATTAAATAATCAACACTATACAGAGGAAACTTCAATGTTTACTACACAGCAAAGTATACAACCACCAAAGAATTTTGACAAGTATTTAAATCACTAATTAATTTTTGATAGTTTATATCACTTCCCTGTGAACCATAAAAAATTAGAATCATTATTTAATACCTTGAAAATGGCTGCTTAAATGAAATCCATTGACTTATTTTCTGCTAAAGTATA
>JBFMHD010000084.1:0-10894 GCA_040752395.1 Candidatus Hydrogenedentota bacterium
GTTTGCATACCATTTGGAATCCCAGTCTTCAATAATTTTCAGTCTCTGAATTTTTGGTGGCACCTTCTGACCCATTAGACTCTCCTCTGAAAAATATTCTAACTCTAATAATATCAAATAGAAGCAAGAGGCAAGAAGCAAGATAACGGAAAGAAAGATAACGAAAGAGGCAAGAAAACGTCTGAATCTCCTCTGAAAAACTTCGCAACCCTAATAATTTGGGCTACAGGCTACAGGTTACGGACTACAGCCGGCTGGAGCCAAAAGCCCAGAGCCTGCTGAAAAGTCTTGAGTCCTGAGTCTTGAGTCTTGAGTCCTGTTTTGACTCACGACTCACGACTCTTTTTATATCATCTTTAGTTTTTCATCCTTTGTGTAGAGCGCAAAAACCCAAAAATGCAATAACCCAATAACCCAAGAACCCAATAACACAATAGTGTAGAGCGCAACCCGCGCTCATGTTGACTCCTTCGAAAAACTTCGCGACCCTAATAATTTTACGAAGTAAGAAGTATCAGAAAAAATTTTAATCTTTCAATCTTTGAATCTCTCAACTCTCTTCATTTGTAACAACAATGGTTATATGCGAGGTGTAAACTCTTATGCGGTTAGCCATCCCACGTGACCTCGGTACAACCCGCTTTAATATAAATCCCCTGTCTGCATAAGCTTGCTTTATATATAAATCCTTTTCATCAAGTCCTGCATCATCCTGTTTAGCATTGTTAACCGCGGATTTTAAAAGCTTTAATATTATCTTAGCAGCCCGTTTATTACTAAATTTTAACTGATCCATAACTTCTCTAACGTTCTTCTTACGAATCTCATTTAAAATGAGCATCACTTTACTCGGTGTTATTCGTTCAAATCGCTTTATAGCTCTCGCTTCCATAATTATTCCTCTTTACCCTTTTCACCCTCACCCTCTGCTTTCCTACCACCATGCATTTTAAAAATTCTTGTTGGTGAAAATTCGCCTAATTTATGACCAACCATATTCTCCGTAACATATACCGGTATAAACTTTCTACCATTATATACAAGAAATGTTATACCTACAAATTCAGGTAAAATAGTTGTTCGCCGTGACCATGTCTTTATTACACCCTTAATCTTACCCTCTTTTAAATCCTTAACTTTTTTTAAAATATATTCATCAACAAATGGCCCTTTCTTAACTGACCTCGGCATCTAAACTACTTCCTCCTTTTTAAAATCATTTTATTTGATGGTTTAGATTTTTTTCTTGTTTTTAATCCTTTGGTATGCCAGCCCCACGGCGAAACCGGATGCGGATTCCCTTGAGGCGATTTCCCTTCGCCCCCACCATGCGGATGGTCAACAGGATTCATTGCCACACCACGTACCGTTGGCCTTATACCCATATGCCTTGACCTGCCCGCTTTCCCAATTGATATGTTCTCATGCTCTTCATTACCTACCATCCCTATCGTTGCTCTGCATTCAAGTTTAACCATTCTCACCTCGCCTGATGGTAGTTTCAAATGCGCATACCCTCCTTCCTTAGCCATAAGCTGTGTATAATTCCCGGCAGAACGACAAAGCTGGCCACCCTTCCCTCTTGTTAATTCTATGTTATGAATAATAGTACCCACAGGTATCTTTTCGATTGGTAAACAATTACCTATCTTAATTTCAGCATTAGACCCATTCATTACTTCATCCCCAACATTTAACCCTTTCGGTGATAATATATATCTTTTTTCTCCATCCTTATAGACAAGAAGCGCAATCCTTGCTGACCTTGCTGGGTCATACTCTATTGAGACAACTTTTGCAGGGATACTATCTTTCAACCTCTTAAAATCAATAATCCGATATTTTCGTTTTGCTCCGCCACCACGATGCCGAACCGTTATCCTTCCCATATTGTTCCGACCACCTGTTCTTTTCAATGGTATAACTAAAGATTTTTCAGGCTCGGTTCTTGTTATCTCTGAAAAATCAGAGACAGTCATCTGCCTCTGTGCTTGCGTAGTCGGTCTGTAAGCCCTGATACCCATTTCTATGCTCCCTCAAATAGCTTAATTGTCTGACCTTCCTTCAGTTTAATTACAGCCTTTCTTCTTTCTCGCGTATATCCTGCCCTACCCCTTAATCTCCGCACTTTAGCTGGTTTTTTGATAATATTGATTTTTCTTGCATCAACTAAAAATAACTTTTTTATAGCCTCTTTAATCTGGCCTTTGGTCGCTTGTGAATGTACATAAAACGTATATATACTTTTCTCTCTGTTAATAACTGCTTTCTCTGTCTGTACCGGTTCAATAATAATATCTTCAGGAAACATATCTACCCTCTTTTTTCAAGACTTAAAAAACTCTTTAACCTCTGATTAAACTCCAAAAAAGAATCATTCGTAAATAAAATGTCTTCAGTATCCAGAATATTATAAGCATTTACATCAGAATATCTCATTATTGCGACACCTGGTATATTTCTGCCTGATTTTATAATTTTTTCATCATTGTTTTGTTCGATGATAAGAACCTTGTCTCTCAGACCCATTTTTTCTAAAAGTAAAACCATCTTCTTTGTTTGCGGTTTCTCAAATTCAAAATTTTCTATAATATGGAACGCTTGTTCTTTTGCTTTAATTCTTGACGCTCCTAATAATGCAAGCCTTTTCATTCTTATATTAATCTTCTGTCTCCAATTCCTTGGTTTCGGACCAAAAACAGTCCCACCCCCTAGCCATAAAGGACTTCTTATAGAACTATGTCTTGCTCTACCTGTGCCCTTCTGACGCCACGGTTTACGACCACCACCACGAACCTCAGCCCGTGTCTTTGTTTTTACCGTGCCCTTTCTCTGGTTAGCAAGATAAGCTGTTATAACTTGATGTAAAAGAAATTCATAAATTTTACCCTGATATATCTCTGAACTTAATTCTTCTTTACCAGTAAGTTCACCGTCTTTTGTAAACCTCTCAGCTGTTAACATCTTTCTCTCCAATAGGCAAAATACCAGATCTTGCTTCTTGCCTCTGATAACAATAATGACCACGGCTGCTTATGCTGTTGTTATCTGTAAATAGCTTCCATTCGCTCCTGGTACAGCACCTTTTACAAATATAAGATTTTCTTCTTTGTTTATATCTACAATCTTCAGATTTCTAACCGTTACTCGTTCACAGCCATAATGTCCAGGGCCACGTGTCCCTTTTCTTGAATGCTGCGGAAATCTTGTTCCTCTTGAGCCAACACCTCTAAATGACTTAGCGGTCCCATGACTCGCTCCAAACCCACTAAAACCATATCGTTTCACCGCACCTGTAAACCCCCGACCTTTTGTCAGTCCACTAATATTTACCATCTCTCCTATGTTAAAAATATCTACTTTTATCTGGTCACCTACATTGTAATTTGTATCAAATTTTAGCTCTTTTAATACTCTGCAAACAGCAACATTTACTTTTTTGAATATCCCTGATTCTGCATTGTTCAAAGACTTCTCTTTACAAGTGTCAAACCCAAGTTGCAGTGTTTCATACTTATCATTCCCATATTTAATCTTTTTAATAAGATAACATGGACCTGCTTCTATAACAGTAACAGGTATAACTTTACCCTGTTCGTCAAATAATTGTGTCATCCCCAATTTTTTTCCAATTAATCCCTTCATCTTGTCGCTTCGCTCCATTGCAAATTGTAAATTGCAAATTTATTTGCCTACTTTGGGTCTTGTGACCCTCACTACGTCATTTTTCCATTCATTTTGCAATCTCCAATTTCCAATCTTCAATTTTCAATTGTGCCTCTTGCTTCTTGCTTCTTTCGTCATCTTTCTTTCCGTTATCTTGCCTCTGAGAAGTCTTGAGTCTTGTTTTGACTCACGACTCTTTTCATATCATCTCATATAAAAAGTTAAAAGTTAAAAGTAAAGAAAGCGAAAATATACACTTCCTTGCCGTATCTTTGAATCTCTGTGCCTTTGTACCTCTAACTACAATTTCCAATATACAATTCGACATACGCAGTATGTCGCCTAACTCTTTATCTCTACATCTACACCAGCAGGTAATTCGAGTTTCATCAACGCATCAATCGTATCCGGCGAAGGATTATAAATATCAATCAACCTTTTGTGGGTTCTTATCTCAAATTGTTCTCTTGACTTTATGTTTACATGTGGAGACCGAAGCACAGTCCATCTATTTACATTAGTCGGTAATGGTATTGGACCTGATACTTCTGCCCCCTTTCTCTGCGCAGTATTAACAATCTTCTTTGCAGACTGGTCAAGTATCCTGTGGTCAAACGATTTTAGTTTAATCCGTATCTTCTGTTTAGCCATAATAAATTGAACCTCAAAGCCTGCCTTAAGTTTGGCACTACTCAATCACCTTTGTAACAACACCTGCACCAATCGTCTTACCACCCTCTCTAACCGCAAACCGCACACCCTCCTCCATCGCTATGTTGCTTATTAACTCAACCTCTATCTCGGTGTTGTCCCCTGGCACCACCATCTCTACACCCTCTTTTAACTTTATGGTCCCGGTTACATCCGTTGTCCTGAAATAAAACTGCGGCCGATACCCGCTGAAAAATGGCTTGTGCCTGCCACCCTCCTCCTTCTTTAATACATATACCTCTGATAAAAATCGCTTGTGAGGCGTTATCGTCTTCGGAACCGCTACTACCTGTCCACGCTCCACCTCGTCCTTACCTATACCCCTTAATAATAACCCTATGTTATCACCTGCTACACCCTCATCTAATAACTTCCGAAACATCTCTACACCTGTCACTACCGTCTCCTGCGTCGGCCTTATCCCAACTATCTCTACCTTGTCTCCTACCTTTATCTTGCCTCGCTCCACTCGACCCGTCACTACTGTCCCTCGACCCGTTATCGAAAATACATCCTCGATCGACATTAAAAATGGCTTCTCTATGTCTCGCTTTGGCACAGGAATGTATCTGTCTAATGCATCGATTAACTCTATTACACATTTCCCAGCCTCATTATTCGGCTCACCCTCTCGCATCGCTTTTAATGCATCACCACGTATAAATGGTATCTCATCACCCGGAAACTTATACTGCTTTAATAAATCCCTGACCTCCATCTCTACTAAATCTATTAACTCAGGGTCATCTACTAAATCTATCTTGTTCAAGAATACTACGATGTAGGGCACACCTACTTGCCGGGCTAATAATATATGTTCGCGTGTCTGCGGCATCGGACCATCAGCTGCACTCACTACAAGTATCGCACCGTCCATCTGCGCAGCACCGGTTATCATATTCTTTACATAATCCGCATGGCCTGGACAATCTATATGTGCGTAATGACGATTTGCACTCTGATACTCAACATGCGAGATCGCTATGGTCAATATCTTGGTCTCATCCCGCCTGCCCTGTTTCTCGCTCGCTTTTGCTACCTCATCATAACTCACCTCTTTTGCTAAACCCTGGCGTGCTAAAACCCGCGTCATCGCTGCGGTGAGCGTTGTCTTACCATGATCAACATGGCCTATTGTCCCAACATTAACATGCGGCTTGGTTCGCTCGAATTTTGGTTTACTCATAGTTCTCCTCCTCTGAAAAACATTGTAACTATAATAATATCAAGTAGAAGCAAGAGGCAAGAAGCAAGATAACGGAAAGAAAGATAACGAAAGAAGCAAGAGGCAAGAGGCAAGAAAACGTCTGAATCTCCTCTGAAAAACGCTGTAACTCTAATAATTTGGGCTACAGGCTACAGGCTACGGACTACAGCCGGCTGGAGCCCGAAGCCCGGAGCCTGGTGAAAAGTCTTGAGTCTCGAGTCTCGAGTCTCGAGTCCTGTTTTGACTCACGACTCTTTTTATATCATCTTTAGTTTTTCATCCTTTGTGTAGAGCGCAAAAACGCAATAACCCAATAACGCATATAGCCCACGGGCGGATTCGAACCGCCGACCACCTCCTTACCAAGGAGGTGCTCTACCGCCTGAGCCACATGGGCAAATATACTTTTATCTTCATCATAGTTAATTCAAACTGTCAAGCAAAAATCGTTTTCCTTGGTATCCTCCCGGTCTTTGGTAGAGTCCTTAAGTTCGGTGTTTTTGTTTTCGGTTATAGGTTATAGGTTTTAGATTCTTATATCATGAGATCTGTGCAATTCGCGCAGAATTTTAACTCAACTACATTGCGTCAAAAGTCCAGATATAGAAGTTTGGTTGGTGGCACTGCCACCTTAGGTTATCGGTAAACCGAACATCGAACATCGAAAACCTAACACCGAAGCTAAAACCCAAAACCGATAACCGAATATCTTGCTTCTTAGATTTTGCTTCTATTATATCACCTGTAACTGATGAGATAAGTATCATAGGGTAAGTTTAAGATCTTCGTATGCTGGTAGTATTCTTAATGATGAATGTGTTTTATTTTTAATTTTTTTAGCATATCTCATAATATCATCAATCTTTCTATCCGGTGATTCGGGTGCATAATGAAACGGTATCAAAACCTTAACTTTATTACGTTGGCAGAGTTTTATACCTTCCTGAACTATGCTATGACCCCATGTCTTTTTTCCGAAACCTTCTTTTTCGCAGGCTTGAGGATCATATTCCTGATGGGTATACTGGGTATCATAAACAAGTGCGTCAGCACCCCTGCATAATTTATCAAGCTTCTTTTCCCATTCTTTGCTATGCTCAGTATCAGTTGCATATACAAAAATTTTACCTTTTCTATTTTCTATTCTATAACCAAAAGTCGGATCAGGATGATTTATATATATGGGTAATATTTTATATTCCCGGATTCTTAGTATTTTTTCTTCTTTTAATTCAATCATTTTTATTTCTGACTGTAAATTAGAAAAGTTAAGAGGGAAAAATGGTTTTGTAAAAATCTTTGGCAGCTCCTTTTTAAGATTTTTACAGCCATAAATATTGATTCTGTTACCTTTTATATAGATAGGCTTAAAAAATGGTAGCCCAATAATATGATCCCAATGTAAATGTCCAAGAAATAAATCAATCACAGCCCTACCAGTATTAAAATCAGTTTTTCTTAATTGTTTACCATCGGGATTAACAGCACATAATTTATTTCCTAATAGCCGTATGCCGCTGCCGGCATCAAGAATAAAAGCATAATCTTTGTCTTCAACCAGAGAGACGCAACTTGTATTGCCGCCGTATTTATGATAATTAATCTTTCTTGTTGAGGGTGAAGGTAATGATCCTCTGACACCATAAAATCTAATATCCATTATATTTCTATCCCTTCTTCAACTATTATTCTTGTGATTTCAGCGACGCTCCAGGCCTGGGCAAAACATCCTCTGCATAGATGCGGGCTATCCCCATCAAATATTTCAGAGATGTTGCTGATACAACCATCAGAAAGATGTGTATCTAAAAAATTTTTTAAATAAATTTTTACTTCTTCTCTGGTTTTACTGTCTCTACTATAAACATTAAGATAGGCAGTAAAATATGGTCCTAACAAATATGGCCAGACTGTACCCTGATGATAAGCCATATCACGTGCCTTTAAATCACCTGTGTAAACTCCTTTATACCTTTTATCATCAGGTGAGAGGGTTCGAACCCCAAACGGGGTTAAAAGTTTCTCTTTGATTACTTGAAGAATTAAACGCGCCTTTTCTCCAAAAATAAGCTGAAAAGGAAGACTCATAGTGAATAATTGATTGGGTCTTAAACTTGAATCCTTCTTATTCTTGTCTATAACATCAAATAAATATTTGCCATCAGAAAACCAGAAAAGATCAATAAACCTCTCTTCAATTTTTTTAATATATCTTTGAGTAAGTATCTTTGTTTTATTATCATTGAACTTATCTGCAAATAATTCAACTATCTTTAATAAATTATACCATAAAGCCTGAATTTCTACGGGTTTACCTCTTCTTGGTGTTACTACAATATTCTCAACTTTAGCATCCATCCATGTAAGTTGAATACCTTCTTCGCCTGCATATAACATCCCATCCTCGTCATCAACCTTTATAGAATGTCTCGTCCCTTTAATATGATTCTCAATGATATTTAAAAGTTTCTCATAAACTTCATCTTTTATAAATTCTTCATCACCTGTATATCTATAGTAAAAATATATAGAATTAGCCAGCCATAAAGTGCCATCAACTGTATTATAAAGAGGTTCTGTCTGGGCTTCAGGAAACACATTCGGTATCATACCTTTAGATAGATATTTCAGAAAAGATTTTATTATACTTTTAGCGATATCAAATCTCTTGGTTACAAGAGCTAAACCGGGCAATGAAATCATAGTATCCCGGCCCCAGTCAGTAAACCATGGATAACCTGCTATAACACTCCAGCCATCATCACGTCTTACAAAAAAAGAATCACAAGCAGAAAATAAAACAGACTTAGTTAAACTCTCTCCGCCTTTTCTAAATTCGGCGTCATACCTTTGCTGTATAATATTATCTGCCTGCTCAGTAGTTAAAATTGGATCTATGTTATCAGTTGCGATCAAAGTAATTGTTGATGCTGGATTTAAATTTATCTCAAAAACCCCGGGAGAGAAGAGGTCTTCATTATAAGGCTCTCCTTTTTCTTTATCTATTGAGTATAAAAAATTATAATACCATAAAGGTTCATCAATAAATTCTGAATTATCAAGTTTAATATATAAACAGAAATTATCACGATTTATTTTTAAGGTTCCATCATTAAATTTATTGGTATATTTTATGTTCTGGTTTGATTTTTGAACTATATGATGATTTCTTATAGATAATAATGGTCTTAATCTGAGTTTTATATTTTTAGTACCTTCTAAGTATTTATAAGAGAGGTAAATGGTATTACTATCAGGTAACATACCGAGCTTTTTTTCTAATCTATAATCTCTGACTCTGTAAACCCATTTAACAAAAGCATCGAGACTAAATTTTTCAAGGTATTTATAACCATCGGGATATACGATACCATCTGAATATATGTTAGAGTCTATAGCGACCCTCTCGCCGGCTAAATCTAAAACTTCTTCAATCTTATTTAAAAATACAAACCTTTCCACAGGTTGTCTTGTAACCGCTACTAATAAACCATGGTATCTTCTCATAAGGATACCAAAAATATTACACACAGAATAACCACCAATCCTGTTGGTTATTAAATATTCTTTATTCAGATTTTTTTTAAAATCAAAAAGCTTTTCTCCAGATAATTCCACTTGGTCTCCTTCGAAAAACGCTGTAACTATAATAATATCAAGTAGAAGCAAGATAACGGAAGAAGTGAGAGGTATCAGGACAGGCTACAGGCTACGGACTACAGCCGGCTGGAGCCAAAAGCCCGGAGCCTGAAGCCAACATATCATCTTTAGTTTTTCATCCTTTGTGTAGAACGCAAATCGCGCTCATGACGACTCCTTCGAAAAACTTCGCGACCCTAATAATTTCACGAACTTCTCGCTTCTTCTCCACCTACAACTGAAGCATTACAAGCCATCGTCTACACGCTGTTTCCCTGCTGGCTTGAATTTATTTATTATAAACTTAAACAATGGGGTAAATTTTTTCTTTAGGATTATTAGCCACCTATACTCTTCACAATAGAATGTTTCTTCATCCTGCATAACAATTACTTTAGCACCGATCTTAGTTAAATTTTTAGAACCGCGACAAAGAAGTTTCAAGTTATCAGATAAACCAACCATAACAAGATATAAAGGTGCTGGAAACCCCTCTGGCGGCATCTCTACAACAGTATAACTTAAAATATTGCCGATACCATCAACATTATCTTGGGCTGTGGGTTTGCCACAATCAATACATTTATTCACATCAGGCATATCAATCTTACCACATTCGCATTTTGAAACCTTGAGCATCGTGGCTCCTCTGAAAAACGCTGTAACTCTAATAATTCGGGGTACAGGCTACGGGCTACGGACTACAGCCGGCTGGAGACAAAAGCCCGGAGCCTGAAGCCAACATATCATCTTTAGTTTTTCATACCTTGTGTAGAGCGCAAAAACGCAATAACCCAATAACCCAATAACCCAATAGTTGAGTACTCCTCTCATAATAGGGTCGGACCTTTAGTTATGAAAATGGGGACGGTTATGATTTTTACCCTGCAACAAATTAATCGAATCAAATCCTGACTCATCAAAACCCTATCTTTTTAACTGGTTTGTTATCTGGCTCTATCAATTCTTTTAAAGCCTGAAAAATAATCTCTATTTTCTCATCATGCCCCTTAACCTGTCTCTCCAGTTCCTTAATACTTTCAAAAAGCGCTTTATAAGATGACAGCATCTCTCTCATCTTTATAAATGCTCTTACAACAAAAATACTCATCTCAATCGCTCTGGGAGAATTAAGTACTGAAGCAAGCATAACTGCACCGTGTTCTGTAAAAACATAGGGCATAGAACCGCCAAAATATTTCCTTGATGGTATCGCAAATTGCGATACCACTAATTCCAGTTCCTGATTATTAAGTCTAAACATAAAATCATTTGGAAATCTCTTTATGTTGCGTTTCACCTGTTCACGCAAACGGATCGGCTTTACTCCATAAATAAACGCAAGATCTTTATCCAGTATTACTTTTTGATTGCGAATCGTAAAAATTCTATTCACAATTCTTTCGATGGTGAAAACAGGGACGGTTCTGGTTTTTACGTTATTCAGTTTTCCCCTTCGGTGTCTAAAGCGAAACCTGTTAAACAATCAAAAACTCCTTGCCTGTAAAATTAATCAATCGTTTACTTCGATTTATATATATCACTCCTCTAAAAAACATTGTAACTATAATGATATCAAGTAGAAGCAAGAAGCAAGATAACGGAAGAAGTGAGAGGTATCAGGACAGGCTACAGGCTACGGACTACAGCCGGCTGGAGCCCGAAGCCCGG
>JBFMHD010000085.1:0-10745 GCA_040752395.1 Candidatus Hydrogenedentota bacterium
ATAACCTCCGTTAATTATAAATTATATATAATATTCATAATAATATATATAATTTATAATTAACGGAGGTTATAAGAGATGAGGTTTAAAGTTCATAAGAATGTTTTATTAGAAAATGTTCAAATTACAAGTGGTGTTATCCCTGTAAGACATACAGTATATTTAGTTTCATTTATGTTAATTGAAGCTGATTCGAGTTTGGGAAAAATCACTTTATCAGGTACTGATTTAGAAACGAGCATTACTAATTCTTTCCAATGCGAGGTAACCGAGTCGGGTTCGCTAACTGTTCCGGGTAAGAAATTTAACGAACTTTTAAGAGAGTTACCTGATGAAAGTATAGAAATTTATACAGAAGAAAATAATATGATAATAAAATGTAAAAAGGATCATATTATACTTAAGGGTCAGCCACGGGATGATTTCCCCGTATTACCCAAGGTAAAAAAGGACAATGTAATTATGCTGGATCAAAATGTTTTTAGAGATTTAATAAGGAAGATAAATTATGCTGCACCGATAGATGACAGCAGACAATGTTTGAATGGCGGTTATTTACATATAGTTGGTAAAGAACTGAAATTTGTGGCAACTGATGGTCATCGGCTTGCATTAGCAAAAACAGAGATAGAAATAGGTATTAAAGATGAAACAGGTATAATTATACCTGTAAAAACTCTAAGTGAATTATTAAGAATTATAAAGGGTGAAGCTGAAGTGGTGATATCGTTTTCGAGTAATCAAATCTCTTTTGAGATGGATAGCATAATATTAATAAGCAGATTAATAGAAGAAAAATATCCAAACTACGCTCAAGTGATACCTCAGAAACAGGACCATATAGCAGTGGTTGATAGAGCTGAGCTTTTAGCTGAAACAAGAAGGATTGCGCTTCTTGTTTCAGAAAGAGGCTATTCAGTAAAGTATAAATTCGAGAATAGAATGTTATTTTTATATTCTACTTCCCCTGATATTGGTGAGGGAACCGCTGAACTGGCTATAGAATATGAGGGTGAAGAAGTTCAAATAGTTTTAAATGCTTTATATATGCTTGATGTAGTGAAGAATATTGAAACGGAATCAATAGAAATTCATTTTTCGAATAAATTATCTCCTGTTGTTATAAAGCCTGTTGGAAAAGATGATTATCTTTGTCTTATTATGCCGATGCGTCAATAATACTTTCTTTGTTATCTTGCTTTTACTTCCACACCAATTGTTCATTAAACATATTTCATTAGTCTTCGGTGGAGTTTCTTTATCCTGGTTTTTGCCTTTTGCTTCTTGTTTCTTTTGTTATCTTATAACTAAGTGGTTACGAGGTTAATATATGACTGAAGAACAAACCTATGATGCAAGCAAAATAACTGTCTTAGATGGCCTTGATGCTGTGCGAAAGCGGCCAGCTATGTATATCGGCTCCACTGGTAAATCAGGGTTACATCATCTTATATTCGAGGTCGTTGATAATTCTATAGATGAGGCATTAGCCGGGCATTGCGATAAAATTAAAGTGACGATTATGAAAGACAATGTAATTAAGGTTGAGGATAATGGCCGAGGAATCCCTGTTGATATACATACACAATTTAAAAGACCCGCTCTTGAGATAGTGCTTACTAAACTTCATTCAGGTGCCAAGTTTGATAGAGGAATGTATAAAGTATCTGGTGGTTTACACGGCGTAGGGGTGTCCTGTGTGAACGCTTTATCTGAATATCTTGAGGCTTATGTTTATAGAGAGGGTAAGATTTATTATCAGGCATATGAGAGGGGTAAACCCAGGGCTGATATGAAAACAAGGGGTACAACAAAGAACAGGGGCACCACTATTATATTTAAACCTGATAAGGAGATATTTAAAAATATCGAATTTGATTTTGATACTATAGCTTCGCGCTTAATTGAACTTGCATATCTAAACAGAAACGTAAAATTATCTTTGCGTGATGAACGAAGTGATATAGCAGAAGAAGAACTCTATCATTATAAAGGCGGGATAGAAGCGTTTGTTTCTTACCTTAATGAAGGTGAGGAAGTACTGCATAATAAGATTATATATTTTCAGAAAGAAGAAGAATCAATAATCACAGAACTCGCTATCCAATATAATACAGGCTATAATGAAAATTTTTTCTCATTTGTTAATAACATAAACACAATTGAAGGAGGTACGCATCTCACAGGGTTTAGAACCGCATTGACACGCGTGATAAACGAATATGCAAAGAAAAATAAATTATTTAAAAAAGATGATGAATCACTTGCTGGTGAAGATGTTCGTGAAGGGTTAACTGGCATACTATCCATAAAAGTGCCTGAACCGCAGTTTGAGGGTCAGACTAAAACCAAACTTGGGAATTCTGAGGTAAAGGGCATTGTCGAATCAATAATTAACTCTGAATTAACGAATTTTTTTGAACAGAATCCATCAATAGCCAAACGAATAATTGAAAAGGCTATTTCTGCAGCTAATGCACGAGAAGCTGCTCGTAAAGCGCGTGATTTAACACGGAGAAAATCTGCGCTTGAGACCGGTTCTTTACCAGGAAAACTTGCAGATTGCACAATAAAAGAACGAGAACATACTGAGATATTTCTTGTTGAAGGCGATTCAGCCGGCGGCTCTGCTAAACAGGGAAGAGATAGACGATTTCAAGCAATACTGCCTTTACGCGGCAAGATACTTAATGTTGAAAAAGCACAGCTTGATAAAATGTTATCAAATGAAGAGATAAGGACGATGATAACAGCGCTCGGTTGCGGGATAGGAGAAGACAATATAAACTTAGATGAATTACGATATGATAAAATTATATTGATGACTGATGCTGATGTAGATGGTTCGCATATACGAACACTACTACTTACATTTTTCTTTCGAAATATGAAACCGCTTATTGAAAATGGTCATCTTTATATAGCACAACCACCTTTATACCTTATCAAAAAAGGTAATCAAAAGAATTACGCATACTCAGATGAAGAAAAAGAAGAGATTTTAAAAAGAATAGGTAACCAGGGTGTTAATATAACAAGATATAAAGGTCTCGGAGAGATGAACCCTGAGAGTCTCTGGGAAACAACAATGAATCCTGAAACAAGGATATTGAAAAAAATTACTATAGAGGATGCACCGAATGCACATAAGATTTTTTCTATACTAATGGGAGATGCTGTAGAACCAAGAAGGGTCTTTATTGAAAAACACGCAAAACAAGTAAAAAATCTGGATATATAAAGATTCAGACTTCTTACTTCTTACTTTTTTCGTTATCTTGCTTCTTGCTTCTACTTGATATTATTATAATTACAATGTTTTTCGAAGAAGTTTTATGGCAATAGAGAAAGAAAACTTACTACCAACAGCTGTTGAATATGAGATGAAGACAAGTTATCTTGATTATGCGATGAGTGTAATCATTGGTAGAGCGCTACCCGATGTTCGGGATGGCTTGAAACCTGTTCATAGAAGAATTATCTTTGCAATGAATGAACTTAACAATACCCCTGATAAGCCATTTAAAAAGAGTGCGCGGATAGTTGGAGAAGTTATAGGTAAATATCATCCCCATGGTGATGCTGCTGTGTATGATACTATTGTTCGAATGGTTCAGGATTTTTCGCTAAGGTATCCACTTATTGAAGGTCAGGGTAATTTTGGGTCTGTCGATGGGGACCCAGCAGCTGCTATGAGATACACTGAGATACGGCTCTCTCCTATCTCACTTACAATGATAGAAGACATAGCTAAAGAAACAGTTGATTTTGTACCAAATTATGATGGTACACTGGAAGAGCCATTGATTTTGCCTACAAGACTGCCTAATTTAATTATAAACGGTTCAAGTGGCATCGCTGTTGGTATGGCTACGAATATACCACCACATAACCTAAAAGAAATAGCACAGGCTATAAAATCTCTAATAGATGACGCTGAAATCGAGATGGAAGAATTAATAAAGATTGTTCCTGCACCAGATTTCCCAACTGGTGGTGTAATATTTGGCCGATCAGGTATAATTGAGGCATTTACTACAGGAAAAGGTAGACTCATACTGGGTGCTGTTGCTTCGATTGAAGAGATGAAAGGAAATCGCGAAGCTATAATTGTTACAGAACTGCCATATCAGGTGAATAAAGCTAATCTACTTGAGAGCATAGCACAACTTGTTAACGAGAAAAAATTAGAAGGCATAGCTGACATACGGGATGAATCTGACAGAGATGGGATGCGGATTGTTATAGAGCTTAAAAAAGATACTAATCCCAAAATAATATTGAATAAACTCTTTAAACATACGCAGATGAGGATAACTTTTGGTGTTATAATGCTTGCTCTTGTTAGCGGCCAGCCAAAAATCTTAAATCTTAAAGAGATGCTTTTGGAATTCATAAGGTTCAGAAAAGAGACTATTATCAAGAGAACCAGGTTTGAGTTGAAACAGGCTGAAGAAAAAGCACATATCCTTGAGGGATTTAAAAAAGCTATAGATATACTTGATGATGTTATAACAACCATACGAAAGTCTAAAGACCGCGAAGATGCGCATAATAGATTGGTTTCTAAGTTCAGCTTTACTGATGCACAGGCCAAGGCTATTCTTGATTTAAGATTGCATAGATTAACCTCGCTTGAGATACAGAAAATTATAGAAGAACTCAAAGAAACGTTAAAACTTATAGCACGATTGAAGTTTATACTTGAGAACGAGCGAGAGATTTATAATTTAATTAAACAGGAGATGGATTTACTTGTTTCTGAGTTTGGTGATGATAGACGGACTAAAATAGTTGAGGAACTTAAAGATTACAGACCTGAGGATTTAATCCAGCAGGAAGAGGTTATAATTACTATAACTCATTCAGGTTATATTAAAAGGATGCCTCTTAGTACCTACAAAACTCAGCAGAGGGGTGGTAAAGGTATCACGGGTATCTCAACTGATGAAAAAGATTTTGTAGAGCATCTATTTGTTGCAAATACGCATCAGTATATCTTATTTTTTACTAATAAAGGCAAGTGTTACTGGCTAAAAGTTTACGATATACCAGAAGGTTCTCGCATATCAAAGGGCAAAGCTATAATTAATTGTATTGATATCCAGCAGGATGAAAATATCACAGCTATGATACCAGTGAAAGAGTTTGATGATAAACATTATCTTTTTATGGTTACAGAAAAAGGGGTGGTAAAAAAGACAGTTCTCTCTGCTTATGGCAACCCGAGGAAAGATGGTATCATTGCTATTTCTTTGAATGAAAAAGACAGTCTTGTTGAGGTGAAACTGACTGATGGAAGTAATGATATGATTATAGGTACTGCTGATGGGATGGCTCTAAGATTTTATGAAGAAAAAGTAAGAGCTATGGGAAGAAGCGCAATCGGTGTAAGAGGAATAAATTTACAAAAAAATGATTATGTTATTGGTGCTGTTGCTGTAAAACACAATATGAATATTGATATACTGGTAGTTTCTGAAAAAGGATATGCTAAACGAACTCAGCTCGCTTTATATAGAATTACAGGTAGAGGTGGCAAAGGAATTATAACAATGAAGACAACGGATAAAGTAGGTAAACTTGTTTCAATACGAAGTGTCTGTGAAGATGAAGATTTAATGGTAATAACAACAAGGGGGATGGTTATAAAACTTGCTATAAAATCAATTAATATTCAAGGCCGAAATACCCAGGGAGTAAGAATTATAAAGATAGGAGAGGATGATCTCGTTGCAGCTGTTGCACCGGTACAAGTAAAAGAAGGAGATAATCAGTTATGAAAAAAATTTTTATACTTGATACAAACGTGCTCTTACACGACGCAGGCTCTATCTTTAATTTTACTGATAACGATGTGGTACTGCCTGTGGTGGTGCTTGAAGAACTGGATAATTTTAAAAAAAATCAGGATGAGACGGGTAGAAACTCACGAATGGTTGTACGAGAACTTGATAAACTACGTAATAAAGGACATATAAATGACTGGGTTACAATAAAAGAGAACGGAAGATTAAAAGTAGATGTAACCGATTATTCAAAAGAGATTGGCATTGAGGGATTCGGTAAAAAGGCTGATAATTTGATATTAGGATGTGTCAGGCATTATACAAAAACTGAAAGTAGACCTGTTATATTTATCTCAAATGACATTAATCTGCGGGTCAAAGCAGATGCTTTAGGACTTTTAGCAGAAGGCTTTGAAAGCTCACATATACAACTTGAAGAACTTTATAAGGGACTTAAGGTCTTGAAAGTTGATAATAGTGTTATTGATAAATTAGACTCAAAGAAAGAGATTGATTATACCGATGAATTTGGCGAAATCTTTAATAATCAGTTTATCATGTTTCAAACCGAAAAAGGGGTATCAACACTCTCAAGATATGTAAAAGATACAAATAAAATAAAAATAGTTCCTGAGTTAAAGAACATTATCTGGGGTATAAAACCAAGAAATATTGAGCAGAGATGTGCATTTGATTTACTGCTTGATAATTCTTTAGAACTCGTTTCACTCTGTGGTAGGGCAGGAACAGGTAAGACTTTGCTTGCACTTGCTTGTGGGCTTGAGGCAGTAGTTCAGAGAGGAAATTATGATAAATTACTTATCTGCAGACCAGTGGTTCCGGTTGGCAAAGACATAGGGTATTTACCCGGCGATATAGAGGAAAAATTGATGCCGAGAATGCAACCTATCTCTGATAATCTTGAATTTTTATTTGCCCAGAGAAAAAACAGAGGTCCTGTTGAAGACCTTGAATATTTTTTAAATGAGGGTATTATTCAGCTTGAACCACTTACTTATATAAGAGGAAGAAGCATACCAAATCAGTATATGATAGTGGATGAAGCACAGAATTTAACCCCATTAGAATTAAAGACAATAATAACAAGGGCAGGTGTTGGTACCAAGGTTGTTCTAACAGGTGACCCATTTCAGATAGACCACCCATATCTTGATTCTTTATCAAATGGTTTGTCGTATGTGGTCGAAAAATTCTTATCACAATCAATTTTTGGCCACATAATGCTTGAAAAAGGTGAACGTTCCAGACTTGCAGAACTTGCTGCTGCGTTAATGTAAAGGTTTGATGGAAGATATTTTATTACGCGATGCACATTATGTCGTAGTTGATATAGAAACCACGGGATACAGACCGGCAAACGATGAAATTCTTGAGATCGCTGCAGTGCACTGGCATAAGGGCCAGGAATTAGAACATTTCCAATCTTTAATAAAACCAGAAAATAAAATACCAGAAGATTCAATCTCGATACACAATATTACAGATGAGATGGTTAAAGACGCTCCTGGTTTAGAAGACGTTCTTATACGATTCCTTCAGTTTATAAAAAATAAAATACTTGTGTTCCATAATGCCCAGTTTGATAAAAAGTTTATAAACTATAATTTACAGAGACTCGGGATGAGTTTGCTTGATGATAATGTAGTGGATACACTCAAAATCTCAAGAAGATTATATCCGCGTATCTCACACGCATTAACTGATTTAAGCGAGCGATTAAGACTTGATCATGCAAATAAACACAGGGCATATGCTGATGCTTATTGCACAGCACAATTACTTGATATTTTAATTAATGACCTTGAGAGAGAGGAATATTATTTTGTATCTGAGGTGATAAAATTTAAAAAGAAAAAGAAAGACCTATTAGAGATCTTTTTACCACAAATAGAGGAGGCTATAAAGAAGAATAGTTTTATTGAGATAGAGTACCGACTGCTTAAAATTATAGTAGTTAGAAGGATTATAAAACCGCTTGAGATTATATTTGAGGATAAAGAGAAAATCTTAAAATATATTTATAAAGGAAAGGTAAAATCTCTGAACCTGAATAAATTAGTTTTTATCTGCCAAATTTAGATGAAAAAAATTAGTAATCAATTACACAGGGTTTTTGACCATCCAGTAAGATATTTAGTGTTCACTGTTGTTGTCTACTGCCTCGTAGGTTTCCTCATATATTCAAATACTTTGCATAGCCCATTCGTATTTGATGACAAACATTTTATCTGCGAGAATTATACAATTAAAAACATAGGGAATATTAGCGAGATATGGGATTGCTGGGCTACGAGATTTGTAACATTTGTAACATTTATGATCAATTACTATTTTCATAAACTAAATGTGTTTGGTTATCATATGGTGAACATATTAATTCATATTGGTTCAGCGATAATGGTTTACTGGTTTGTCTGGCTTACTTTTTCTACACCTGCAATAAAAAAATCTCAATGGGTAATAAATAAAGCAAGAATATCATTTATGTGTGGTTTACTATTTTTGGTTCATCCTATACAAACCGAAGCAGTAACATATATATTTCAACGTTCAACTTCGCTTGCAACACTTTTTTATTTATTGGCGCTTAACTTGTATAATCGAGCAAGACAGATAAGCATTGAGAACCATGCCCTGGGCCAATGGCTGCATTATTACCTCTTGTCTATAATTGTAACCCTGACTGCAATGTATACCAAAGAGATAACCGGAACAATTCCAATAATAATAGTATTATACGAATTCTATTTTTATCGTGAATCAGGAAAGATAAGATGGAAATATCTTCTTTTTTTCATAGCACTTATACTCGTTATTCCGTTGACTTTAATGATGAAGAAGCCAGTTACTTTTATAGATATAGAACGATTAAGCGGCAAACCAGTCTCTTCGATACATTATTTGCTAACACAATTCAGGGTTATGATAACCTATTTTCGGCTATTATTATTACCAGTAAATCAGAATTTTGAATACGATTACCCGATAATAATAAGTATTTTTAACACAACATTTTTAATAAGTTTTATTTCAGTTATTACTATTGTTATCACTGGGGTTTTACTGTATCACAAAAACCGTATTATTTCGTTTTGCATTTTGTGGTTTTTTATCGTGTTGTTGCCCGAATCGAGTATTATACCTTTGCGTGACGTGATTTTCGAGCACAGACTATATTTGCCTATGGTGGGTTATTCATTACTTTTGCTTACCGTGGCCACGGTAATTATAAAAAAGGTATGGATAATACGTGTATTTATATTACTATTGATTATTGGCTATGCAACTGCTACGTATAATAGAAATATTGTCTGGGAGGATGAGGTAAGACTATGGGATGATGTTGTAGCCAAATCGCCAAAAAAAGCAAGTGTTTATTATGGTCGCGGGAATATGTACCTTTCAAAAAAGAAATATGAAGAAAGTTTAGAGGATTATAATCATTCCCTATCTTTAGATAGTGGCTGTGTTACAATTTATATAAATCGTAGCATACTTTATAAAACCATTAAGAAAACCAGAGAGGCTTTATCTGATATTAATAGAGGTCTCGCGTTATATCCCTATTTAGGATTAGCTTATAATATAAGAGGAAATATTTATAGTGAGATGGAAGAATATGATAAAGCATTAGCTGATTATAATATAGCTTTAAACTTAATACCATTTTATAAACCGAGAATTTATTTAAATAGAGGATTACTATATTACAAGTTAAAAAGATATGAAGAGGCATTAGCTGATTTGAATCTTGCATGTAAATTTGATCCATCACATCCTGAAATATATAATGGTTATGGTTTGGTTTATATGGGAATGAAGGAATATGATAAAGCTTTAACAAATTTCAATAGTGCATTAGAGAATGACCCAAATTTCAAAGAAGCATATTTCAACCGCGGTTATCTTTACCAAACTCAAAAAAAGACTGAAAAGGCAATTGCTGATTTTAATAAAGTATTGTCCATTGATTCTGGTTTAATTGAGGCCTATTATAATCGTGGTAAAGTTTATAGTTTAATCGGTGAATACGACAAGGCGATAGCAGATTTTAATAAGATTATAAATTTGTACATAGATACAGTAAGTATATATAATGAAATTGGCAACAATTATTATTATAAAAAAGAATACAACCAGGCAGTTGTTTACTTTAGTAAAATATTGAGTATTAATCCTGATAGTTTTGAGGCTTATAATAATCGAGGGCTAGCATATTATAATATGAAAAAATATGATAATGCAATATCAGATTTCACACAATCGATTAAGAATAACCCTCAATTTGCAGAAAGCTACAATAATCGTGGGAACGCGTATTACGTAACAAAAAATTATGCCAGGGCGCTCGCTGATTTTAATCAAGCCATAGAATTAGATTCGACACTTGCTAAAGCGTATAACAATCGTGGGATTATTTATTGCATAGGCAAAGCATATGATAATGCGCTTTCTGATTTTAATATGGCTATAAAACTGGATCCATTATTTTACATGGCATATTATAATCGTGCCAATGTGTATCATATAAAAAATGAATACACAAAAGCACAGCAAGACCGGGAAACGGCCCAACAGCTATTTTTAAGAGGAGGAGAAAATTTAGATGAAAGGACTAATTAAACGATACGCGATATGTTCAATTATTTTTATGTTGTTAATGATTACAGAAATAATCAGTTAAGTTATGCTGCAAGGTTTGGGAATGTATTATCAGTCGGTGCAACTAATGGATGGGATGAACGGATAAAGAAGCCGGATTATTTCTGGGGAAGCAATTATGGCGATGGTATAGATGTAGTAGCGCCTGGAAGAACCCAGGCGGGTTATGTGGTAGAAATTTCACGTGATAAGAACTTTAGTTATTGTGACATAGCCTCTGATACTGTATGGACATCCGAGGAGTTTTACCAGGTGACCGATGAACTAAGGTAC
>JBFMHD010000086.1:0-10695 GCA_040752395.1 Candidatus Hydrogenedentota bacterium
GTCCTGATACCTCTCACTTCTTCCGTTATCTTGCTTATTGCCTCTTGCTTCTTTCGTTATCTTTCTTTCCGTTATCTTGCTTCTTTCGTTATCTTTCTTTTCCGTTATCTTGCTTCTTGCTTCTACTTGATATTATTATAGTTACAAAGTTTTTCAGAGGAGGTCTTTGTGCCAGCAACACTAATCGTAGGTATCCAGTGGGGTGATGAGGGTAAGGGGAAGATAACAGACCTGTTGGCTGATAAATATGATTGCGTTGTAAGATATCAGGGCGGCGATAACGCGGGACATACCGTTGTTAAATTAGGTAAAAAATTCAAACTTCATTTTGTACCATCAGGAATCCTCTTCAAAAATAAACTCGCTGTTATGGGAAACGGGATGGTTGTGAACCTTATCTCACTTGTGAAAGAATTGGATGAACTGAAGAACAATGGTATTGATATTCGTTATTTAAGAATATCTGACAGGGCCTTTACTATCTTACCCGTACATATTAATGAAGATAAATTAAAGGAGGATGGTTCTTTTTCTATAGGGACAACAGTGAAAGGTATTGGCCCTGCATATAAGGACAAAATAAATCGAACAGGTATACGAATCGGTGATTTCTTTGAGCCTGATATTGAAAAAAGACTCTTAAACAGAGAATTAAACAATAGTGAGATTAAAGAACAGTTATCCTGTTTTAATAAAGTCAAAGATTATGTCTGCGATACTGTAACTTTATTAAATGATATGCATAAAAAGGGTGGAAAAATATTGCTTGAGGGTGCTCAAGCCACGATGCTTGATATTGATTTTGGTACGTATCCTTATGTTACGAGTTCTTCACCCTCAGCTGGCGGCGCCTGTACAGGAACAGGACTCCCACCATCTTCGATAAAGAAAATTATAGGTATTTCAAAAGCTTATACAACCCGAGTCGGTAAAGGGCCATTCCCAACTGAACTCACTGATAAATTGGGAGATCTAATAAGAGAAAAAGGTGTTGAATATGGAACAACTACAGGGAGACCGAGACGCTGCGGCTGGCTCGATCTCGTTGCGCTCAGATATGCTATAAATGTTTGCGGTGTTACCGCAATCGCTATTATGAAGCTTGATGTCTTATCAGGACTTCATGAGATTAAAGTGGCTGTAGGATATGTATTACATAATAAGAAACTAAAATGTTTTCCATCGAGAATATCTGCAATCAAAGAAGTAAAGGTTGAATATAAGACTTTTAAAGGGTGGGAGACCGATATAAAAGGTATAAGAAAATTAAAAGATTTACCGATACAAGCACAGAGATACATAAGATTTATTGAAAAAGAAATTGGTATCCCTGTAAAATATATTTCTACCTCACCGGATAGAAAGGACACGATAATAAGATGAATCTACCATTATGGTCAGTGCTACCTTTTGTGGCACTGCTTTTAAGTATAGCGATATTGCCGTTAGCTGTACCACATTTCTGGGAACCAAACAAAAACAAGGCGATAATATCATGTATATTTGGGTTACCGGTTGGTATATATTTTATATTCGCAAATCCGCGTTATCTTATGCATATTGAACACGAATATTTTTCGTTTATTGTTTTATTGGGAACGTTGTTTATTATTTCAGGTGGTATATTCTTAAGAGGTGATATTCAAGCCACACCAATAAATAATTCTATTTTTTTACTTATCGGCTCTATACTTGCATCATTTATCGGTACCACAGGTGCTGCTATGCTTCTTATTAGAGCCGTACTTAATATAAACAAGCAAAGAAAACATATCTGTCATACTGTAATATTTTTTATTTTTTGTGTTGCCAATATAGGTGGTTGTTTAACACCTTTAGGTGATCCGCCGCTTTTTCTTGGATATCTAAAAGGAGTACCTTTTTCCTGGACATTTCAATTATTACCCGAATGGTTGTTTATGAACGTTATATTGATAGTTTTATATTTTATAATAGATGCTATAATGATTAAGAGAGAGCGCAAGAAGGACTTACTGAGAGATGAAATGACAATAGAGCCGATAAGAGTGATAGGCGGTATTAATTTTATTTTTTTACTCGGTGTCATTCTCACTGTTGCATTTATTCCTATGACACCCTGGCGTGAATTAATTATGTTTTTATTAGTAGGGTTATCTTTAAAGCTTTCTTCCCGGGAAGCAAGAACAGCAAACAAATTTACTTTTAGTCCTATAATAGAGGTAGCGGTATTATTTTTCGGTATTTTTTTAGCGATGATGCCCGCGCTTGTTATTTTAAGTGAGCGTGGTGCATCGCTTGGGCTGATGAGTCCTGCCCAATTTTTTTGGTGCACCGGCTCTCTTTCTTCTTTCTTAGACAACGCACCAACTTATGCTGTATTCTTTGAACTCGCAAAAGCTGTTGGTGGCGGTGTCGGTGAATTGGTTGCCGGGGTACCAGAAGAACTCTTGAGAGCGATCTCCATAGGTGCAGTATTTATGGGAGCTAATACTTACATAGGTAATGGACCCAATTTTATGGTTAAAGCGATCAGCGAAGAAGCAGGCGTTAAGATGCCGAGTTTCTTTGGATATATGCTCTGGTCAGGCTGTATTTTGATCCCGTTATTTGTAGTTGTAACTTTTATCTTTTTCTGATACTCTTACTTCCTACTTTCAAAGGCACAAAGGATATTAAGGGATTGGTCATAGGTGATGGGGTATATTAGGGGGCGGCGGTTAGCTTAGGGGTCGTGAGTCGAGAGTCGTGAGTCAAAACAGGACTCGAGACTCAAGACTCAAGACTCAAGACTTTTCAGCAGGCCCCGGGCTTTTGGCTCCAGCCGGCTGTAGTCCGTAGCCTGTAGCCCGTCCTGATACCTCTCACTTCTTCCGTTATCTTGCTTCTTGCTTCTACTTGATATTATTAGAGTTACAATGTTTTTCAGAGGGGGTTTTATCTATGTACGGACGAGTTTATAATTTTAATCCAGGACCAGCAGTACTACCAGAAAGTGTTCTTGAAAAGGCGAGAGACGAGATGATGAATTATAAAGGAACAGGAATCTCTGTTATGGAGATGAGCCATCGGTCTAAAGAATTTGAGGAAATCATTCAGAATGCAGAGGCTTCTGTAAGAAGAATTATGAATGTTCCTGATAATTACGATATTTTATTTCTGCAGGGTGGTGCAAGTCTACAGTTTGCTATGGTTCCTATGAATCTTTATATTGATGGCAAACCGGTAGATGTTATTCATACAGGTGCATGGACTAAAAAAGCGATTGGCGAACTAAAAAGGATAACCCAATACAGCTTAGCCTGGGATGGTGAACCGCTAAAATTCAGTCATATACCAACACAAGAAGAATTAAAACTCGAGAAAAACGCTTCATACGTCCATATATGTTCAAATAATACGATTTTTGGAACACAATGGCGAGAATTTCCTGCTACAGGTGAGGTTCCATTAGTCGCTGATATGTCATCTGATATTATGTCCCGCGTGATAGATGTTTCTTTATTCGGGCTTATTTTTGCAGGCGTTCAGAAGAATGTGGGGTCAGCCGGGGCTACACTTGTTATTATAAGAAAGGATTTAGTAGATAGATGTAAAGACAGCGTTTCTGTAATACTTCAATATAAAACACATATCAAAGAGAAGTCTTTATATCATACACCCCCTTGCTATGCGATTTATATTTCAGGACTTGTTTTGGGATGGATTGAGAAGCAGGGGGGACTCAGCGCCATAGAAAAAATAAATGAAGAAAAAGCAAGGATACTTTACGATGCCATAGATAGCAGCGATTTTTATTATGCAACAATAAAAGACAAAGAATCACGTTCAAGAATGAATGTGAATTACAGAATCAAAGGCAATAACGAAGAATTAGAAGACCGATTCGTCAAAGAGGCAAAGAAGAACGGGCTTGTTGGATTAAAGGGGCACAGGTCAGTTGGCGGGTTACGTGCTTCCTTATATAATGCTTTATCTATAGATGGTGTTAAAACATTAGTTGAATTTATGAATGAGTTTGCTAAAAAGAATGGTTGACAAAACAAAAACTTTTAAATATTAGCTAATTTTGTCGATGTTCGTAATAACAATGAAACAAAAAACAGGTGTATGTTATGTTGGATGAAATGTATTTTCAATCCCAGGAAGTTATAAGAATAACAGGCGTATCAAATAGACAGCTTCAATACTGGGATGAAACTAATTTTATTAAACCAAGTTTTAAATCTACAAGAAGAAGGAGATATACATTAAGAGACATAGTGCTTATTAAAATATGTAAAACCATTCAAGACCATCTTGGCCTTTCTATCCAGGAATTACGCCGAAATCTTAATAGAATAAGAGAATTGTTACCCAGAGAGGTTGTGCCGCTCGAAGACGTTGTTGTGTATACTGATGGTGAAAATATCATAGTAGCAGAGAGAGGCAGGTATTTAAATTTCAGTCTTCGACAGAATATGCTGAAATTTGATTTAGGTGAGATAATTCAGTGGGCAAAATATGTTAAAGAGAACCGGGAAGTATACACTGCTGAACAGCTAATACTTTCATTGTAGTATTTCCTCAGAAACTCATCAACTTTTTCGAGGGAGTCATATCGATGGATTCAAAAAAAATTTTTATATATGATACCACATTACGTGATGGAACACAGGCTGAAGGTATAGCATTCTCAGTTGAGGATAAGATTCGGATAACTAAAGAGCTTGATAACATAGGTATAGACTATATTGAAGGCGGCTGGCCAGGGTCAAATCCTATATCTATAGAATTTTTTAAAAGAGCCAAACATATAACTTTTAAACATTCTAAACTTGCTTCCTTTGGTTCTACACGTAAAGCAAAAACCAGTGTTAGTGATGACCCAAATATCAAAGCTATTTTAGAGGCTGATACACCGGTTGTGACTATTTTTGGTAAATCCTGGGATTTGCATGTTAAAGATGCGCTGAAAGTCGATCTACAAACTAATCTTGAGATGATTAAAGATTCGGTCTCTTATATTAAAAAGTTTAACAAAGAGGTTATCTATGATGCAGAACATTTTTTTGACGGTTATATAAACAATAAAGACTACGCAATTGCTACTTTGAAGGCTGCAAAAGAAGGTGGCGCGGATTGTTTATGTTTATGTGAGACAAATGGTGGGAGACTATATTTTGAGGTCTTTAATATTGTAAAAGATATTAAAGCGATGTTTCCTGATATAAGGATAGGTATCCATACACACAACGATTCAGAATTAGGTGTAGCTAATACTTTAGCAGGTGTCGAGGCCGGGGCAGAACATGTGCAGGGTACGGTAAATGGTATCGGTGAACGATGCGGAAACGCTAACCTCATCTCTATCATCGCTAATCTGGAACTAAAAATGAATTACAAATGTTTATTAGAAAATAAAATAAGAGATTTAACCTATCTCTCGAGGTTTGTTTATGAACTGGCAAATCTTGCGCCTAATACCCGTCAGCCTTTTGTAGGGAAGAGCGCGTTTGCTCATAAAGGCGGTATCCACGTGGATGCAGTTGTTAAAAACCCACAAACCTATGAACATATTGACCCTGAACTTATTGGTAATGAGCGACGAGTACTAATCTCAGACCAATCAGGTCAAAGTAATCTCCTATATAGAGCCGAGGAATTAGGATTACCTATAAAAAAGGGTACCCAGGAAATTAAGACTATTTTAAAAGTTCTTAAAGACAAAGAGTTTGAAGGTTATCAGTATGAAGCTGCTGAGGGTTCGTTTATTCTGCTTGTTAAAAAACTTCTTGGGTTACATAAAGACTATTTTACCCTGGTGAGTTTCAGAATAATAATTGAAAAAGAGACAGATATAGAGGAGCCCTGTACCGCTACCGTAAAAGTAAGGGTTCACAACAAAGAAGAGCTTTCTGCCGGTGAAGGGGATGGCCCTGTTAATGCGCTTGATAACGCTTTGAGAAAAGCATTATTACCCTTTTATCCTGAACTTAAAGAGATGTCGCTTGTGGATTATAAGGTTCGTGTGCTTGAAGAGAATCGTGGTACCGCAGCAAAAGTGGTTGTTCTTATCACATCATCTGACGGCACCAGGGATTGGGGAACAATAGGTGTCGCTGAAAATATAGTTGAGGCATCGTATATAGCGCTTGCTGATAGTTTTGAATATATGATTTATCTATACAGAGAAAAACTTGAAAGATAAAATCAACCTAATAACTTCTCAATAAGTTCCCAGCCATTGTTTATAATATTTTTAGTACGCTCTGCAGATATCTCATTAAAATTATCAACACCTTTACTCTTTTTATATGAACGATAGAGAAGATACGGTACCATGGCTTTTGTATGAACCCTTAATCTTATCGGCGTACAGTGGTCGGGTAGAATAAGAACCTGATACTTTTTATCCTGGTTTTCAAAAAATTCGAGAATTTTACCTAAAACCTTCTTATCAATAGTTTCAATAGCCCGTATCTTCTCTTGTAGATTTCCCATATGGCTCGCTTCATCAGGCGCTTCTATATGAAGATAAACTAAATCATAACCGGACTTGAATGCATCGATTGTATATAAAGCCTTGGCATCATAATCAGTATCAATAAAGCCAGTAGCACCAGGAACGTTTATTACATCAAACCCGGATAGAATCCCGATACCCTTTAATAAATCAACAGCTGATATAATCGCTCCTTTGATTTTAAATCTCTTTGCCTGATTAACAAATCGCGGTTTTTTACCACCGCCCCATGGCCAGAGCATATTAATCCCGGATACCTCATTACCTAATATTTCGTATGATTTAAAAATCAGTTTTAGAAGTATGTTATTCTCTTTACCGCCTCTTGGCAAAATATCTTTGATATATCGACCGACATTATCGTGTGGCGGGTACGTTATACTTTTACCATCGCCCTGTAAAATAAGTATGTTTCTATAGGATTTACTATGTAATAGTTTGACCCCTTTTATTCCCAGATTTTTATTGAGTTTATCAATCAATATATTAGCTGTTTTATCACAGGGATGACCACCTGAATAATCTATTAATCTTAAATCTTTATCAACATTTATAAAATTTACTCTATATGCAACCTCTTTATTTTTTAAGTTATATCCAAGACTGATGCATTCAAGTGAGCCACGTGGCAACCCTTTTTTAATTTTTTGACCTATTATTGTAGCATTGGCTATCTCACTACCTGGTTTGCAATTTAACGGTATGGTTCTAACTAATCCTACCTCACTGTTTTTCGCCAGTTTATTAAAATTTTCTGTGCGACTGACAGCGAGTGGGGTTTGATTGTTCAGATCTTCTATCTTGTAATCAGCCATCCCATCAGGAACAAGTAAAAGTGTCTTCATAACTTTAGAAACCGAGATATCTCATAATTTCTTTAATATCGCATTCCATCTCAGGCGGCTTTGAAACCTGCTTTACTGCAAGATTTGGATCCTTTAAACCATGACCTGTTAATATACATACAATTAACTCATTATCTTTAATTTTTTTTTCTCTATGTGCTTTTAATAAACCAGCAACACTCGCTGCTGATGCAGGTTCGCAAAATATTCCCTCGTTCATTGCAAGGAATTTATATGCCTCAAGTATCTCATCATCAGTAACCATATCAATATAACCATCAGATTCTTTTGCGGCAGCTACAGCTTTATCCCAGGATGCAGGGTTTCCTATCCTTATTGCAGTAGCGATAGTTTCTGGTTTATCAATTTTTCTTTTAAGAACAATAGGTGCAGACCCACTGGCCTGGTAACCGCAAAGCCGGGGCTTGTTTTTTACAACGTCTTTTTCAAAATATTCTTTATATCCAATCCAATAGGCTGTAATATTCCCTGCGTTACCAACAGGTATGAATTGTCTATCAGGTGCTCTTGAAAGCGTGTCACATATCTCAAATGCTGCTGTTTTCTGGCCTTGTAATCTATATGGGTTGAGCGAATTAACAAGCTGTAGCGGGTATTTTTCAGTAGCTTCTAAAACAATATTTAACGCTTCATCAAAATTACCTTTCAAAGCAATGACTTTAGCACCATGTATCATACTTTGAGCAAGCTTACCGAGCGCTATAGCATTACTCGGGATTATTACTATACAGAGAATACCAGCTCGTGTTGCGTATGCAGATGCTGAAGCTGATGTATTACCTGTAGAAGCACATATAACAGCTCGTTTGCCCTCTTCAACAGCTTTACTTATAGCTACTGTCATACCCCTGTCTTTAAATGAACCAGTGGGGTTTAAACCTTCATATTTTAAATATATCTCACCTTTATGAGATAATTTTTTCTCTAAACTATATGCCCTTAAAAGAGGTGTATTACCTTCAAGCAGAGTTATAACAGGCGTTTTATCATTCACAGGTAAATATTTTCTATATCTTTCTATAACACCATAGTAGCTCATTATGGTAATCCCTCAAGTTATATAATAGAGGCAAGAACCAAGATAAACAAACTATTCAAGGATTCTTATAAGCGATGATTTTGCTTTAATAATACTTAATTTATCTATCTCTTTTAGCGCTTCTTTAACCCTTCGTTCATTAGCTTTATGAGTTAATATAACAATAGGTACGCCTTTAGGATTATTCACTTCTTTTTGTATAACCGATGCTATACTAACATCATTTATTCCGAGTATCCGTGATATTTTTGCTAAGACAAGGGGTCTATCAAGAGTGATAAATTTTAAAAAATAAGAACAATAAATATCGTCAACCGCGAACACAGCTTTTTTTATATATCTTTTCTTTATATTTTTCGGTAATTTTTCTCTATAAACGATCTTCTTTGCTAAATCAACAACATCAGCGACAACAGCACTTGCAGCAGGATATCTTCCTGCACCTTTACCATAATAGAGTTGTTCCGAAACAGCATCGCCTTTTAAAAATATCCCATTATACTCGTCAGGGATATTTGAGAGAGGATGATTAATTGGTACGAGAGCTGGATGAACCCTTATATCGATTTTATCAACAATGCGTTTGATAGTAGCTATGAGTTTCACACGAAATCCCATCTCAAACGCATATTTTATATCCTGGAGCGTAATATTACTTATACCCTCTATGTAAACATCGTTAAAAGGTATAATTGATTGATAAACAAGCCCTCCTAAAAGTACAGCCTTGTGTGCAGAATCGATACCATTTATATCAAGCGATGGGTCAGCTTCAGCGAATCCGTTATTTTGAGCGAGTTTCAAAGCTTTATCAAAATCCATCTCTTCCTTTTCCATCCTTGTTAAAATATAATTAGTTGTTCCATTTATAATGCCATAGATTTCAGTAATATCATTTGCTATCAACCCTTCTCTGATTGATTTTAGTATAGGGATGCCACCTGCAACAGATGCCTCGTATCTTATCTCGACATCATTTTTAAAAGCCAGGTCAAAGAGTTCTTCCCCACGCTCAGCTAAAAGCGCTTTATTAGCTGTAACAACGTATTTTTTATTATTTAATGCATTTGATACAATATCATAAGCGGTATCTAATCCACCTATTAATTCAACAACAATATCACATCTTTTAGAAGCACTCTTTATATCGATTATTTTTATATTTTGAGATATATTTATTTCTTTTAATATTTTTTTATTTTTTTCACAAACACCATAAATTCCGATCTCTAAACCAGTCTTTTCATTAATCTCTTTATTTTTATTTGTTATAAGTTCATAAACACCTCTTCCAACTGTTCCAAGCCCTATTAGATTAATATCAACACACATCTTTTTCATATTCAATTGGTCTCCTATTACAATGCTATCCTTTGTTTCAACATTCTAAATCTATTCTCTATCTCTTTTTTTGTTATATTATAGAGTTTAAAAATGCTAAAATCTTCAATATTATAAGAGGCAGTGACAGTGCCATAAGCAAGTGCCCGAGCCATAGATTTTTTATCAAGCCCTAAATCTTTACTTGCGAGATAACCCATTATACCGCCAGCAAAACTGTCCCCTGCACCCGTTGGGTCTTTTACCTCTTTAGTTAAAAATGCGGGCAGATTGATGAAAAACTCTCTGCTCATAGCATCTACACCATAACAACCCTTTTTTACTATCACAACCTTTGGCCCTAAATTAAGTAATTTCTCCATAGCTTCAAGATAATTTATACTCTTTTTTTGTACTGACTCTTCCAAAAACATATATAGCTCAGCTTCATTTAATATCACGCCATCAACCACCTTAAATAATTCAACCAGTACATCCTTTTTACTTTTAATCCAGTAATTCATCGTATCGCAGATAACAATCTTCGGTTTCTCTATCTGGTTCAATACATCTACCTGTAATTGTGGGTCTATATTGGCTAAAAAAAGGTATGTTGTATCTTTATGAATATCCTTTAGAATCGGTTTAAAATTCTGGAATGCGTTAAGTTCTGTGCATTCAGATATAGCTTCATTCATATCGCCTTCATATCTACCTTTCCAGAAGAATGTTTTTTCTCCTTTTTTGATTTCGACACCTTGATAGTCTATTCTTCTTTTCTCCAATCGTTTCAAAAAATTAAGATCAAAATCATCACCGACTACACCTATCATATATACTGGCGTAAATAAAGAAGCAGATACAGAAAAATATATAGCAGACCCGCCGAACCTGCGTTCCAGTTTACCAAAAGGCGTCTCGACTGTATCATACGCAATAGAACCTACTACTGTAAGTTTACCCATAAAATTACTCCGGAAAATATA
>JBFMHD010000087.1:0-10680 GCA_040752395.1 Candidatus Hydrogenedentota bacterium
TTAACCCATATCTCCAGACCGCACATCTTGACCTTGATAAACCGATAAATATCTTAAAACCATTTCTTACAGAAAACAATATTAATTTTATAAATCTTAAGGATTATTTTAAAAAGACTGATAGAACCCTTTATTTCAAATACGACGCACATTTTAATGAACAAGGCCACGAATTTGTTGCTCACATTATTTCGTACTATCTGAAAAATCTAAGCATAATTAATTTAAAGGAAATAAATAAAATTTGACGATATATATTAATATTAAGAGTAATCTTTCAGTTATAGGTGGTGAAGAAATAAGAAGTGAGAAGTGAGAAGTATCAGATAACCTATAACCGAAAACAAAGACACCGAGACTAAGAAGCCCAACTGAGGATAGATGGGATATAAAGTAATTTTTATGAAAGTTGATAAGGTAGATTTTCAAAACTGGATAAAGATACTAATCGCTATTTTTATTTTAACTTTAACCAGTTCATTACAGGCGAAAATAAAAATAATAAGTGGTCCTGCGGTTGAAGATGAGTTAGCTGGTGTTGGCAGCGATGGTTATGATTCTTATGCAACCCAGATCTATCTTGAACACGCTTACCCTGATAATGATCCGTTTACTTTCTCGTTTCATCACAAGTTTGCTACTAGATATAGTTATTCAGATTTACATTATGACCTTCTTGACAGTCCAACAATAACTGTTAACGGGGACCAGGTAACCATTTATACAGCAGGCACACCATACTATACCAATGAAGCTGTGGTTTTTGATAGCGGGTTGATTATTTTTGGTGAGACGGACCCGATTACAGAGATGCAAGTGAATGCGCTACCTGGTGACCCAATATTAAATTACTCATTTTTACCTGATAGCGCACTGTATCCAAACTGCACCAATCCTTTACATTTAAAAAAAGTGAGGTTCGAGTGGAGAATCACTCTTGATTCTGATTCAAGTGTGATAGATACAAATGTGTATTATAGATATCGGCATAATGAGTATCCGAATGATGGCGGGATAAATATTAGTGACTGGAGCGAAACAAAGGTTTTTATCCCGGGTGGACCAGCAAGCGACGTTGTAGTATATGATAATTTAATTGATGGCGTACACAAATTTGAGATAGAAGCTTATGATTCAGCTACCAATGTTCTTGTTGATACCGTTGTAATCTGGTTTAATGTCCAGGTTAAGCCATATCTCAAATTTTTAGCTCATCCTGGCGACGATATCAATGTATCAGAACCGATTAATCTCAATCTTGCGTATCAATGGTCAGGTTATGACCCGGTTGATGCAACAAATCTTTTGTATTCGTTTAATTTTGCAAGAGATTATACAGGAACATATACTTTTGTAACAGGTGGGACATCGTATGATTCAACTGTAACCCAAACAGGTATTTACAGATTTAATATTTATGTCTCAGATGGCTATAATACTGGTGCTATATTTTATGATAAACAGGGTGATATTTATAATGTTTATGATTTACCCCATATAATGACTTCGGTTCAGATTTCAGAGACACTTTCACCATATATTTTTCTTGAACGCGCGTTTTGTGAGCGAGCAGGTGTGGACACGAACCCTCTGTGGAACAATGACAATACCTCAGATACAGACATTATTAATATTCGTGCTGCTCTCGCATATACGCCTGATAATGAAAATTTTACCTATTATCCAGAAGGCAGTATAATAGATGGAAGCGTTATCAACTCGATTTCGTGGTATAATGGTGTTGTTCCTTTTGGATTTTATTCTGCAGATGTTTTTATGCCACACCAGGGATTTTCACTTGAGAACCCGTTTGGTAGGATCAGGCAGATACCTGATGCTGGTGATGATGCTGATATATACAACGTTTCAAGTCCATATACTGCTGATAACATATTTGGTTCAGGTGAATCACAACGTGGAAGCATGCTCGGACTCGATCCATATTATGATAACACGTCTAGTCGACCGCTTTACTGGAACCCGACACACGGGTCAACGATATATCACAATGAAGTTGTTATAACGTTACGAAATCTTACAAGAGATGGTGTTCGTCCTAATGGTGGTTCACGAAACCACCAGTTTTATTTTTCCTGGAGACTCAATGATATCTATAACTCATCTCCTGAATTTGATGATCCAGGAATGAATGGCGAACTATATAGAAAAACCACATCTCAAGGCTTTGATTGGAGATACTCGGATAAGACATTTAACGATGACAAATTTTATCCTCCATTTACCTGGAGTGAAAATCATCGAGATGATGAACCAGTATATGATCCCAAAAACAGTATTGGTGGTGTAGAACTGGCGATGTATCATCTTGAAGATTTTATAGATATATATTTTGGCGACCTTCAGGATGGCTGGAATCATTTTACTGCGCTATGCGCAGATAAAGATGGCTATATATCACTTGAACCAGTAACACTTTCTTTTTATGTCGCTGACCCACCGAGGATACCACGAGACGGGGATATAGAATATGGAAATGTAGTAGATGTTGAGGGATTGGCTGGACCAACTGGTTCCTATTTTGAGAGGGCCGCTACCTATGCGTGGGTTGGTAAGGACAATACCACGCCACAATCTCAGCTACTCTACAGGTATACGATAAGCGGGCCGGGTAAGAACAGTATCTGGACAGACTGGGCATCTGATACTATCGTTTCTTTTGAACTGGAGTATGATGGAACTTATGAATTTTTTGTGCAGGCACGTGATCTCGGAGCTGATTTAAATAGTGATGTACCACAGATAGGCGATGACAATTTCAGTTCTGTAAGAAGTAAGCGGATACAATTTTATTCCAGGGCCGAGACCGTGATGAGAAAATACATAGTTGTTACAGACTCAGCTTTGGCAGGGGCTTCAACGATAACTGCTGATTCAGATGACGGTGTTGGAACAACGTATGCGTTCCCGAGATTACCTGCGTTGACTGATGTACTCGTTGAAGAGCCATTTGGTACCATAGATGGCACCAATAAACAATTTACTTTAAAGTATGACGCATATTTTATAATTTATGTAACTATAAATGGGACAATAACCACTGATTATACAATTGGAGGTACGAATAACAATATTTTAACTTTTAACACCGCACCCGCAGAGAATAGCGAGATACTTGTAAAATACACTTTTAAAGAAGGAACATCAGATACAGAGGTATATAATATCCCAAAAATAAAAGATAGATTTGGTGTACTTTATACAGATGTAACGCCATTAAATCCGAGTACACTTGCTGGTTCACGTGAATATAAAATCAATTATGCTACTGGTTCAATTATATTTGGTGTACCACCTTCTGATACACCAACGCTTGAGTATTCTGTGAATGTCTTTGATAATTCATTAGATACCTCAGTGCAAAAATTCCCTATAAAATTTGAATGGCAGTCATTTTTACCGCGTTTTGACCCTTCTGATAACAGCGCCATTTCTGATACACAGGCTGAGTATGATGTATTTCTCGATGGTGTTCCAGTACTGGTAAAAACAAACTCCAGGTATTATGAGATAGTAGAGCCGATGGATGATGGGTTTCATACCTTTAGTGTTCGGGCATTCAGAGGTGTTTTGGGATTGAATGATGAGAGTGAAGTAGAGATACCGTTTATTGTGTCTATGAAACCAGTTGTATATATTGATACGGTTTTAGCAGTAAATAAAGAAGATTATAGTGATTCTTACAGGATATACAATGGCGAGGTGATAAATTTTGGGGCAATAGAGATACATTATCATGCTATCTCACCGATAAACATAAAAATAGACAGCTATTATATAGACGCAGCAGGCAGTCTAATTACCACGAGTTCAACAAGTGTTATTATAACATTTAATTCTGAGGGACTGAAGAGTATTGGTGTGAAAGCTTCTGATATTTTAGGCAATGTTGGTGAATTCTCGTATTTTACTTTTACCATAAGTTCAAACCCATTTATTGAGATTGATACAGTCTCATTTATTGATACGACGTACCCAGGGAGTGACACAGGGCCACATATTGTTCGTGGAGATACTGGATTATTTATATTTCATGGTAGAGATGCTATTGATTCTATAAGTCAGCTTGTATATGAATATAATAAAAACTTTGACCCTCAAAGTGTAATATTTATCTCGACCGATACTAATGGTACGAGTACTTCTGTTTTTATCCCTAATTTTGATCTCATAGGTTCGAATGAGGGTCAAGGTCAGTTCACCTTTGAAGTGCGGTCCAAAGACAGAAATGGGAATTATTCGACTTCAGATTCGTTTGTTTTTTTCAGGGATTCAAAAGCGCCGTTTTTTAATTTTATTTCGCCGACACCTGACAGCGGTACTCAAATGCTTTCACCCGCTGATGTAACCATAGCAATAGACATATCTGACTCTGGATTTTCAGATACGACCGTGTGGTATACCTTAATACTTTATAATTCAGGAATGGGTATTGTTTATGAGGATACTGGTAACGGTGACACACAGAGATCCTATGTTGATTTACCGGTAGATAGCTACTCTATTGTTGTTATTTTAACTGACCAGGTGGGATTAAAATATACAGATACCCGAGTTTTTTATGTGGTACCATTTGGAGCCTCGAGGATCATATTATTAAGAGGACCTGCTATTACAGGTGAGCTTGCAGGTCTCGGCACCACAGTTGATAACTATTATACCCAGACAACTATTGAATGCGATGTTGATGATTTGAACTCAAAGACATTTTCATTCAGGCATCATGCTCAATATAGGGGTGGATTATTATCTGATTATGAATATTTAACCAATCCTGTGATCAAAGTTTTAGGACAACCAGTTACCATAAAGACAGATCCCTCGACCTTATTAGAAGCGAGTGTTGATACAGTAACTGGCAAGATAACTTTTGGCGCTGTGCCGTCTGCGATCCCAACGATTGATTATTCTATCATCGCAGATTCAACATATCCACGTACTGACACATTGTTTAACCCACTCTCGATTACTACCGCTGAGTTTGAATTTACGGTATGGAGCGGTGTAGATGTTGTAGATACAACTACAGCGATAATAACCCAACATAATGTTTACAAGAATGATGGTAGTATTATTCAGGGCAGTTTATCAGATACTATTTATTTAACTGAACAGAGCCAAACAATCTCGAATGTTTTTGCCAACCTGGTTGACGGTCTTCATCAATATATTATTTATGCGATTAGCCCATCAGCAGGACTTATGGATACCTTAATGATTTCATTTCAGGTTCAGGTAAAACCAGTGGCAACGATTACCAATGCGCCGCCAGCAGAGTTATATGTTACCGAACCATTTACCCAGAACCTGATTTATCAATGGGAAGCCTCGAATACATTTGAAGGCGAGACTATTTATTATACGTATGAATTTTTATGTAATCAAACAGGTCTTCTTTATCGTGAAACAGTACTACGGACCGATACAACAATTTCAGTTTCAACAAGAGATACCTATTATTTCAATTTGTATGTCAGCGATGGCTACAATACCTCGGTCTATATTTATGATAATGGTGGATCCTTGCGCCAGTCAACTGATACGCCGCATCAAAGCACTGCATTGCTGATTATGGGCAACAAACCCAGTTTGTATTTTGAGCGGGTATTTGTAGAAAAAGCCGGTGTGGTTTCAGGGACACCATATTCATCTGCTGATGGCGTTGATACCTTAAATCCAGTAGCTGATTTGCTTTATGAAGATAATAATCTGTGGTATTTTGTATCTTCTCCTTCGTCATATTATAATTCAATCAGCTGGTATAATGGTTATGGTCCTTTTGGATTTAACGGTTATATTATAAGTCTTGGACCCAACTCCCCACTCCTTTATAGTAAATATGGCGAGCTACGTTTAGATGCTGATGTTTTTGAGATTACTGTCAGCCAAAATTATGATATCCAGGCAGGCTCAGGTGAATATCAACGCAAGAGTAAATTAGGGTTATCAAGCTGTAATCCAGGTGATGATCCGTTACGTATTAGCTGGAATCCCTCAAACGGAAGCACCTTGCGCATTAATAAACAAGATTATCTGAATAGCTGGATTATTAATGGTACGTCGGTACAGAGCATCCCTGAAGAATACACTAATGAAGTTATTTTTACTGTTCGGGGGGTCGCACCAGCTGGTATTGAAAACAATGCATTATATTATGCATGGCAGTTAGAAAACATTAATGGCTCCACAGGTTTTACCAATCCCGGGGTAAATAATGGTAGAATAGAGACAACAATCGGGGGGGATAAATATTTTGCAACGTATGAGTGGACAGAAAACCATGTGACAGGTGCGCCGTTTGATGATCCAAGTACAACGATTGGCGGTACGCCTAAAACCTTTTATCATCGTGAAGACTTTATTGATATTTATTTAAAAGACCTTGAAGATGGTGTGAATATTTTAACTGTAAAAAATACAACTGATCAGGGAGTTGGTTGTGTTGCACCAGCAGTTGCAATTTTTAATGTAAAGAAACCGCCTACGTTTACAAAATTTACCGGTCCTGAGGGCGATGTAACTTCAGCTTCAGTCAGCTATACCTGGGAAGCAAAAGATAATACAACAGACGTATCAGAGATACGATATCGGTTTAGTATCTCTGCACCAGTGTCTATTGTTTCAGTGACATATCCTTCTGGTCAGACCCAGCAGATTACTGCAGGTATGTTTACAGACTGGGACACTGCTACCTCGATAACCATCAATCTGACATATGAGGGCGCATATTCGATAACTATTCAGGCACGGGATGCAGGTGGAGATTTAGTCCCACTTAATGATGATGATAATCTATCAAATTTTGAATGGGACATCGACCACTGGGTTGCAAGCAATTATACTGAAGAACTTAAAACCACCAAGGAATTTTTTGTGGGATTATTTCCTGAATCAATTATTACCAAAGGACCATATATTTATGAGCAAATCACTGAGACAGCGTTACCCGGGACCACGGTAGATTCAGCTGATACCGATGACGGCGATTCACGTACCTGGGCATTCCGCCGACTCCCAACGAATAAAATAGTTCTGGCTGAAACCCCAAAGGGCGATATTAATGGCACAAATAAAAACTTTATTTTGTCTAATGCTACTACGCTTGATGATATTATTAAATATAGAATCGATAATACCACGTACACGGATCGAACTAATTTGATATTAGCTACTTCGGATTATAAAACACTGACACTACCAACTGCTCCATCATCGGATGTCGAGGTGTTGTATCGGTATAATAATAGTCCTGACAGCAGATCATGGAACGCAGTTACAGTTAAAGTAAATGGTGTGCCACTTGTTGATCGCACTGGCGATACTTTTTACGGGACAGCTCCAAATGAGTTCAAGGTTGATTTTACTAATGGTTCTATTCTTTTGAGAGAGGGTGTATTAGATACGCCGATTATCAATTATTCAGTTGATTTTATGAAAACCTCATATATTTATGATCAGGTTGAATTTGACTGGGATGCCCTTATCCCACCCTCCAGTGATAATATAAAGGATACTACTGCTACATTTAATGTATATTGCGATGGTGTTGCTGGATTCCCTATTCTCGGAACCCCCTCACGTAAAACGACAATCACCAGTAATTTAGCAGATGGTACCTATACTATAAAAGTATATGCAAAAGACTCATCAGGGAAAATAGACCCGTCACCAGCAGAAATTACGTTTGGCATTTATGCGCATCCTATTGTGGTCATAGACCGCGTTATTGCTATAAACCAGTATGATCCAACAGATACTCTTTTAGTGACTCAGGGAATGACCGTTAACTATAGTTTGTTTCAATTCTATTATTCTGCTGTGCCATCATTACCAACTGCCTCGATCTTAAAATACAGTTATGATACAGGATTTGGGTTCATTGATACCACAGCCACTATGGTTAAGGTTAAATATAATTCTGAGGGCATGCAATCATTTAATTTGAAAGCAACTGATTCACGTAATAAAACAGGAGAATTATCGACTCCATTTACTTTTATCATAGGGTCGAACCCCAGTGTGCGTATTACACAAATTATGAATTCAAGAGGAGAAACAACAGTAATATATGATACCACATCAAAGGTAGAGGTTAATACAGATACAGTTATTATTTATTTCAAGGGAAGTGATGCTATTGATACGTCAGGTGCTATTCGATATCAATATAGGTTTGCTACGATGGGTTCGTTTCTTCTCACAGGTAACAATGGGTTTGATAGTTTTATAACTTTATATCTTACAGCATATTCAGATGGTATTTTATTGTTTGAGGTCAAAGCCATAGATTCTGCTAATAATTCTTCTGAGGTGGATACAATAAGCATATATAGAAACACTATTAAGCCGACAATTACTTTTGTATCGCCAACTCCCTCGCCTGATAACACAACTCTTTATGTTAATTCTGCTACATTTAAATGGATAGCAACTGATAGCGCTTTTACAGACGCTGTAATAACGTATGATATCATCTTTCAGAAACCTGATGGAACTATCCAGGCTTATCTTGGAACCTTAAATGAAACCACATTTACTGATTTTGGGTCAGGTAACTATATTTTTACTGTAATAGCACGAGATGAAGCAGGTAATACGGATTCGATCCAGAGAACCTTTAATGTAAGTGTAATTTTACAATTCGATGACCCGGGCCACCCCTATCCTAATCCTGTTGTAGACCAGGAATATGCTTGTATATATTTTGATTTAAATGGTCCCGCAGATGTTACGATTAAGATTTATAATTTAAATCAGGAGTTAATAAAAACCATTTATCTTCCAAACAGAACAGGTAATGCTGATTTAGACAAATATTTATGGTATCTTGATAATGATGATGGTGATAAAATAGCAAGTGGTGTATATTTTTACAGGATTGAAGCCACATCTCCATCGGGTAATATCTCTTCTTTTGGAAAGATTGCGATTGTAAAGTAGGCAGAATATCTGTATTTTAAGGATGCTTAAGGCATTCATCTGGCAGAAAATTTTTTATTCTTCGTGCCTCAAACCATTGGTTTTAATGGCTATGGTTCTATATAATGAAAAAAAGGTTTTTTTTGTAGTATATTGCATACTATTTTATAGTTCAGTAAACCTCTATGCTGGTGGCAAAGGTACTTCTGGTGCACAATTTCTTGATATTGAAGTAGGGGCACGGGCAATGGGGGTGGGTGGTGCGTTTGTTGGATTAGCTGATGATGCTGAAGGAATTTATTATAATCCGGCCTCGCAGGCTTTCTTTCTTAGAAAAAATATATTAATACATCACGATTCGAGATTTTTTGATAATCAGTTCAACTATTTCGCTTATAGTTCTCCGCTAAAAGAGAAACACGGCCTTTCGCTTAATTTTACTTATCAAGATGCAGGTAATTTTGAAGCTTATGATATTGCTAACAGGAGAATGGGTAGTTTTGATGCGAGAGATTATGCTCTTGGCTTTGGCTATGGTTATAGACTTAATAAATCTTTTGGTGTAGGGGCAAATTTAAAATTTATCAGGTCTACAATAGCATCGTATGATGCTGAAGCTATTGGTTTAGATGCCGGACTTTTATTCAGGTTTAATGAGAAGTTATCAATAGGAGCATCGTTAAGAAATATCGGCAGCGGAATAAGATTTATAAGACAGAAAGACGATTTACCTTTAAATTTTCAAGCAGGTATCGGCTATACACCTTTTAAAAACTGGAATATCCTTTTTGATATTAATAAATCGATAGATGATGATAAATTCAGAATTCATTTAGGCACTGAATATTGGTTTCTTGGTCGTTATGGTATAAGAGTGGGGTATAGGGATGTAGATGATATGGGAGGCGATGTAGATGGTTTAACAGCGGGTCTGGGACTACGGTTTTTTATAGAAGAACCTGATAAAAGAGCAAGACGCGAGTTTTATGCAGGTGAACCATCGTTAAATTATGCATATATCCCACAGGGTGATTTCGGGAAAAGTCACATTCTTTCTTTATCATTTGCTTTCGGGAAAATAAGAGGGGCGGTTGATAAGATTAAAAAAGAGAAAGAAGCGAGATTGCGGACCCCTGAGGAAATCCAAACAGAGAAAGAGAATTATGTGAAAAAAGAAAAATTTAAAGGAAAACTCATCGCTGTTCTTGATTTCAGGAATACTTTAGAAGAGGACGGATACGAATGGTTAAGAAAAGCGTTAAGAGACATAATCGTTTCGAAATTACAGAATAAATACACGATTCTTGAGAGAAAAAAAGTGAAAGAGGTCGCAGAACTGGTTGACCTCGCTGGCATCCAACTTAAAACCGATGAAGATTTTTTACAATTCGGCAGATTCTTAGAAGTCGATGGCTTTATAGCAGGTGCTTTTGCTGTTGAGGCTGATATAATTCATCTTGAGGTTGGCATCTATGATGTTAAATCCTCTGTTGTAAGAGATAGTTTTATGGTGAAAGAAAAGGTCGAGGATGTTTTTAACATCGGAGAGAACCTTGCTAAACGTGTAGAACGGAGCCTCAAATGACACGCTCAAGCTGTTATTGGGTTGTTGGGTTGTTGGGTTGTTGGGTTATTGGGTTATTGGGTGCTGATATTTTATACAGTTATGATGTAACTATAGGCAAAGTATATTTCAGTGTTGGTGGTGATAGCTCAGGATCAAATTTTTCATTTAACAGCGAA
>JBFMHD010000088.1:0-10643 GCA_040752395.1 Candidatus Hydrogenedentota bacterium
GTTCCTTATGTAATAGCTCAAGAAAGAGATTGGTGGGATAGTATTTATATCTTTAATTATGATAATTCTGATACTCAGGTTATAGGCAGAGGATTAAATGTTGGTAATAATGCTATAATAACTTTTTACAATAATTTAGGTGCTGTGACTTGTAAAATAGCATTTGAAGATAATTTAGATACAATGCCATTAAATATGGTATTTTCGCCCGCGTTACCTAAATTTGTTACAACTAACAGCAATGGTTTATTTTTAATAACAAGTATCAGAGACCCCAATGCAGGACTTGGGTTAAGTAATCCTACTGAAAAAGATTGGGGCGGTATAGCTGTAGTGGAGAATAGTAATAATGATTCTGCGGTATTTAAAAATGTTATAATGCGGTATGGCGGATCTGATAAGAGTTATAGTGTGGATTGGTATGCGTTAAGAGAGTATATAGCAGTTAGAAATCTGACAGGTGGTATCGAGATAGATTCCTGTGATATCGGTGGTGGTAGCAGTGATACTGGTATAGGTATTGCTCTACAAAAATCAGGTGGTTTGAGATTAACTAATTCCTGTATCCAGGTTTTAGAAGAATGCCTAGATATTAATACTGATGACAGTGGTAGTGGGAATATAGGTGTGTTAATATCGCAATCAAATCTACAAACCTATAGGAATGGGATACGTATTGATTTAGAGGGTGAGACCGTTGTTTTAGATAATGTTTATATTCAGGGTGATGGTATTGGAGGTAAAACTGATACAGGTATTTATATTTTTGGTAATACCGGTCAATTTTTAATGCGGAATTCTACTATCAATAATCTTGATGCAGGCATTGAGAACAAAGCAACTCCGGGTATTGTTCTTATAGGTGATAGTTTTGCTTCAAATAATCCTGGAGGTAACACGTTTAATAATGCTACATGGTTTATAGCAAACATAAGTACTGGTACATTAAAAGCAGAGAATGACACATTTGGTAGTGGACTTACTAATTTAGAGATTGATGCAAGACTGCGAGACGACAATGAAGGTTTCAGTCGCATAGACTTTTTATCTCAACCATCTGTGCTTAATAAAATAGGTGACCTGCCTGGCGGTTATAAAAACGTTAATGAAACCATACCTGTTCTTGCTATAAGAGCAGGCGGTGATCCGAATAGTGATACTCTAAATTATATTAAACTTACGAATCTTGGTACTGCAAATTCATCTAAGTTGAGTCTTTATTTAGTTGATGATGCTAATAATGATTCTGAGATCAATGCAGGTGATACATATATTACAGAGATTACAGCAACAGGCAGTAATACGTTTGCAAAAACAAATATAAATTATCAATTTTATACTGATAGTAAATCACTTTTAGTTGCTTGCGTATTCAAATCATATGCTGATTCAGGGTCCACCTTCAGAGCTCAGCTTGATACTTCTTCGTTTAATTTTATCGTTGCTGATACAGGTTCGGTCTCTGCTCTGGTTAATGCAAATGATATAATTGTTAACAATACTTCACCCGTAGGCGCTATTATAAGCGAGGTCTGGGATGCTGGCGCTACAAACTGGTTTATTGAGTTATATAACCCAACAGGAATAGTAGCTGATTTAAAAGGAGGTACCATAGTAACTTCTCAAGGAGCATTTATTATCAATGGTCAGGATTCAGTGCAGCCGTATGGCTATTTATTATTTGCTGGCAATTCAAGTGTCAGTCCTGATAGTCTGGTACCAACAGCTATATTTAACGGCAACCAAAATGATACCATAATTTTATATGACTCTACGGGCTTAGTTCTTGATAAAATAGGGTTTAGTAGTGTCACTGATGCACAATTTTACGAAAATGCACCAGCACCTGCATTTAATAACGCTACTCACACACTTGAACGAAAACCAGGTGATCTATTCCCTTACTCCGGGAATGGTACGGATAATAATGATAATTCACAGGATTTCATTGTAAATGACGATGAAGATTCTACGCCACAGAACAGGTTTAGTTTTAGAGAACCATACGCTTTTGAGCTTGATGCCCCGAGCACAGTACTACTTGGGGTAGGGTTTACTCTGACAATAACAATACGAGATAATATCGGAGCAGTGGTAAATAATTTTGAGGATTCGTTCTTTGTAAATATCACAAGTGGTGCAATAACTCAATCCGAGACATATCTTGCTCAAAATCAGGCAGGCAGTACAACAGTAACCTGTACAATCACAGGTTATACAGGTGCTGCTACAATTGATGCTCGACTGGATTCGCCTGTTGCAGGACTCAGTGCTGAAACAACAGCAGCTGTAACAATTGAGACACCACCGATACTTGTTGTAGAGAGCGTATCAGTTTTAGCTGATTCTATTAATGTTGGTGAAAATGGCGAGACTATTCTGGTTGTGGTTAAAAATAATGGTGGAGCTACGCTCCAGCTTACTGATTCAAGACTATTATTTTCAAGAGCTGGTAATCCAATGAATGATAGTTTCACATTTATCTGTGTATCTGGCGATACAAGGATTACGCAAGCACAGAGTAAAATCCTTACTTTTATAATTAATACCTCAGCTACTATTTCAACAGGTCCAATAATGGTTGATTTTAGCTGTACCGGCTCTGATATACTCGGTTATAGTTATATAACTAATGATGCATCAGCTGATACAAAAGATACATTTGTTGTACAGACCGGTGCACAGCTTGAGATATTAAGTGTAACGCTAAATTCTGATACTTATTCAACCTCACAAACAGGCTGCACAGCAACAGTAGTTATCCGTAATAACGGTGAAGCAGGACTTGTTATAGATTCTGATGAGATAGAGCTGATATTCAGATTATCCGATACAGATGTAAGCGATTCTTATCAATATTCATTATACTCCCCAATATCTGATACTGTACTAATTTTAAGTTATACTGTTCAAAACTATATTTTTACTTTTAATATAGCAGATTCTGCTACTCTTGGTAGTATTAATGTAGATGCTACCTGCACTGGTGAAGATATTAATACAGGTGGTATATTAGTTGATACGAGTGCCACTACTTCGGATACCTTTGTTCTTCTAACAAAAGCGAATCTTGAGACTGTGAGTATAAGTATAGCTGCGGACAGTGTAACGCGAGGCTCAACTGTAACAGTGGTTATTAGTTTAACGAACAGCGGTCAAGCTTCGATGTGGATAGATAGTGCGGTATTAATTTGCACGAGAGCGAGCACAGGGGTGAATGTGAGTGGAGAGTATATTCAGAGCTATACCACAAATTTACCGTGGAGCATAAGTGGTGGTCAGACGTGGACCGAGACGATGTATATGTATGCGGCCACAAATGCGAGTACAGGTGCGATATTAGTAGATTTGAATACTAAATGGTATGATACATATATTCAGGTAGCGAACTGGCGAGTGGACGCAGATACCAAAGATACGTTTGTGATGCAGACACCGGCAAGTATAAGTATATTGAGTATTCTTGTGAATTATCCTACCGGGAATCCGGTATATCAGGGTGGTAAGAACATAGATGTAGTATTCACGATAAGGAATAGTGGTGAGGCGAATGCGGTATTATATGATGTAGTAGATAGTGTATGGTATGATGGTGTGAGTGCGAGTGATAGTTGGAGCATAGCGGATTCAAGCGGCTTAGTTGGTCAGGTAGTGAAAGGGAACACAAGTAACAGCACGTATACGATAAAGGTAGATGTAAATGCGAATGCGGTACCAGGTGTGCATTATTACAGTGGTGGGGTATATAGCCGAGATGAAAATTGGGAGACATTCACAAGTATAGATACTACCTATACTGTACTTGATGACATAACGGTGAACACAGCGAGTGCGGTCGCGATATTCAGTATATATGCGGTGCCTGAGACAGTAGTTCAGGGTCAGGGTATAGCTGACTCGTGGATAATATATGTTACGATAAAGAATACAATCCAGAATTCAACAACATCTTTATACATAATATCGGGTGACAGTATACGGATAAGGGTAGATGGAGTGACAGACATAAGTAGTGGTCATAATTGGAGTGTTGTAAGTGATACGTATTTAAGTCCTGACACTGTGATATTATCAAGTGATATAGATGCGAATGATTCAGTGATCTGGCGGTTTTATGTAACGAGTGTAGGGGATTCATTAGGTAGTATGCGGATAGATGCCAAGGATATAACAGGTACTAACACAGTGAGCGGATTAGTGCATAACGGCACGATGAATGATGCAGCTGCACCGGATTCAGTGCAGGTAATCTCCAAAGCGAATCTTGAGATAATGAGTATCAGTATAGCAGTTGATACGATGTCAGATAACCAGAGCGGTGCAGACAGCAAGCAGGTATTGGTAGTGATAAGGAACACAGGTCAGAGTAATGCGATAAATATTAATGATACATTAATATTTTTAAGGAGTGATAGTGATATAACGGATTCATTTACAGTGATAGACACAGGTAATCCAACAACGATAAATGGGAATGACACAAAGACGTTTGTGTATTGGGTTAGCATAGATTTGGATGCGCCGACTGGTGTGATAGCGATAGGTGCTACGATTACAGGGACAGATGCGACTGTACCGAACAGTGTATCAACTACTGACTCATTGACTGGTGGTGATACTATTTATGTTCAGCGAAGAGCTATTGTAATAGTTGATACAGTAATAGCAACCGACACAACGGTTGAACGTGGGGCAACAGGTAAAACTGTTACTATATATTTGAAAAACATTGGTGAAGCTACTGCTAATATTAATTCAAATACAGGTGTAGCATTATATATAAGCGGTGCTAATAATCAGGTTATTAGTAAGATTACTAATCCGGGTGATACTTTTATTTTTACAGGAAGTGCGCCTTCCTGGCCATCGAGTTTAAGTGGTGGCGGCACTACTGCCATTTCATTTACACTTGATGTTAGCAACACCGCGAACACAGGCTCGGTTTATCTTGATGGCGCATGCACCTATGTTGATGTTAATGCTCCAAATTCAGTAACAGGAGACAGTAAATCATTATGGTATGATTCATGGGTTATAATATCGCCTGCTGAACTCAGGGTTTTATCTGTACAAGCAAAATATTTAGTATCAAGAGCCGAGACACCTGTTATAGTTACTTTTGTTATTCAAAATATAGGTGGATATGATGCACAAGTTGGTACAACTGCGCTTACGTTAAACGGTTCACAGACAGGTTATACTGTAACATACACAGGAGCAACTTTACCACAGACTATTACACCTGGCTCTACTTTTACAGGAACTTTTACTGTCGAAGTAAGTGCAAGCGCTGCTTTAGGTACCACGGTTTTAGATGTTAGTGCTGGTGGGACTAATGTATTAACAGGTTCTGCTTTAAGTGATGCAGGCGCAGATGCTCCTGATACCTGGGTCGTACAGACACAGGGTCAGATAAGTATTTCGTCAGTGGTTGTAACTGAGAATTCTGTGTTATATAATAATGATACAATAACTGTTACTTATACAGTAGTAAACAATGGTCAGGCAGGGGTCTATATTTTGTATGATTCGCCTTTATGGGATGGTTCATTTAAACCGGATTCGTTTGTTAAAGTATCGACCTCGCTTGATTCTACAGTAGCTTTGAGTGGGAATGGTGCTTCAACTACGTTTGTTTCAATTTATAAAACAGTCTATGCTGCTACAGGGACCATCAATGTTGATGCGTATATAAAAGCAGTTGATGCAAATGATACTGATATAGATGCTTCTGATTCGTATGCTACAGCAGGTGATTCTGTGATAATCACTACACCTCAACCATTACGTATTCTATCTATAATTTTACAGAATGATTATAATGATGGTGATACACTAACACAGGGCACAGGTGGCGCACCTAATATGATATTTGTTGCTGTAGTTGTTAAGAATGATATGACCGACCTGAATGATACCTCTGGTATATTTGATACCTCGTTTACTACCCTGAGTTTCAAGATAGATACAGGTGGTGGTTATGGATATGTTACAGCGAGCGGATATAATGGTATAGGTGCATATACAGAGATCGGCAACGATACAATAGTAGGACCAAACTCAACTGATACTCTGATTTATCAAATAACGGCCATAGGTAATAACACAGGAACTTTAAGGATAGATGCGAGTTTATCAGGTACTTCTGGTATCTCTGGTTTATGGAACGAGTCCACAGTTGGTGATACAGTAGGTTATGGAAGGGGTAGGGTGGTAGATCCAGGCGAATTACAAATAACAGCTATCTCGTGTGATTCTGCTGCTGTCACATGTGGTCAGCAAGGTTTAATAGTCTATGTCACATTAACCAATCCGAATCCGAATGCATCAGATATTATAATCAATCAGGCACCAGAATTGGAGTTCAGACTCGGGTCAACTGATAAATCCGCAGAATACATAGATACCTGGATGGGGCCTGCTGCACCATTTACGTTAAAAGCAGGCCAAACACGAACAGAGACATTTAGAGTAGAAGTTCTGTCTACTGCCCAGCCAGGCACAGTAACAATAGAACTGACAAGTGATACATATCTTGATGCTAATGATACAACTTATAATAATACGCCGAGTGTAAGTGATACTTTCACCTGGAGAGTGCAGACACCTGCGATATTACAAGTTTTGTATGTTGCGACATCATCTGATACTGTGTTACAGGGTAGTAATTTTACATTATATATTTGTGTTAAAAATAATGGTGGTGATTCAGCAGCTGATGCAGATAGTTTATACATAACTATCAAATTTGATAGTGGAACGATAGATAGCACGGATTCGTTTACTTTAAATTATATTAGTGGTACGTCTTCATTATCAGCGAATAGCAGTGAAACCTTTACTTATAATGTTAATGTGAATGCTGCAGCGCCTGTATCACTTATGACAGTTACCTGCACAGTCGCAGGTGTTGATACGAATAAAAGAACTGCTATATCTGACACCAGTGGGTTTGATACCTTCAATATTCAGGGTGCTGGTGCGCTTGAACTTGTCAGTGTTACAAGTGATACTTATGCTATAGTTAGTAATCTTGCGGGTATCAGGATAGTGTTAGGTTTTAGGAATAATGGCAGCGGGGATGTAACAAATATTGATACGCCATCGCTGAGATTAATCCAGAATTCTTCAAATATAATAAGTTCATTTACAATTACCAGTACCCAGAGTGATTCAACTTTCCCAATCACTACACTTGTGGCAAATAGTAATATTGTTTATTGTACGTTTACATTAACAGCAGGGACTCTTGCGTCCACAGCTACAATTTACTTACATGGTGATGTTAGTGGTACGGCTCAGATAGTAGGTGGCGGCACTGATACTACCAGAGATACTGATATTAGCCCGTATAGTGGTGATACATTTATTGTTCTCACGCCAGCATCAGTATCAATAGGTGCTGTAACTAACTCTGCTGGTACACAACCTGTGAATGCAATAGGTTCTGGAACAATTACTATAAATGTATTATTAAGTAATTCTGGTACTTCAGATGCTACGGCGATTGTTGATACGAGTAATATCATAATTTATGATGCACTGGGTAATAATATCACTTCTCAGTTTAACGTTACTTTAATAGGTGGCACTTCTGTGGTTGTTTCTGGTAGCGGTTCAACCTATGCTCAATTCAGTATCAATGTACCGACTACTGAATCTTCAGCTTTGCTTGGTAGTTTCAGAGTTACAGTAAATGAGGCAGGGATCACTATAAAGGATGCTTTATCAGGTGCCACGATAGGAAATCCGACTAATAATACCACAGAAGAGAACAGGCAGGAGATAATGATTGCTGCGGCGCTAAGGATTGATAAGCTTACTTTACCATATCCATTTAATTTTGATACTGTGGTTTTAACTATTGGTTCTGTATCAATCTTTACAGGGAATGATATTACAACTGGTGGTCCGAACGGTCAAACATTTCTGAATCAGAACACGGTAGCAAATGGTGATTCGGTTATAATAATGTTACAGCGAGGCGATACAAGTACCATTGATACGCCGATTACACCGGCATCGAATGGTTTTACCAGTGCATCTGATTTTGATAGCGATATAGCTGGTGCAGATGCAGCTCTTTCAGGAGGCGATACCCAACTTATAGCTAACGGCTTACTTATTTTGTCTATGTGGAAAAACCAGGTAACTGATGCGAATTATTTAGGTAAAACCGATACTGTTGCAGAGACTTTATATATTCAAGTTACTAACATAGCTTACAGCGGCTCAGATGGTGCTACGAAATTGAAGGTGTATAAATATTTTAATGGTGTCTGGCAGTTGCTTGCTGGTGGTTTAGAGATTACTGGTGTGGCTAATAATTATACCTTAACGTTCCAGGTCAGTCCTGATACGACTTATGCGCTTTCAGGGTTATCAGTATTCAGGATAGTTGCAGCTGGTGTCGGGCTTAATAATGAGGGTAGAGCGGCTAATGTTATAGTATATCCGAACCCATTTATACCGTACGATGGCAATGCTGCTACAGGTGATTATACTACTGGTATTTATTTCGGAGCGCTTCAGACAAATGGTCAGGCTGATGGGTTCCCATCCGGGACCGAACTTAAGATATATAATGTTGTAGGTGAGCTGATTGATGATGTGAGAACAACTTCTGCAGGGTTAATCAACTGGGATGCGAAGAACAAGGGTGGTCGCGAGGTAGCGAGTGGTGTGTATATATTCTATATAAGGACGCCGGACGGCTCCCATAAAGTCGGCAAATTTGCGATTATAAGATAGGAGTCGTCGGAATATATGAAAGAATCATTAAGATATTTAGAAAACGCAAAAGAGATATTAAAGAGTGTAAAGATTGAAAATGATACCTATATGGATATTAAGCCTGTAAGAAAAGCTTTTGGAACAGCATACCTTGCAGTTACAGAAGCGATAAACGAATATCTCATAAATAAAAAGGGTTTTCTAAAAAAAGATCTACCTAAATCAGTTGAGGCATATAGAGAAGCGCTGCGAAAATATATATCGATTCATAATGGTAAATTGATGCAAGAATTTGAAAAATTATATGATTCATTGCATATAGCAGGTTATTACCGTGGTCTTATTTATGATGCTAATATGGTAAAAGATGCATTAAAAGCTGCAAAACATTTTATAGAGCGGATAAGTTAGAGACCCTACTTTTAACTTTTTAGATGGAGTCATTAGAGTTAGAGCGTTTTTCGAAGGAGATTCAAAAGTTGAAAGATTCAAAGATTAAAAGATTCAAACTATTACCAGTTTCTCATTTCGTATCTGATATTTCTTACTTCTCACTTTTTACTTTCTTAATGATACTTCTCACTTCTTACTTCCTACTTCTAACTTTTTCTCTTTATGCTGGTAGTGGTGATGAGGGCAAAGCAAGTGCGGTGTTTTTAAAACTTGACCCGAGTGCCCAGACTGCCGGGTTTGGGTCCGCATACGTTGCAAGAACTGACAATGTTAATTCTATATATTTTAATCCTGCAGGATTAGGGTTTATTGATTATTATCACGGTTTATTTACTTACAATGATATCTTTGCTGATATTGATTACAATTATGTAGCCTTTGCAATGCCGTTAAAACAGGGGCGCTGGGGCGGTTTAGGGATTGGGGTGACTCTGCTTGATTATGGTAGTATGACGCGTACACAACTTAATGATAATCAGCCCGTTACAGGACTCGGAACCTTTAGTGCTGATGATTTAGCTGTTGCTTTATCTTATGGCAGAAAAGTTATGAATGAGGATTTAAGTCTGGGTATAACAGCAAAATATGTTAAAGAAGAGATTTATACTTATGACGACAACACCTTCGCAGTAGATTTAGGGTTAAGATGGAAGACAGATGTAGAGGGCTTAACAGTAGGACTAACCTATAGAAATATAGGTGGTGATTTAAGGTTTGTAAGAGAAGATGATCCGTTACCACGAGCTTTTGTAGGTGGATTTTATTATACAAAATCATTTGTGCAGGGCAGACATAAATTTGGGCTTGCTGCAGATGTGGTTGCTCCGAATGATGGAGGTACTTATGCTGAGGTTGGTGGTGAATATATTTTCAACGATTTATTTGCGTTAAGGGTGGGATATAATGGTCAGCAGGAAGCAGATGCGGGCTTAACTCTTGGTGGCGGTTTTAATTTCCAGAATTTATCCATAGATTATGCGTTTGTGCCGTATGACGAGCTTGGGGACCAGCACAGGGTATCATTAAGTCTCATCTTTGGTTACGTCTCTCCTAAAAAATAAGTATCAACACTCGCTCAATTTGCTTTATTAATTTATTATCCAATTTTTACTAATTCTCCTTGCGATTTTAAAAATTCTGCCAATTCAGTCTGTTTGTCTAAATTCACTAAATCGACAGGGTGCATTAGTTCATAAATCAATAGGTATAATCAACATAATTTTTATTTCTCAAAATAGACCTCATATTTTTTTATTCATACAGTCCTAATTTTAAAGGCACAGAGGCACAAAGTATGAAAAGAGTCGTGAGTCACAAGTCGCAAGTCGTGAGTCAAAACAGGACTCAGGACTCAAGACTTTTCAGCAGGCTCTGGGCTTTTGGCTCCAGCCGGCTGTAGTCCGTAGCCTGTAGCCTGTAGCCCGTCCTGACACCTCTCACTTCTTACTTCCCACTTC
>JBFMHD010000089.1:0-6515 GCA_040752395.1 Candidatus Hydrogenedentota bacterium
TTTCCTTTAAATATTTAATGATTAAATCGACATCGGTTAATTCGCCAGTGGTTAAATTGCTTATTATTTTATTATCTTCAAAATAATAAAAAAAATAATCATCCATAGCTTCCCGCACTGTTTCATCAGAATACAAATTTCGGTAAGACTGTAGCGTAGCTTTAAAATGATTAAAATAAAATTTTTCTTCTTGCGTATTCTGATTTCTATTGGAAAAGAATAAGATTTTCATAATTAAAGCCGTGTAACCCTTCTATATTTTAAAATATCTTTTTCAGCATCAATAGGTCCATCAACAACATCCCCTAACATCTCCTCAACCTTTCTAATCTCAGAGATCATCAATTTCATATCCTTTGGTTCTGTGCTTAAAGTATGATCAGGCCCTTTCATCGCTTTAGACAATGTAAAATGTTTTTCAATTAATTTAGCCCCACATGCAACAGCGATAATTGATGCTTCGATACCGATAGTATGGTCTGAAAACCCAGCTGGACAATTATATAGCAGTTCTAAACTATGAATAGTCTTCAGGTTCAGGTCTTTTATTAATTTTACAGGATACGCAGAGATACAATGAAGGATAGCATAAGAAGATGTATGTCTCTTAATGATTTCTAAAGCTTTGTTAATCTCTTTTCTTGTTGTCATACCCCGTGAAAGAATTATTGGTCTTTTAGTCTTTGCTATTTTATTGACCAGTTTGATGTTAGTAACATCAAATGAGGCTATTTTAAAAGAGGCGACATTAATGGTATTTAAAAAATCTACTGATTCATCATCAAAAGGCGTTGAATAAATTATTATTCCGAGTGAATCTGCATAATCAAATAATTCCTTTTGCTGTTTAAAAGATAGTTCACACTTTTTCAATATCCCATAAATCGGTGAATCTTTTGGTACCCTCTTTTCTGTTATATAGGTCTGAAGTTTAACCGCGTCAGCTCCGCTCTCTTTCACAGCTTTGATTAGTTTTTTTGCTACTTTAAAATCTCCGTTATGATTTATACCAACCTCTGCTGTTACAAAAACTCTTTTACCTTCCCCAATCGCCCTTTCCCCGATACTTATAACCTTACTCATAAATAATCTCCTCTGAAAAACATTGTAACTCTAATAATTCGGGCTACAGGCTACAGGCTACGGACTACAGCCGGCTGGAGCCCGAAGCCCGGAGCCTGAAGCCCGGAGCCTGCTGAAAAGTCTTGAGTCTCGAGTCCTGTTTTGACTCACGACTCTTTTCATATCATCTTTAGTTTTTCATACTTTGTGTAGAGCGCAAACCGCGCTCATGTTGACTCCTCTCTATCTCTATCTCTATCTCTTATCTTACCAGCAACTCATCCCGCCATCGATAATTAAATTCTGGCCAGTAACATACTGTGAAGCATCAGAAGATAAATATAAAACGCCGCCAACTATATCATCAGTCATTGCCATACGTCCAAGCGGACACCTATATGAATACTTCTTTACAAAATCTTTGCCCTGCGGATTTTGTGGATTAAATACTCCGCCAGGCGATACACAGTTTACACGGATACCATATCGGGATAGATGAACAGCATAGTATCGTGTCATCTGAATAATAGCTGCTTTAGTAGCACCATATACCTCAGAATTCTTTCTTTTGCAATCGGTGTATATTCTATAATCAGGACTTATCACTCCATAGATCGACCCTATGTTGACTATAACACCCCTGGTTCTACTTTTAATTAATTCTCTGGCATATTTCTGTATACAAAAGAATGTCCCTTTTAAATTCACATCCATTACCCAATTAAATCTTTTCTCGCTTCTTTCTAAAAAAGGTTCGAAGGTGCTGGCACCGGCATTGTTGATTAAAACATCGAGCTTTCTATGTTCTCTAAATATCTTCCCAAACATCTTTGAGACAGATTCCTTTTTCCTGATATCAACAGTATATAGAAACAATGTATCATAAGTATTTGTTAAATTTTTTAAATTTTTCTTGAGGTTTTTAATATCTAAATCTGCAGCTAATACAATCGCTCCACACTCTAAAAATGTTCCAACTAATGCTTTACCTATCTGTCCAGCAGCACCGGTAATTAAAACCCTCTTCTTTTCAAGATTGAACAATTTTTCAATATAATTCTTATTCATACTTTCTTAATTAAGTTTTTAACCTCTTTAATAATATTAAAAAGAGTATCAATAGATTTATAATACTCTATTGTTAAATATTTCACATTATTATAATCTTTTAAAATATCAAGCAACAACTTATAAATTTCATTATCTGGTCTATTGTGATTATCTCTTGCAATACCGTCTTTAATAGAATATCTGGAAATATGAACCTGTATACACTTTTCTAATGGCAGGTTCTTAATATAGTAATGATAGCTAATCTTTTTATTATATGAGGAGATAATGGCATGTGAGATATCAAATAAAAAATTAATTTTGTTATCGTATACGATCTCTAATAAAAAAGAGCTGTCTGTTATTATATCGTATGCTTCTGATGGATAATAATTGTTATTTTCAATAGCTATCAATATATCATTGCTTAAAATCTCTTTTAGAATCTTAAGGTTGTCTTTTGCATTTCTTAACATTTCTTTTTTAGTAAACTTTTTCCCATTAGACTGAAATATACCATTTTTTATAATAGGGTTACTGTAACAGGATGGTATGTGGAAACTGATTAATTTTAAGTCTTTCTTAAAATTTTTTATCAGATATAAATGCTTTATCTCTTCGTTTTCTTCCCAGTTTTTAACTATGCTTATATCTGAATGATATAAATATTGACGATTTATATCAGAATGAAATGATGCATCTCTGCATTCAAAACAATTGGATATATTGACTACTTTGGCTATCGCTTTTTTATGCCTGAATAAATGAGAAAGCGGAGTAGCAATTAACATAAAATTTGTCGAAGAGTAGAGATCACATCATCGACATCAGTCTCTGTTAGTTTCGGCGATAAAGGTAAACTTACTGTTGTCTCACCAATATAAAAGCTATTTGAATAATCTTCTGGTTTCCAACCATATGTTTCTCTGTAATACCTGTGAGTAGGTATACTTCTATAATGCACGCCGATACCGATATTGTGGTCTGTCATTCTTTTTAAAAATTCATCACGGCATAAACCGCATCTTTTTTTATCAATTAATATTGTATATAAATGCAGAGAATGTTTTGTATTAGCTTCAATAGGGGAGGGTAGTTCTATGTGTAAATCAGATAAAGCAGAATTGTATCTTTCCCATATCTCTTTCCTCCTCTCCCAGTATTTATCTATTCGTTTTATTTGATGTATCCCAAGCGATGCCTGTAAATCTGTCATATTATATTTAAAACCAGGTGATATAACCTCGTAATGTTTAAATCCCTCATCTGAAAACCTTTTCCAGGCATCCTTGCTCATACCATGCAGGGCAAGGACCTTTATTTTATTCGCATACTCTTCATTATTAGTTATAACCATACCGCCTTCAGCTGTTATAATGTTTTTTGTTACATAAAAACTAAAACAACCCATTTCGCCGAACGTCCCTGTCTTTCTGTTTTTATATTCTCCCTCAATCGCATGCGCACAATCCTCAATTATTTTTATATTATGTTCTTTTGCTATATCACAAATTTCATCCATATTACAGGGTCTGCCTGCAAAATGAACAGGTAAAATTGCTTTTGTTTTTTTAGTAATTTTTTTTAGTATTTCAGCTGGATCAATATTCATTGTGTGGCGATCACAATCTGCTAAAACCGGTGTTGCACCTGAATGTATTATAGCATTTATCGTGGCGCAAAACGTCATAGGTGTGGTTATCACTTCATCATCTTTCCCTATCCCTGCTGCTAATAATGATAAATGGAGTGCTGCGGTGCAGGAACCTAAAGCAATAGCATATTTTGCCTTTTTATATTCTCTGAATAATTCCTCAAACCTCGCCACTTTAGGTCCTGTCCCTATCCAGCCTGATTTAAGTGTTTCTAATACCTCGTCTATCTCTTCTTCCTCAATTAATGGGCTTCCAAAAATTAAAAAATTATTTTTATCTCTCATTTGGTGCCTTTGTGCCTGTGTAAAATTTATTCAATTGGTATTAATCGGGGCCGAAACACCCTTTTAATACGTAACGCTACTCTATCTTACCTCAAAGATACATAAATCTACTAATCGATTCACACCTAAAAACTTTAACTCTACTTTCACCCGATTCTTTCTTTTGTTAATCCCTCTTATTATACCTTCGTAACCCTTTAATGGTCCCTCAATTATCTTTACTATCTCACCCTCTCTGTAAAACCTTGATTCCTCGACAATACCCTCCCTGTTTACTAAATCAAAAACTACCTTCATCTCTTCTCTTTCACAGAAAAAAGGACGATCCTCCTTCATAAGAATTTTAATAAACCCCTGTAATATGCTCTTTTTTCTATATATAGTTTTGCATAAATCAAGATTGTATAAAGAATCATCCTCGCCTTTAATAAATAAATATCCCGGATATAATGCCTTGATATTATATAAATACTCGCCTTTCTTCCTTATATATAATTTCCGCCTTGGGAAAAATAGTCTCGCCGGCTCTTTGATTAAATCCAAAAGAACATCTGTTATCCGGCCTTCTTTACCCGCATATGTCTGAATAACAAACCAATTGCTACAGTTATCAGTCATTATATCTATAGCCATACTATAATACCCTCTTTATCCATCTCTCTTATATTTTCAGCAATGTAACTTTTCAACAATACGCTGTTTGCAATAATAAGATAATTACTACCTTTATTCTTTTTTTCTATTATTTCCTGGAAACTGAAAACCTTATAACCTAATTTTTCATTTATTTCTTCTTCATCCTTGATAAATCCTATGAAATTAAAGCCATAATTTTTTACCCCTAAAAATATCATCTCTGCCCAGAGATCCGTACCGTAAATATAAATTTCTCTGCTGTTTACCTGTATCTCATTCAATTTATGAAGTATAATATCCCTCACACTCATAAAATAATCTATACTGCCTTTTAATATATTATAATTATATCTTAATCTTTCATTAAATCCATAGGGTGTCAGTACATATTTAAGCATTTGCTTATTCTTTAATTTTTTTATTTTGATTAATCCTTTTTCTGCTAATTTATTTATAAAAAGATTCACCATTCCAAGAGAGAGATTTAACTCTTTTGCTAAAGCCCTCTGGGTTACATTCTCTCTCTTGTATATCTCATTTAGTATCTCGACTTCTTCTCTTCTTATCTCTTCAGTCATAACGACTCCCTATGAAAAGTCTTTAGTCTCAAGTCGTAAATCAAAAACTAATGACTCAAGACTGATTTATTGACTCACGACTCTGTGACTTTTAGACTGATTTCATATCATCTCCTATATCTTGCCTCTACCTACCATCTCCTGATGAAAGATAAAATACCCACTGAAAATGGTTTCTGTTCAATTATTGAACAGTATATCTATTTTTTTATTTTTGTCAAGTCCAAAATGTTCATTTTTTGAACACCCTTATTTTAATATTCACAAAGATTTAGTCAAATAGCTAAGCCCTAAACCAAACAGGCATCATAACCCTTACCCCTTTACCAAATGATACTTCTCACTTCTTAGTTCTTACTTTTGTATCCTCTGTCTCCTGTCTCCTGTCTTCTATATATCCTTTAGCTATTAAATATTTCATAATTTTACTCTGTGATTCTTCTATTGTCTCATTTTCAGTATCAAGTATAAGTTCAGGGTTTAATGGTTCTTCATAGGGGGCAGAGATACCTGTAAACTCTTTTACTTCACCTCGCCTTGCCCTGCCCCACAAACCTTTGGTATCCCTCTTTTCACAACACTCTATACTACATCTTACGTAACACTCTATAAAATCACCTTCTTTCACAATCGACCTTACTCTATCTCTGTCTTTTCTGTATGGTGATATAAATGCTGTTATTGCGATTATACCTGCATCTACGAATAGTTTTGCCACCTCACCTATGCGTCTTATATTTTCTTCTCTATCTTCTTTTGAAAATCCCAAATTTTTATTTAACCCCTGCCTTATATTGTCACCATCAAGCACATAACTTCTCACTCCTCTCTGGAAAAGTTTTTCTTCAAGTTTGTATGCTATTGTTGTTTTTCCCGAACCCGATAACCCGCTCAACCAGATGATACAGCTTTTATGTCTGTTTGTGTGTTCGCGGTCGGTGCGTGTAATCGCGCCGTGGTGCCAGAATACATTTGTTGTTCTTGTATCAATCATAATTAACCTCCTCTGAAAAACATTGTAACTATAATAATATCAAGTAGAAACAAGAAGCAAGAAGCAAGATAAACAAACATCTGGTTTTTCATACGTTGTGTAGAGCGCAAAAACCCAAAAACGCAATAACCCAATAACCCAATAACCCAATAGTGTAGAGCGCAAACGCGCTCATGGGTACTCCTCTGAAAAACGCTGTAACTCTAATAATTCGGGGTACAGGCTACAGGCTACGGACTACAGCCGGCTGGAGCCC
>JBFMHD010000089.1:6615-10635 GCA_040752395.1 Candidatus Hydrogenedentota bacterium
GAGTCCTGTTTTGACTCACGACTTGCGACTTGTGACTCACGACTGTTTTTATATCATCTACTTCTTGCTTCTTGCTTCTATTATATCACCATAGAGATCCAAACCATTGCTATCTGTAATTTTGACTTTTATAAATTTGTCAATATATTCCTCTGAAAAATTATTATCTATTACAACACATCCTTCTATTTCAGGTGCATTGCGGTAGCATCTGCCAACAAGTTCTTCTCCAACCTTCCTCTCAACCAACACCTCTATCTCTTCCCCTATCATCTTTTTCTGTAGTTTATCTTCAATCTTGAATTGAATATTTCTCGCTACATCATATCTTTTCTCGATCTCTTTTTTAGATATCTTGTTTTTATAGTTAGCTGAGACCGTACCCTCTTCTCTGGAATAAGGAAAAAATGTTATTCTATCAAGTTTTGCTTCATTTAAAAAATCTAAAAGTCTTTCAAATAATTTAGAAGTCTCATAGGGATGACCCACTATTAAACTCGTTTTTATATAACTATCATCAAAATTAGCCCTTATCTTATTTATTAAATTTAAAAATATAGTTTTATCACCTTCTCTATTCATTAATCTTAACATCTTTTTTTCAGAATGCTGAAGAGGTATATCAAAATACGGATATATCTTTTTATTCTCTTTTATTAAATATATTAACTCATCATCGATATCCTGCCAGAAGCCGTATAAAAATCTTATTCTAAAATCTCCATTTAGTATTGTTAAATCTTTTAGCAAATTTTTAAAGTTATAATCTTTATATCTATCAACGCCGTAATTTGTGGTCTCCTGTCCAACCAATATTAATTCTTTTATCCCCGAGTTTATCATTATCTTCGCTTCTTGAATTATTATCTCTTTTTTTCTGCTTCTATATCCACCTTTTAACTCAGGTATTTTACAGAACGCGCATTTTCGTGAGCATCCCTCTGATATCTTTATATAATGATACAATTCAGTTTCTCGAATTGGTGTTTGTAACGGCTTATTATACAAATATCCTCTCACATTAAAATCACTTCTGGTTCTACCTTTTGTTATATCAACAATTTTATCAATCTCCCCTGTCCCTGAAATAGAATCTATTTCTGGTATCTCTTTTATTAACTCATCTTTATAATATTGTGGCAAACACCCTGTAACAATGAGTTTCTTGATTTTACCTCTGTTTTTTAATTCACCATATTCAAGTATTGTATCAATTGATTCCTGTCTTGCTTGTTCAATAAAAGAGCAGGTATTTATAATGATTATGTCTGATTTATTAATATCTCCTGTAATTTCATAGCCATTGCTAATTAATATCTCTCTTAATGTAGCTGTATCAACCTCATTTCTTACACAACCGAGTGTCTCTATAAAAACCCTACTCTTCACTTTATTTCTACTATCTCCTTATCCTTTGTATCCAGTTTAAATTTACTCGGCTTAATTTCAGTAAAGATTACAAAATCTTTTATTATTGCTTCAATTGGTCTATCATTATTACCATTTATATATATATCAATTTTTTTGATGATCAAATCTTCAGTGATTAATACCTTAATTTTTTTTATCTCGTCTTGTTCATCTGGTATCAATAAAATTTCAAAAAAATTATTTTTTTTAAAATAACTGACATTATATTCTTTTTCGAGTGGTTCGTTTAAGATACCTATAAATATTTTAAAATCTCTACTTGTAAAAAGCTCTTTATCTACTTTTTGTACATAGATATATTTATCGCCTTTAGTATTAGTAAAAATATTTTCTCCATCACATACAGTGATAACAGTTTGTAATCCTGATTTATATTCGGTTCTAAAAAAATAGGGTTTCTGAAAGAGTAGTTTTAATTTTACAATCTCATACCTATCTTCTTGATGCAACTTATCTTTTAGCGGAATTTTTATATTTGCTACTATTGAAAAGACTTTTATATCTTTTTTAAAAGCCTCGAACTTATCAATTATTGAGACTTCTTCTGCAAACAAAAAAGAATTAAAAATTAAAAAGTAAATAATAAAAAATAATAATCTATAACTCACAACTCTCAACTTGTTAACTCACAACTGATTTATGAAGTCTTTTTTAGTAAAGCCTCAGAACGTGTGAAATAATCATCATTAATACCAGGTAACTCTTTTATTATCACTCCCTGTTTTCTAAAAAAGTCTAATTTTTTCACACGTTCTCAGTTATAGGTGGAATTGTAATTCCTCAGTCTTCGGTGGAAACCCTACTGCCATTAGGCACAAAGTAGCAAAGGCAAAAGAGGCACAAAGAAGAAAAAACTTTGTGCCTTTGTCACTCTGTGCCTTTGTGCCTCAAACCAAAAGAGACCTCTTTATATAAGGCTGACACCTGGTTCTATCCTCATTTTTCTTGCTATACCTGTTTTTATACTGGTATCAGCGACTGCTCTTGCCACCTGTTCTACTACATCTTTATTAAATACGCTCGGGATAATGTATTCAGGGGAAAGCTCTTTCTCTTTTACGATTTTAGCGATCGCATAAGCAGCTGCTACTTTCATAGGTTCATTTATCTCACTTGCTCTTACTTTTAAAGCACCTTTAAACAAGCCTGGAAAACAAAGCACGTTATTTATCTGATTCGGATAATCAGATCTGCCTGTTGCTACAATTTCAGCAGATTTCCAGGCTTCTTCTGGCATAATTTCAGGAACAGGGTTAGCAAGCGCGAAAACTATCGCATGTTTGTTCATTTTTTTTATGTCTTTTAGCGAAACAAGGCCTGGCCCGGATACGCCAATGAACACATCAGCACCTCTTAATGCTTCGGAAATGTTTCCCCGCGCATTATCAGGATTTGTCACTTTAGCAAACCATTCCCTATAGGGATCCAATTTTTCAGTCATTCCTCTATAAATAATTCCTGCTCTGTCACAGCCAATAATATTTTTCACCCCAACCCTTCTTAATATTTTAGTACAGGCTATTCCTGCAGCACCTATACCAAGTATTGCAACTTTTATTTTTCTGATATCTTTTTTTACAATTTTTAAAGCATTATATAACGCTGCAAGTACGACTACTGCAGTGCCATGCTGGTCATCATGGAAAACAGGGATATCGAGTTCTTTCTTTAATCTATCCTCAATCTCGAAACATCGCGGGGCTGAGATATCTTCTAAATTAATACCACCAAAAGCTGTTGAAATCCTTTTTACAGTATTGACTATCTCCCCAACATCTTTTGTATTTAAACAGATTGGAAACGCATCAACGCCACCAAACTCTTTAAATAACTGGGCTTTACCCTCCATCACGGGTAAAGCGGCCTCGGGCCCTATATCACCCAACCCAAGAACCGCACTCCCATCAGTAACAACAGCGACTGTATTTTTCTTTATAGTCAGCTGAAAAATTTTTCTTTTATCCTCTGCTATAGCATTACAAACACGTGCAACGCCAGGAGTATATGCCATAGAGAGCTGTGCCCTTGTTCTTAACGGCACTTTAGAGATAACCTCGAGTTTGCCACCAAGATGTAAAAGAAATGTTCTATCTGAAACATTTATTATCTCAAAACCTTTTAGTTTCATTAATGCAGAGACTATCTCCTGTTCGTGTTTATTAGACGTTGCTTCGATAGTAACATCTCTTGTAAAAAAATCTCGCCGCGCTTCTATTAAATCGACCGCCCCAAGACTGCCACCTGCTTTACTTATAGCAGTCGCTAATTTAGCAAACATCCCAATCTTATTAGGTATCTTAACCCTTATTGTAAAACTATAACTCGCACTTGGACTTATTGGCATAAAAACCTCCTGGTTTCCTGTCTCCTGGCTTCAGGCTCCAGGCTACGGGCCACTGGCCCCAGCCGGCTGGAGCCCGAAGCCAACTTATCATCTCCTCTGAAAAACATTGTAACTCTATTAATCAGGCTTCAGACCCCAGGCTACGGGCTACAGCCGGCTGAAGCCTATAGTCTGTAGCCTGAAACCAACATCCTTTAAAAATTCAGAATGCGGAAATCTGTAGTCAGCAGCCAGAATTTAGAACG
>JBFMHD010000009.1:0-26871 GCA_040752395.1 Candidatus Hydrogenedentota bacterium
AGAAGAAAAATTTTATTTTAATCATTTTAAAGCTACGCTACAGTCTTACCGAAATTTGTATTCTAATGAAACAGTGCGGGAAGCTATGGATGATTATTTTTTTTATTATTTTGAAGATAATAAAATAATAAGCAATTTAACCACTGGCGAATTAACCGATGTCGATTTAATCATTAAATATTTAAAGGAAAAAAAGATTAAAACAATAGTGATTACTAAAAATATCAATCCGGTTCTTTTGTATGTTTTCAGAGCGCTGAATCTTATTATTATATCTTTCGGTTATATAAAAGATCTCGATGAAATAGTAGATATTTTTATAGATCCATTGCTGCCACCGGATTATAGATATTTCTCTGGTAAAAAGTATCTTCTTGTATCTGCTCTAAATCAGGAATTGGTAGAATTTGTTGAAAAAGGGTATAATCAAAGATTTGAAGATATAATCTTAGAAACGAGATTATTAGAATCAGATATAGATGACATCCCTGAAATTATTCGTTTAGTCAGAAAACTTGAATGGGATTCAAATTTTTTCGGGTTTAATGTCGGATATTTAAGTTGTTTAAAATTAACAGAGACCATAGCTGAATATGTCGAAAGCTATTGTAAAAAAGAAAAAATAAGGGTTCTTGAATATTTGTGTAATTGTCATGACAGAAGGAGTGTACGGATAGCCGAGAAATTTGGTTATAATTTTGTAGATATAAGATTGACATATGAAAATAATATAACAAATTTCAATTTAATGGTTGAATTGGGTTCAGGTTATAGTGTGTCAAAAGGTGAAAGAAAGGATGTTTCCCACTTACGCAGCATAGCATCAAAGAGTTATCTTGATAGCAGATATTATTATGACGTGAATTTCCCCGTAGATAAAGTAAGTGAATTTTATCAGAGCTGGGTAGAGAAAGCGGTCTACGGTAGTTTTGATGATTTTGCTTATGTATTATATTATAATAAAGAACCCGTCGGTTTTTGCACTATAAAGATATTAAAAGATAACCGGGCAAGAATAGGGATAGTTGGTATTTCTGAAAAATATAGTGGCCGGGGGCTTGGCAGACAATTACTTATTTACTCTCTAAATAATTTAAAAGACAAAGGGATAAAAAATGTTTTAGTAGTTACACAGGGAAGAAATTATGCTGCTCAAAGATTATATCAGCGCGTAGGTTTTATAACTAAATCAACAGAACTCTGGTATCATAAATGGTTTTAAAATCACAGATTAAAGTTCTTATTGATACATATCCGTTTTCAGTAACATCACCTACCCCATTAGAAACGCTAAAAAAAGCCAACTGTGAGATTATAAATCCAGCTGCAACAAAAAAGATAAAATTAAATCGTGATGAGATTAAAAAATATATAAAAGATGTAGATGCAGTCATTGCAGGAACTGAAAAGTATGATGATGAGATATTAAGGGAAGCTAATAAATTGAAGGTCATCTCGCGTGTTGGCGTTGGAATAGATAATATTGATTTCAAAGCCACCAATAGAAAAAATATCGCTGTTTACACTACACCTGATGCACCATCGCTCGCAGTCGCAGAATTAACCATAGGATTAATTATTAATTGTGCACGTCAGGTCTTAAATGCAGATAGAAAAATGCGCCAAAAAAAATGGCATAGATATATAGGTCTGGATTTAGAAGATAGAGTATGTGGCGTCATCGGTATCGGACGTATAGGCAAAAATGTGGTTAGACTTCTGCAACCCTTCAATATGAAAATATTAGTTAATGATATAAAACCTGATTATGAATTCATAAAAAAATACAACGTAAAATTAACTGATAAAAGTACTATTTATAAAAAATCTGATATCATTACTCTACATATCCCATTAACAAGATATACAGATAATTTAATAAATAAAAAATCATTACAGAAGATGAAAAAGAGATGTATTTTTATTAATACTTCACGTGGCAGCATAGTTAATGAAAATGATTTATTTATTCATCTCAAAAGAAATAAAGAATTTTATGCAGCTTTAGATGTTTATGAAAGAGAGCCATATTATGGCGATTTAAGAAAATTAGAAAACATAATTTTAACACCGCATCTTGGTTCTTGTTCGGAAAAGAGTAGATCAGGGATGGAGCTGACTGCTGTTTTAAATATTATAAATTATTTTAAACACAATTCCAGCCATCCACACCAATCCAGCAGAGATCGTGCAGGTGTAGCACAGCAACGGTAGCACATTTAGAGAGGCGACTATGAAGAGAGTTGGTTTTATACAGGCAAGGATGGGGTCCTCAAGGCTCCCTGGCAAAGTTTTGAAAAAAGTTGGTGATGCTACCTTGCTGGAGATACTGATTGATAGGGTATCTCAAAGTAAGTCTCTTGATGAGATTGTTATCTTAACAACAGGCCGACCTGATGATGATCCTATATATAATCTTTGTGAAAATAGACGTATTAGATGCTGCCGAGGTTCACAACGCGATGTCCTTGATAGATTTTATAGAGGAGCCACTGAAATAAAGGCTGATTTAATAGTAAGAATAACAGCAGATTGCCCATTAATAGACCCTGCAGTGATTGATAGAGTGGTCAATAAATATCTGGAATCAAAAAATTATGATTTTGTTGCTAATACAGTACCGCCACCAGGTACATTCCCAGATGGTATGGATGTAGAAGTTTTTTCGTTTAATGTACTTGAGAAGGTCTGGAAAGAGGCAACGAGATTTTCAGATAGAGAACATGTAACTTTTTATATCTGGAAAAATCCAGGACTATTTAAAATCTATAGGGTCGATAATGACAGGGATTTATCGTTGTATAGATTAACTGTTGATTATGAGGAAGATTTTAAATTAATTAAAGTACTATTAAATATTTTGAAAGAAAATGATAAATTTGGTAGCCTCAACGAACTTATTGAAATCATTGATAAATACCCAGAATTAAAGAAGTTGAATCAGAAATATAAATCTGGTGAAGGCTGGAAGCCAGCTTTAGCTAAAGATAAATTACTAAAAAAGAAATCTTTTGCAAGAGCCGAACCATTAAACCGGCGACTGGGGAATAGATCCTGGAGAAAAGCAATAAAACTTATTCCTGGCGGTGCTCAAACTTTTTCCAAGGGACCAGGTCAATATGTTGACGGTGTGGCACCGAAAATGTTACATCGTGGTATAGGCTGCCGAGTATGGGACATAGATGGGAATGAGTTTATAGATTATGTTTTAGGATTGGGACCGATAATTCTTGGTCATTCAAACAAAGAGGTCAATGATGCGGTCTTTTCTTGTGCAGACGATTTATTTGTTGCACCCTCACTACCACATACTTTAGAGACTAAACTTTCAGAAAAATTAGTAAAACTTATACCGTGTGCTGAGATGGTTAAATTTGGCAAGAACGGTTCTGACGTAACTGCTGGCGCGGTCCGTTTAGCAAGAGCCATAACAAAACGAAACGTAATCGCCTGTTGCGGATATCATGGCTGGCAGGATTGGTACATAGGTTCAACAACAAGAAATCTCGGTGTCCCTCAATGTATTAGAAAACTTACTATACCATTTCAGTATAATAATATTGAAAGTATTGAAAAAATATTTAAAGATAAAAAAGATAATGTTGCATGTGTAATAATTGAACCTGTTACATTTTATCCACCCAAAAATGATTTTTTACACAGATTAAGAGATTTATGTAATAAACATAAAACAATCTTAATATTTGATGAAATTATCACTGGTTTCAGGGCGCATATTGGCGGAGCACAGAGCTTGTTTGGTGTCAAACCTGATTTAGCTACTTTTGGTAAGGCGATGGCTAATGGTTATCCGATCTCAGCGATTTGTGGCAAAGCTTTGTATATGAGAAGATTCAAGGATGTCTTCTTCTCATTTACATTTGGCGGTGAACTACCTGCTATATCAGCAGCTATCACTACGATTGATATATTAGAAAGAGATAATGTTCTCTGGCATATTAATCAGATGGGAGAGAGATTTATTAAAGGATACAGAGACATAAAAAAGGATTTAGATATATCGTTTACCAATATAATTGGGTATGGATGGTGGCCTGAGTATGAGTTTAAACCTACCCACGGATATACTTCTCGTGAAATCTTGACCTTATTTCAGCAGGAGTTAGTAAAGCGCGGCATACTTACAAGACCCGCACCATTTATTTCATTCGCACATAAAGGATCAGATATCCATGAAACCCTGACAGCTATGGCTCAGGCTTTAGCAGTTGTAAAATACGCAGTTACAAAGAAAAAATTAAAGAAATTATTAGAAGGCAGAATAATTCAGCCTGTTATCCGGGCAAAAGAGGAGATGACAAAAAAACAATGAGATACTGCACTAAATGTGTTCTGCCGGAAACTCATGAAACCATAATGTTTGATAAAGAGGGTGTGTGTAATATCTGTAGACAGCATGAATATAAAAAAGAGAAGATCGATTGGGAGAAGAGAGAAAAAGAACTTGTTAAACTTATTGATACATATAGAGGCACGGGTCAATATGATTGTCTGATACCTTTTAGTGGTGGGAAAGATAGTACATTTACAGTTTATTATTTGGTTACAAAATATAAGGTTAAGCCGCTTGTTATATCATTTGATCATGGTTTTTTTAGACCTAATTGTTTAAAAAACAACACAAAGACATTACGGAGATTAGGGGTAGATTTTTTAAAATTTACGCCTGATTGGAAAGTTATCAAAAAAACAATGCTTGAATCATTAAAGAGAAAGGGTGATTTTTGCTGGCATTGTCACACAGGTATTTTTGCCTATCCTATGCAGGTCGCTATAAAATATAAAATACCGCTTATATTCTGGGGTGAACATAGCGCTGAATATACCGCATATTTTAGCTATGAAACAGAGGACGAGGTTGATGAAAAAAGATTTAATCGCTGGGTCAATTTAGGAATAACTGCTGAGGATATGGTAGGGTTTCTTGATGGCTCAGTCACATTAAAAGACCTCGAACCATTCAAATATCCGTCTCTAAAAGAATTACGAGCGATAAATTACAGGTCTGTTTGTCTTGGGACATATATACCCTGGGACGTGAAAAAACAGGCTCAAATTATAAGACAGGAACTTGGCTGGCAGGGTGATGATGTTGAAGGCAGGCCGCCAGAATACTGGTACGAAAAAATAGAATGTATGATGCAGGGTGTAAGAGACTATCTGAGATTTATCAAACGTGGTTATGGAAGGACTGCACATCTTGTAACACTTGATATTAGAAACAGCAGGATCACTCGTTGTGATGGACTTAAATTAGTGGAACAATATGATGGTAAACGGCCGGAAAGCCTTGATGTTTTTTTAAAATATGTAGGTATAACAGAAGATGAATTTATGGATATAGCATTGAGTCATATTATCAGTCCGCACATACCTGATTTAACTAAAATAAAACACGGACCTAAATTACATGACCAGGATGAATGGTGGGTTCCTGAATGAAAAAATTGGACTCCCCTTTAATTGTTGTAGTTGATTATGGGATGGGGAATTTAAGGTCTGTTGCTAAATCAATTGAGGCAGTTGGAGGGAGCGTAATTGTTTCAAATAAAAGAGAGGAGATTAAAAACGCTGATAAAATAGTACTGCCCGGGGTAGGTGCCTTTGCAGAGGGGATGAATAATTTGAATAAACTCGGGGTAATAGAGACTTTATATGAAGAGGTGAAATTAAAGAAAAAACCGTTTTTAGGGATTTGTCTCGGCATGCAGTTACTTGCTACTGAAAGTTATGAACATGGGATCTATAAAGGACTTAACTGGATTTCAGGTAAAGTAAAGTTGCTTGGAGCAGATGGAATAAAGGTCAAAATACCTCATATTGGATGGGATGACGTTAAGATTATAAAAAAACATAAAATCTTCAATACTTTTAGTGAGAACACTATATTTTATTTTGTTCATTCATACTATTTTGAGTGCGATGACAAAGAATTCGTTATAGCAACCTGTAATTATGGTATAGAGTTCCCGGCAGCTATTTGTAGAGACACTATTATGGCCACCCAATTTCATCCTGAAAAAAGTCAAAGTTCAGGATTAAAATTATTACGTAATTTTATAAATGCTTAAAAAAAGATTAATACCTGTACTTCTGTTAAAGAACGGCAGAATGATTAAGACGATACAGTTTGAAAAATGGCGTGACGTAGGACATCCTATAACAGCTGCTAAAATATACGATGCTCAGGGAGCTGATGAATTAATTTTTCTTGATATAAGTGCAAGTAACGAGAATCGTGAGATATTGTTTGATATAATTAGTACTGTTGCTGAGGAATGTTTTATGCCGCTTACTGTTGGCGGTGGTGTTCGAACAATAGAGGATATACGAAGGCTTTTATCCTCCGGAGCCGATAAAGTCTCTATTAATACACAAGCAGTTGAGTGCCCGGAGTTTATAAAAGAAGCGGCTTTAAATTTTGGGTCTGCAAATATTGTGGTTTCTATTGATGTCAGGATAAAAGAAAATGGGAACTATGAGGTCTATACGCACAGCGGTAAAAAAGCCACGGGTCTAAATGCTATTGACTGGGCTGTTACTATGGCTAAATATGGTGCAGGTGAGATATTAATTACATCTATTGATAGAGAGGGAACAATGCAAGGATATGACTTAAAACTCATAAGCTCTATTGCTGATAATGTGAATGTTTCGACGATAGCTCATGGCGGTGCCGGAACTTTACAACATTTTGTTGAAGCAATTAAAATAGGGAATGCATCTGCAGTAGCTGCCGGTAGTATCTTTCATTTTACTGATCAAAATTTAATCAAGGCAAGAACTTATATGAAAGAAGCAAATATCGATGTTAAAACAGTATGGGATTGAATTATGATAAAGCATTACATAGAGGGTAAACGAATATATTTACGTAATGTAACATTGAGTGATGTAACTGATAGATATTGTTCCTGGATGAATGATGAACAAGTCGTTCAATACCTTGAGAGTAGATTTTCTAAATATACAAAAAAAGATTTAATTTTATATGTAAAAAAGATAGCCGCTAATCCTGATATATTATTTTTAGCAATAATTGTTAAAAAGGGTAATCTACATATAGGTAATGTGAAACTAGGGCCTATAAACAGAATGCATTTTTTTGCTGATATGGGGATTATGATAGGGGATAAACGACATTGGGGTAAGGGATATGCAACAGAGACAATCAAACTTATAGTTAATTATGCGTTTAAAAAATTAAACCTTCATAAAATAACTGCTGGTATATACGATGTGAACGTTGGTTCAGAAAAAGTATTTTTAAAAGCAGGGTTTCGCAAAGAAGGCGTCTTGAAGAAACATTATTTATATAAAAATAAATTTATAGATGGCACTTTATGGGGAATAATTAATAAAAATTTTAAAAGATGATATGAAATTACTTTTTATAAATCTTTGCATCAGAGAAAGTTGTAAACCGATACCGCCTGTTGGACTTGGCTATATAATGACCTCAGTTCATAGAGCAGGTTGGAAGTTTGATTTTATTGATATAGACCTTTACAGAATCAAAGAAAATGAGATAAAGAGCATTCTTTATAAAGAGAGATACGATGTTATTGCTATGGGATGTATTGTTACAGGCTACAAGTATGTGAAAGAGATGTGTGATTTAATAAAAGATGCGAGAGAAGATACAATTATTATTGTTGGTAATACTGTTGCTTCCTCTATACCGCACATTTTACTTAATAAAACAAAAGCAGATATAGCGGTTATGGGAGAGGGAGATATCACTATAATTGAATTACTTGATGCTATTAAGTGTAAAAGAGATTTAGGTAATGTTAAGGGGATATGTTATAGAGATGGTTATAAGATTGTAAAAACAGAAGAAAGAGCGGTAATTAAAAATATAGATGAGATACCATCTGTAAACTGGGATTTATTTGATATCGAAAAATATCTTGAAATAAGTAAGTTTAACACCGCTAAACCATATCCAATAGAATTTGATAAGATTAGAATGATGCCATTAAATGTTGCACGCGGATGTGCATTTAAGTGTACATTTTGTTATCATGCTTTTAAAGGGAAAAAGTATCGTGTCCGCTCGCCAGAAGTGGTTATAAAAGAGATGGAGAGTTTAAAAATAAAATATAATGTAAACATAATCTGTTTCTGGGATGAATTGACTTTTTATTCAAAAAAACAGTGTGAGGAATTTGTGGATTGTATTATAAAAGCAGATTTGGGTATCTATTATACAGCCTGCTGCAGACCCAACCTCTTTAATGAAGATGATTATGAACTTGCTTTAAAATTAAAAGAATCAGGTTGTTATGGGCTTGAATTCTCCCTTGAATCAGCTGATCCAGAGATATTAAAAGCTATGAAAAAAGGAACAAACGCAGATGATTTTAAAAGACAGACTATGGTGTTACAGAAAGCAGGGATTATATGCTGGACGAGCCTTGTTATAGGATATCCGCAGGAAACAGAAGAAACTATTAGAAAAACCTATGAATGTTGCTTAGAATGTAATATATATCCAAGCACAGGTTATTTGCTGCCACAACCTGGTACACCAATGTATGATTATGCAAAGGAGCGTGGTATAATAACAGATGAAGAGCAATATTTACTTTTATCAGGTGATAGACAGGATTTACGAATAAATCTTACTAATATCTCAGACGAAAAATTAAAAGAGACTGTAAAATATTACTGCAAGATAGTAGCTGATAAACTGAACTTAGGGTTAGACGAAAAAAAACTTATTAAAACAGATGGCGCTTTTATCGGGATTAAATCCGAACAAAAAAGCTCACCTGCCCGAGCGAAACGAGGGTAAAGATAAAATATGGAAGACACAGTAAGAAAAAGATATTTTTTTAAATTACTCACTAATTTTACCGCCTTATTACTGGGTATACTCTCTGTAACGATTATTCCAAGAGCTTTAGGTGTGGCTTTATATGGTGATTACAATTTTCTTTTAACCTCATTATTAGCGATACTTGTTTTTTTAGATTTTAATACCTCAACAGCTTTTTATACATATTCGGCACGTGATACCAAAGCTGATATAAAAGAATTTACTTTTATTATTGTTTTTTTATTGGTTTTTTTTATTTTTATCACAGGAATTGTATTATTGGTTTCTGTAGATTTTTATAAATACATATTTCCAGGACAAAAACCTGATAATATAATATTAATGACGATACTTGTTACCACAATTATCATAGTAAGGGTTATTAGCGGTTATAGTGATGCTAAAGCCTTAACAGTTACAACGGAAAAAATAAATGTCATTGTCAGGATAATTACTTTTATAATCATTCTCATACTTTTTTTGAGTTTAAATCTAAATTTACAAACTTATGTTTTAACCCAGATTATCAGTTTCTTTGTAATCGCATCCTGTGCTGTATGCTGTATTAATCGAAAGATTTTAATCAAGAATATAATAAAATTTAATAATATTGATTTCAGATTTTTTGTGGATTACTGGTACAGATTCAGTGGCCCCTTATTTATATATAATATTTTCGGTTTTATTATTGCTTTCTTTGATAGGTGGATATTACAATTTGCTTCAGGCTCAAGAGAGCAGGGTTACTATTCTTTCGCATTTCAGATAGGTACTGTGATTAATACTCTGGTAGTATCGTTTACCCCTATATTCAGACGCGAAGTCGTAAAATACAATTATATAAATGATGTAGGAAATATAAAGAGGTTGTTTGTAAAATATACTTATTTTTTTTTTACTTTAAGTACTTTTCTATCCTTAATTATGTTTTTTTTAGCCAGGCAGATATTGAAATTGGCTGGTAGTGATTTTAAAGATGCTTTACTACCCTTTTTAATAATATGTTTCTATCCGATGTATCAGGTCTATGGACATATGTGCGGTGAGATGTTTATTGCTACGGAGAGAACGAAAATTTATACAAAACTCGGAATGTTTACTAATACCATCGGATTGCTTGCTGCTTATTTTATACTTGCACCAAAAAAATTATTGATTCCCGGCTTAGAATTAGGAGCGATTGGGTTGGCGTTAAAAATGGTATTGGTGAATATTTTTCATATACATATCCTTCTTTATTTTTGTTGTTTAATATTTAACCTGAATTTTTTCGATTTCATTATCCATCAATTAAAAGTTTTATCTTTATTTTTTATTATTGGGTGTCTCTCTTATTATATAAGTTATAATACCTTTATAAATAATGATATCCTAAATATCATAACATTTATTTTTCTTTTTTCTCTGATAATTATTACACTTGTTCTAAAAAAATCTACAATTGTTGGTATAACTATAGATAAAGAATTTGTTTATAGTTTTATAAATAAAATATTTTGATTTTGTTTTATGTTTTTAGCATTAACACCGCATCATCAATTCTGGGAATATGAGAATAATTCAATAACATTGCTTGGAGAATGGTGTCTTACTGATGAAACACGCAATATACTAAAAAATAAGAAATACAAAATAGTGACTACACCATGGAAAAATAAAAGAATCTCTGACGAGATACTCTATATCTTTGATTTTTTAAGATTTCTAATCCCGCATTTTACTAAAATACTAAATGAGGTCCATAATGTAGATAAATCACAAAAATACTGGAAAACCATATTATCAGCCTGGCTTTATGATTATATCAGTGTGATATATGATGGCTATTTAAGATTAAAGAAATCAAAGGACGAACTCGGTGAATTTAAAACATATTTTACCGATGAAAATTTGTACTATCCTATCCTGAATCATTTATATTTCTTATATCTTTTAAATAAAGACAATTATCGCTTATATCTTTTTTCAATAATAGGTAGAGAGATGGGATTAGAGGGAGGCAGAGTAAATCTTGTCAAACAAGATTATTTTGGTGAGTATGTATCGTTTTTTTTAAAACATAAAAAGGATAGAGATTTAAAAAGGATATTTATGAAGAAATTGCTGATATTTTTGAGCGTTATTAATCCATTCCTTAAAAAGAAAATAATTGTTGATGGTATCTCTTCTTATGATAAATTTATACTCTCTTTTAAAACTGGACTTAATTTACATACTGATATTCCCTGGCGCGAGCTTGATAATCTACTTTTAAATAGAATAAATAAGGAAAATATTATAAACCAGACATCAAGAGATGTCTTCGAAAAATTACCATACCGTAATAAATTTGAAGAGATATTATGCAAAACAATGAAATTTAATTTTCCGGTTTATTATTTAGAAAAATATAAAAAAATGTTAGACCTGTTAAAGTCACATATGAATAAAAATATAAGGTCCATAATGACTGTAAACTGGAACAATATTGAATCACTTAAATTTACCGCTGCTTCAATAGCTGATAACAATGGAAAATTAATAGCACTCCAGCACGGCGGTGCAGCAGGCGTTACTATGAATTTCCCAGAGGAATTAATTGATAGATATATAACAGATATTTATGTAAGTTCAGGCTGGATGGAAGAAAAAAATATTGATAGTGAACTTTGCAAAGTTGTTCCACTACCCCGAACCGCATATGGCAGACTTAATAATACATGGCTAAATAAATCTGATGAATGTGTTTTAGTGGGGAATGCGATACTAAGATATATTTATAGAATCCAGCCATTTTATAGCCCTGAAGATATGGAAGAATATTTTGAGTGGAAATATGTGTTTTTCAATTCATTAGACCAGAATATCTTAAACAAATTTTGCTATAGACCATACCCTTATGAATTTGGGTATAACGAGATTGAAAGAATAAAAGAAAAATTTCCCAAGATGAAATTTTTAACAGACGTAAATCTTATAGAGTTTATGAAAGGATGTAGACTGGTTGTATCAGACCATCTTGCAACATCGTATCTCGAATCATTAATTATTAATGTACCAACGGTTTTATTCTGGGATAAAGAAATTTTTAGAATCAGACCATCTGCTTGCAGCTATTTTAATAATTTTCAAAGTGTCAAGATTTTACATTATACACCAGATGACGCTGCACACCATATAAATCAAATCTTTGATAATATTGAGAGTTGGTGGCTGGATGAAAGGGTTCAGAAAGCACGATTAGATTTTGTTAATTATCTTGGTTTTTCGTCTCCGGATTGGAGCACTAAATGGAAGCAATTTATTAAACAAGAGTTATGAATAAACCAAAAAACTTTAAATTACTCTTTATTTTTCCCAATATAGCAATGGCTAATCCACCACCAATGAGTCTTTCAATCTTTAATGCTTTACTAAGAGACCTTCCAGTTGAAATTAGATTATTCGATACAACCGCATATTTTGGTTTGGGAAAAAAGTTTTTTGATAAAATGAAAGAAGATTTATTACAGGTCAAACCTTTTGATTTTCAAGAAAGAAATATCAAGATAAAAGAGACAGACCCGATTAATGACTTACAAAACCTGGTGGAAGAATATAAACCTGATTTAATAGCACTCTCCTGTAATGAGGTTACATTTAAACAGGGTATCGAGCTGTTAAATAGTATAAAAGATTTTAAATCCAAGAATAATGTTAAAGTTATAGTGGGTGGTATTTTAGTGACTTCTGCACCTGAGTTCGTATTGAGTTATGATATTATTGATATGGTTTGTATTGGCGAAGGAGAACACGTCATAACAGAATTAATAGACAGGATGATAAATGGCCAGGCTATAGATAATATAAAGAATATATATATAAAATCCGATGGTAAAATTATTAAAAATTCGATTAGAGAATTAGTGGATTTAAATGAGCTACCGATACCTGATTTCAGTATTTTTGAAGAAAATAGGTTTTACAGACCTATGGGTGGAAAAGTCTGGCGCTTATTCCCCATAGAAACAGATAGAGGATGCCCTTATAAATGTACATATTGCGGTTCCCCAATGTTGAATAAAATATATTTAAATAGATTTTATAGAAAAAAAAGTATGGAAAAGATAGATATGGAATTACATAACTTAGTGTATAATTGGGATGCAGAGTACATTTTTTTCCCTTCTGACAATTTTTTAATTGCATCAGATGATGAATTTAATAATTTTATCAGAATATATAAGAAGTATCAGAAACCGTTCTGGATTCAGAGCAGAGCCGAGACCTGCAATCTCGAGAGATTGAAGAAATTAAGAGATGTGGGTTGTGACCGGATGTCGTTAGGACTGGAACATGGCAATGAAGAATTTAGAAAGAATGTTTTGCAAAAAACTTTTACTAATGAACAATTTCTTAAGGCGGTTGAAGCTGTTAATGAAGCAGGCATTATACTTACAGTAAATAATATGATTGGGTTTCCAGATGAGACACGAGAACTTGCTTTTGATACAATTAAATTTAATCGTAGAATTAAGAGTGATTCTATCAATGCTTTTACCTTTGCCCCTTTCCGAGGAACTAAACTTTATGATATCTGTATAGAAAAAGGCTACCTATCACGCGATATTTTAGCCGGTGTCTTTCAGGAGACCTCTGTATTGAATATGCCTTTTTTCACAAAAGAGGAGATTATGGGCTTGATTAAAACTTTTGTATTATACGTAAAAATGCCTGAAAAATACTGGCCATTGATTAAAGAAGCAGAAAAAAATGATCCACGAGGCAAAGAATGTCTCGAAGAATTAAAAAAAGAATATAAGAGATTATTTTGAGCCTGTTGCACAAGTCTTTTGATAAATAAATTTTTTGAAAAAATCAAGAGAAATTTTTCTGAAGTGGTAATCCGTCAGTTATTGGTGCAGTAGAATTTACTTAAGAAGCAAGAAGCAAGATTAAGGAAACTCCACCAAAGACTGAGAACGTGTGAAAAAATACGGCAAATGTAGTGAGGGACTTCAGTCCCGTAAAATAATTCATTGATAGTTTTATAATTAAAGAACCCAAAGACGCACCTAAAGGTGCTCACTACAATTTTTTCACACGTTCTGAGGGAATACGAGGTCTCTTTTAAACCCCCTTTATCGCATCTAAAGATGCTCATTACATTTTTTATTTTTTTGTAATTTCAATATAATCAATATAATGTAAAGAGGGTCACAAGACCCGTTCTTTAGTCTTTATGCCTGTTTTTAAAGAATTTTGTAGAACTAATTGATGAACATATACTTCTTACTTTTGACTTTTGACTTGTCATAGGAGATATTATAAATGAGTATAAAATTGAAAGTTTATAAATTTTTTGTTAATGTGTTAAAGCAAGGGGTAGAATTTTTTGGACGCTCAAAAGCAACGCATATATATGCAAGCTTAATCGAAGAACTATCTCCGGTTTTGATGACAGATACTCCATCAGGGATGATAAAATTTTTTTGTCCAAATAGAGTAATTGAATGGCGTGCAAATACTTTATTAACAAAAGAACCAGAAACCATTGAATGGATAGATACATTTGCAAATAATGAGACCTTATGGGATATAGGAGCTAATATAGGTGTTTATTCTTTGTATGCAGCATTGAAAGGCTTGCGAGTTCTCGCCTTCGAACCAGCTGCCTGTAACTATTATATCCTCAATAAGAATATCGAGATAAATAAAATGAGCGATCGGATTTCAAGCTTTTGTTTTGCATTTAATGACCTAACAAAAATCGATAATTTTTATATGAGTAACGTAGAATTTGGGGGAGCAGAACATGTCTTTGCTCAGGAGATCGACTGGAAAGGAGAGAAATTTTTACCTGTATTTAAACAAGCTACCATTGGTTTTACCATGGATGAATTTATTGATTATTTTAACCCGCAATTCCCCAATTATATAAAAATCGATGTTGATGGCATAGAAGATAAGATTATTAAAGGAGCTTATAAAACATTAAAAGATGACAGGGTAAAGTCGATATTAGTTGAATTGAACATAGCAAAAAAAGAGGTTTATAATGAGATAACAGATATTTTAAAAAACGCAGGTTTTAGTTTAGTTAAAAGGTCTCATTCACCAGATTTTGATAATACTAAATATTCAGATATTTATAATTGTATTTTCAGCCGCTAAACCAGATTTATTGGCCCCTGCCTTAATAATGAAATTTGCAGGCTCTATATCATTTTTCCATAATCTTTTAATCTTTCAATAATTATGTCAGATATACATACAGAGAAGTTAATATTAGCAGATTCGTTTCTTTCAGCTGAAAGAATTGTTAGTAAGATTAAAAATAAAGAGAAGTTTAAGTGGACATATATAGGCAGAGATTATGTTAGATATCAAAAATTTAGTTTAAAATTCGGGGAAAAAGGTAGCTTTATAAGTCTTTCTAAAAAATTAGATGAGGTTTCTGATTCTTTAAGAAAACCATTTATGGAGTGGTTAGATGAATTAAATTATAGATATGAGAGTGATATTATATGGTGGTTTACTTCGGTTTCGGGTCGTAATACATTAGGCAGTGATTTATTTTTAAATATATGTTATTTATTTATAATTGAGGAACTTATTAAATCGAATAATTTGCCAGCTGTAATCATATATGAAGATAAAAAAGTTATAAAAGAGGCTGAAAAGATTTTTCAAAAACATAACATAGATTTTAGAAGAATTTGGTCTTTTCCCTTTGCAGGCCACTTAAAAAATGTTTTAAGACCATTTTGTCTTTATATTAAATTTATTTTCAATCTTTTAATTATAAAGTTTTCGGCTTTTATAACGAGATGTTTTATTCATAAAGAATATAGTCACAACAATAGCTCTATAATGGTTTTAACTTATTTAACAGATAAAGATTTTGATAAAGACGGCATATTTAAAGATAAATATTTTCCTTTTTTATATGAATGGTTAAAAAATAATGGATATAATTTTTGTTTATTGCCACATTTATTTAATATAAAAAATTATTGGAGGGTTTTTCAGTGTATTAGAAAATCGAATATCAGGTTTATTGTCGAGTATGATTATATAAACATATTTGATTATATAGCTATTTTCTTGTATTCTTTTAAAATATTTGTTAAAAATTTTGTATTTCCTGTTTTTATTGATAAAGATATATCAGCGCTGTGTAAATCAGAGTTAAAGAGTATTAATAACATTTTATCTATTGTAAGCGGTATTACTAAGTACAGACTGGCTATGAAATTATTTAAAAGCAATATAAAACCAGAAATATTTATACTCTGGTATGAAAATCAGATAAAAGACAAGGCTATTATTTATGGGATAAGAAAATTTTTACCAGATACAAAAATCACAGGACTCCAGTCTTTTGTCTATTGCCCTAATTATTTATTTTTATACCCTCTTCAATCTGAAGTAAAATTTAAAATAGTGCCTGATAAGATTCTGGTTACAGGAAAATTATTTTGCGACATTGCCAAAAATTATAGTTCAGATGTAAAATGTGGTGTTGCACCAGCTTTGAGATATTCATATCTTTATAAAAACAACACAACTCTTAAGATCTCCAGGGATAAAAAAATAGTATTAGTATTGTCTCCATATTCTACTCTGGAAGCCAGCGAGTTTTTATTACAGCTATCAGAGGCAATAGATGGTAGAAATGAATTGTATCTATTAAAGGTTCACCCGGATATTAATCAGGACAAATTTATAGATATTCTAAAAAAATTAAGAATATTAAATAATTATAGAATATTTGGAGAAAATTTAACTGATGGTTTTAGGATGGCGGATGTTGTGATATCAACTGCTTCTGGAACCGCACTTGAAGCCCTAACTTTTGGTATCCCTGTTATTCTTATTGCTAAATTATTGTCTCTGACTTTTAATCCATTAGTTTATGTTAGAGAGGATATCTGGAGAGTTTGTTATACTCCAGAAGAAATAAATAAAACACTGGATTATTATTTAAGGATTGACGAAGCTGTGAAAAGAAGTTTTATTCAAATTGGTAAAAATATCAGACAGGACTATTTTGAACCCATTAATGATGAAGGTTTAAAAGAGTTTGTAACTTTTTAATATGGCTGATATGCCATAAAGCCTCAGTTATTGCTGCAGTAGAATTTACTTAAGAAGCAAGAGGCAAGGTAACGGAAAAGAAAGATAACGAAAGAGGCAAGAAGCAAGATTACGGAATCCCACTACAAGACTGAGGGAATACCCTCTCAATTATTTTTAGCTTTTTCTAAGGTGGTTTGTTATGATAAATAGACTAAAAAAGAAACTGCAAGGTAACAGATTAACCATAGGCTCATGGATAACTCTTGGGGATACATCAGTTGCTGAGATAATGGCTGATGCTGGTTTTGAGTGGCTGGTCATTGATATGGAGCACAGTGTCATAGATTATGGGTTATGTCAAAATTTAATCTCAGTAATTGAGAGTAAAAAATGCGTTCCTCTTGTAAGGGTTGGAGCAAATGACCCTCTTATTATTAAAAGAGTGATGGATGCAGGTGCTTATGGCGTTATTGTTCCAATGGTTAATAATAGAGATGACGCAGAAAAAGCAGTAAAATCTGTAAAATATCCGCCGATCGGAACAAGAGGAGTGGGATTATACAGGGCTCAGGGATATGGTACTCGATTTACTGAATACGCCAAGTTCATAAATAGTAATTCTATAGTGATTGTGCAAATAGAGCATATTGAAGCTGTAGAAAATCTCGAAGAGATTTTAGGTGTGGAGGGGATAGATGGTTGTATTATAGGACCGTATGATTTATCGGGTTCTATGGGTATCCCTGGTAAATTTAATCATCCAAAGATGAAAAAAAACATTGTTAAGATTGAGAGCGTATGCAAAAGAATGAAAAAGGTGCTCGGTATGCATATAATTAAACCTGATATTAAAGAGGCTATAATCAAAATAAAAAGAGGTTACTCTTTTATAGCATTTAGTTTAGATTTTTATTTTCTTGGCGAGAGTTGTAGAAACCATTTAAAAGAGTTAAGAAAATCATATAATTAAATTTTATGATTATAATCGGCATTATACCAGCAAGAATGGGGTCTTCGAGGTTTTGGGGTAAACCTATGGCAAAGATACTCGGCATACCAATGATAGGTCATGTCTATATGAAAAGTAAGAAATGTAAAACACTGAATGAAGTTTATGTAGCGACCTGTGATAAAGAAATATTTGATTATATTAATACTCTTGATGGTAAAGCCATTATGACATCGGATAAACATCAGCGATGTACTGATAGGATTGCTGAAGCGCTTTTGTATATAGAAAAAGATTTAAACTGTAAAATAGATATTGTAGTTAATATACAGGGTGATGAACCGATGATTTATCCTGAGATGATAGATGAAGCATTAAAACCAATGATAGAGGATGTTAATATTGTTACAACCAATCTTATGGCGCCTATTAAAACAATAGAAGAATTCAATGACCCCAATACTGTAAAAGTTGTTGTTGATAAAAAGAATTACGCATTGTATTTTTCAAGGGAACCGATACCATCGCTAAAGAAGGGGGCTGAATCAGTCCAGATGTCAAAGCAGGTATGTGTGATACCTTTTAGACGCGATTTCCTGATTAAGTTCAATGACCTGCCGAGCACACCGCTTGAAATAGCTGAATCTGTTGATATGCTGCGTGTGATTGAACACGGATATAAAGTTAAAATGGTAATGACGAGGTATGAAACTTATAGCGTTGATACACGGGATGATTTATTAAAAGTTGAAAGAATTATGATGAAAGAATTTGAGGGAGGTAAATTATGAAAAAAATAATGGTTATAGGCGGCTCGGGATTTTTAGGTAAAGCTATCTCTGATGTTTTAGCAGAGAAAAATAATAAAGTAATAATATATGATCTTACAGAACCAGAGAAATTATATAAAAATCAATGTTATATCTATGGAGATATTATGGATTATAAAAATTTAATGAAGAATATGAAGGGGGTTGATTATGTATATAATTTTGCAGCTGTATCAAATATAGAATATGCACATTTTCACCCTGTTGAAACAATCAAAATAAATGTTATAGGTAATACATATGTTCTTGATTTATGCGTTAAAAATAAGGTAAAAAGATATGTATTTGCAAGTTCGATATATGTCTATGCTGACAAGGGCTCATTTTACAGGGTAAGCAAACAATCCTGTGAACTTCTTATAGAAGCGTATAGCGAGGTATATAATTTACCCTATACTATATTAAGATTCGGCTCGATTTATGGTCCTGTAGACGGCCGAAATAACTGGTTATATAAGATTATTAAAGAAGCACTTAAAAAGGGTGTAATAACAAGGCTCGGGGACGGTGAAGAACTGAGAGAATACATTCATTTATATGATGCTGCTTTAGCAAGTGTGGAGATATTATCTAAAAAATATGAGAATAAAAATGTGTTAATCACAGGGAACCAAAAAATGAAAATAAAAGATATTTTAAATATGATTAATGAAATGATGGGAAACAAGATTAAAATCATTTATAAACCAATAAAAGATAAACTTCATTATGAAATAACACCTTTTGTATTTAAACCGAAGTTAGCTGAAAGACTTTTGGTTAGCTCGCATATTGATTTAGGGGAAGGGATTCTTGATTGTGCTTATAAAATTTATAGTCAATTAAGAACAGCTTCAGAAAAAAAGTAATATTATTGTTGATATTATTTTTTCATTGTAATAAATAATAGGTTGTGTTTTATAGCTTATGTAGAGGTTTGAGATATGATTAAAGTTGGAGTTATAGGATATGGGTATTGGGGTCCTAATATAGCAAGGAATTTTAATATCATTGAGTCTGCGAAACTTATTGCGATATGTGATAGTGATAAAAAAGCAAGAGAAAGAGCAAGAAAAATGTATCCTTATGTTAATATTGTTGCTAATAGTGATGATATTATCAAATCTAAAGATATAGATGTTATTGCGATAGTTACTCCTGTTAGTAGTCACTTTAATCTTGCCAAGAAAGCATTACAGAATGGTAAGCATATATTTATAGAAAAACCATTCATATCTAACTCTGTTCAGGGAGAAGAACTTATCCAGATTGCAGAAAAGAAAAAATTAACAATTATGGTTGACCATACATATATCTTTACCGGTTCAATCAAAAAAATTAAAGAACTTATTGATAATAAAATAGTTGGTAATTTATTTTATTATGACTCAACAAGGGTAAATTTAGGACTTTTTCAACACGATGTGAATGTCATCTGGGATCTTGCGGTCCATGATGTAGCTATTATGGACTTTTTAATTAATAAAAAGCCGGTTGCTGTATCAGCTACTGGTTCAAAACACTTTTGTCGCGACCTTGAGGACGTCGCTTTTTTAACATTGTACTTCAATGATAATTTTATAGCTCATTTTAATGTTAACTGGCTTTCTCCTGTAAAGATAAGGTTAACATTAATTGGCGGTGATAAAAAAATGGTATTATGGAATGATCTTGAATCAGATGAGAAAATTAAAATATATGATAAAGGAGTCGATATTAAAACTGTTGAAGGAAAATATAAATTACTTGTAGATTACAGGTCAGGCGATATGTATGCACCTAAACTTGAGCGCAAGGAGGCATTAAAAACAGAAATAGAATATTTTATTGAATGTATAGAAAAAAACAAAAGAGTAATAAATGATGGTTATGCTGGTTTAAGAGTTATAAAGATTTTAGAAGCATCTAATAAATCTCTTAAAAAATTTGGGAGATATATAAAACTATAATAATACTGAGATATTCTCCAACAGGGATATGCAGGGTATATTATGTTGGAAAAAAGATTAAATAAACCAACTTTTATTATTGCTGGCGCACCAAGATGTGGCACCGGATATTTATATCATATATTAGATTCCAATAAAGAGATATATATGTCTAAACCGGAGAAACCCGAACCTAAATTTTTTTTAGTTGATGAAGAGTATAATAAAGGATTTGAATATTATCTTAAAAAATATTTTAGTAATGTAAAGAGCGAGACGGCGATAGGTGAGAAATCAACTAATTATATGGAAAGTACGGTGGTCCCCGAGCGGATTAAAAAGCATTTACCCGATGTGAAACTTATTTTTATATTTAGAAATCCTATAAAGAGAGCATTCTCTAATTATTTATGGTCAAAAAAAAATGGGTTAGAAAAATTAGATTTTTATGAAGCCTTGTTAAAAGAAGAAGAAAGAGAAAAAACATTAGATCAAAAGTACAGATATGCACGGCCATATTCTTATATCTCTCGCGGGTTTTACGCAAGATATATAAAAAATTATTTAAAGTATTTTGATAAAAAAAACATTTTATTTTTACTTTTCGAAGAATTTATAACTGAACGAGATGTTATCTGTAAGAGGATTTATAAATTTTTAAATGTGTCTTATAGGATACCGGATTTAGAGCAAAATATAAAGATTAATCAAGCTAATGATGGAACCCAGGAAATGTCTGAGCACGAATATAATTATTTAAAAGAAATTTATAAAAACGAAAATAAAGAATTAGCATTAATAGCAGGGCTTGATTTAACTATATGGGATACGATATGAACACTAATAAAACAAGACCTCTGATATCAATTGTAACGCCTGTGTTTAATGAAGAAGATAGTTTGTTAATATATAAAGATGAGGTATCAAGAATATTTTTATCCAGAGATGATTTAGAATTCGAGTTTATATTAATTGATGATGGCAGCACAGACCGTAGCTGGTCAATTATAAAATCTATTTGTAATGAGAATAAATTTTTTAAAGGGATTCGGCTTTCAAGAAATTTCGGATCACATACAGCTTTATCTGCTGGTCTCCAAAAATGTAGAGGGGATGCTGTTGCGATTTTAGCCTGCGATTTACAGGACCCCCCTGAAGTGGTATTACAATTTGTTGAATTATGGAACAAGGGTTTTCATGTTATCTGGGGGAAAAGAAATAAAAGAAAAGATTCATTATGGAAGATAGTTACAAGCGATCTTTTTAAATATTTATTAAGAAAATTCGCTATACCTGCAAACTCGAAATTTACAACAGGAAGTTTTTTATTAATGGATAGAAAAGTGGTTGATTGGTATAATACTTTTAAAGAGCATAATAGAATTACATTTGCAATAGTAGCCTGGATGGGATTCACTCAAGAGGTTGTTGAATACGATAGAAGGGAAAGAAAAATAGGCAAATCAGGATGGACATTATTAAAAATGATAAAAACTTTCTATGATGGTATTATAGGGTTTTCGTATATGCCTATTAGATTACTGAGTACAATGGGTATCCTCGTCTCACTTTTTAACGTATTTTTTGCTTTGTATGTTATGATTAATTGGCTTGTAAGAGATGTTAAATCCGGCTGGACGAGTATGGTTTTACTTATCTCTTTTTTGGGGGGACTGCAACTTTTAATATTAGGTTTTATTACTGAATTTCTTTATCGAATATATATTGAAACCACTAATCGACCACTTTATTGTATATTAGAAGAGACAAAATAAAATTTAATATTGATGAACACTAATTTAGCCAAAGTAAAATTTTTAGAAATTAATATAAGAGACCCAGATATTTTGTGGCTGGGAAATAAGTATTTTTTTTTGACTGATGATATTATTGATTTACTTTATAATAATAAAGGTGATATCTTTGCAATAATAGAATATAAAAATAAAAAGATACCTTTAAGAAAATCCCCTTTAAAAATTATTGAACACTTTAGTAAAACAAGGAAAAATTTTTTATATAATGAGAAAATGCCGTTTTCAGCTATGCTCCCTTTTTCTTATCAAAAAGTTGATTATAGGATACGATGGTTTATCGCCTCTTTATTAGCCAGGATGAATTATTTGAAATTTAAAATTAGACCAGTGTTTCCTGATTGGCCTTTGGATTTAAGTGCTGATTGTATCGAAGATTTAGATAGATTTTTAAACCACTCTGATAGAGTTAAAAATAAGGGTGTTAAAACCCCTGTTATTTTAACACATGATATTGATAATCCTGAAAGCTTAAAGAAGCTGAATGATTTTTTAAATATAGAAGAAAAATTCGATATTCCTTCAACTATTTTTATAGTACCCAAAGGATGGAAATTAGAAGATATTATTCTGGATGAAGCATTAGCAAAGGGGAATGAGTTAGGTGTTCACGGTTATAATCATGACAATAAAACACCCTTTCTTAAAGACGACCTTATTCGTAAAAGAATGGAAGAGATACTTCCATTTATTAAAAGATATAATATTAAGGGATATCGCTCCCCTTCTTTACTTAGAACAGAAAATCTCTTTAGAATATTAAAAGAATATTTTATTTATGATTCGAGCATACCTAATTCAGGTACTATGCTTTCTTTACAAAGTAACGGATGTGCCTCCGCGCGCTCATTTATTATTAACGAAGGATTTAAAGAGGTCCCTATTACACTTCCATCAGATGCTTCTTTATTATTTTTAGGTTATTCTCCGTCTGAAATTCTGAAAATGTGGATTGAGTTAAGTGAGTTAATTTCAGAATCTGGGGGTATTGTTGTTCTTCTTACACATTGCGAAAAAAGATATTCAGGGAATTCTGCAATGTTGAATATTTATGAAAAATATTTAACTTATTTGAAAAATTTTGAAAAATATAGATTTTTTACAATTTATGATTATATTGATAAATATCTAAATAATCAAATTTTTTAGCTTGATATGGTTTTGAATAAGGTTTTATTAATAAATCCGTTTATTAATCCTAAAACGCAAAAAAAATTTGTAACTGATGTTATAAATATCTCATTTCCTTTAAGTTTAGGTCATTTAATAGGATATTTATTAAGAAATGGGCCTTTTCCTGTTGGCATTATAGATGAACAAATAGAACCGATTAATAATGTTGAGGGAGTATTATCCTCTATGGAATCTCCAAAAATTATTGGTATCTCGACATTAACAAGTACTTCCAGAAGAGCTTTCCAATTAGCAGAAGAAATAAAAAAGATAGATGAGAAGGTTTTAATAATATTAGGTGGAGTTCATCCAACTGTTACTGCTGAGGATTGTTTAAAAAATAAGTATATAGATATAGTAGTAAAAGGTGAGGGTGAGGAAACACTTGATGAGTTGATAAATAGAGTTTTTAATGAAAAAGATTACAGAGATATCGCGGGTATTTCATATAAGGCTGATGGAAAAATTATACACAATAAAGATAGAAAATTAGTTACTGATCTTGATATTTTCCCTTCTTTTCCATATTTTATTTTTGAAAAAAACAAGGACAGGTATCCCGGTTTCGCATCGATCCAGAGTTCACGTGGTTGTCCATACGGATGTATTTTTTGCTCACAAAGAAGTGTATCAGGAAGAACATATAGATATCAAAGCATCCCAAGAACAATATCAGACATAAAAAGTTTAATAGATAAGTATCACCCCAAAACAATTCGTATTATGGATGATAACATTGGAGCTAATAAAAGCAGGCTTATAGATTTACTTGATGCTATAATTAGTAATAAGCTGCATAAAGGGATTTCTTTTACAGCAGCTCTACGTGGCGATAACATCGATGAAGATATTGCCTGTAAACTCAAGATGGCTAATTTTAATTTTTTATCTTTTGGTCTTGAGACAGCAAGCAATTCGTTAATGAAAATAATTAATAAAGGAGAGACCGTGGAGGACGTTATTAGAGCCATTCATTTAACTAAATCTAAAGGGATCACTACGGCGACCACTGTTATTTTCGGGTTACCCACCGAGAAAAGTAAAGATAGATGGGATGCGATTAAATTAGTTAATTCACTTAAGCTTGATAGCGTAAGATTCAATATTTTAACGCCTTATCCAGGTACCCCTGTATATGAGAGATTAAAAAAAGAAAATAAAATTCATATAAAGAAAGACTGGGAAAACTTTTCAGTGCAGTACATCTGGGAAGGGGAAGAGTTACCTTATGTACCAGCTGGAACAGACAAATACGAATTAATATTTATGATTATGTTCGCGAATTTATCATTTTATCTCAGTCCACATGGTTTATGGAAGATTTTAACTACTCCACTTGCAGGCGGTAATGTAGTTGCTCTTCCTAAAAAATGGTATCTTTCAAATTATTTTTTTAAAATATTAAGAGTCGGGATATATCTTGTAACAAGATTTTTGCTTATTTTCTTTAAGATGATTGCAGTGAAAATGAGTATAATTAAGTCTGATGCAAGAATTTCTAAAACTTTAGACGAATGGTGAATTATATAAAATCTAACGATACACAATTTAAGCTACACTATGAATTAGGGAAAATTCACTGGTGGTTGAGAACCACCAATGAATTATTTTTTAAAACAATACGACATTATTTACCATGGGGGAACTCTATACTTGATGCAGGCTGCGGTGTTGGTAATTTATTATTTAAAATTGATAATGAATATGTTACCTTTGGTGTTGACTTATCAGAGAGCGCACTTAAGTTCTGTAAAAATAATGTTTTAAAATCTAAGCTTATATGCGGTAATACTGAAAGACTCCCGTTTTGCAAAGATATATTCAATGCTGTTTTATCATTGGATGTATTATATCATCTCAACGTTAAGGACGATGAAAATGCTCTAAAAGAGATCTATAGAGTGCTTTTACCCGGAGGATATTTATTTCTTCATTTACCCGCTTATAATTTTATGTATTCATCTCATGATAAAATAGCACATTCGGTAAGACGATATACTATCAATCAAGTAAAAGAGTTATTAACCAGATCAGATTTTGAAATCATTAGATTAACTTACAGGGTTTGTTTTTTATTTCCTTTTGCATTTTTTAAAAGAAAAATCTTAAGGTCTGATGAAACATCTGATTTAAAATCAGTTCCTCGCTGGTTAAATTTTTTACTTGAGAAAATAATGTATTTTGAGAATATACTGGTTTTGAGGTATAATTTACCTTTTGGCTTATCTGTTTTTTCTGTAGCGAGAAAAAAAGGACAAAGGTTATGAAAAGCAAGAACGTATATATTGATTGTTTATTAATATTAATCTTGGTACTCTTATGCATAATGTATAATTACAATTTTATATTTTATGGAAACACTGTTGCTGAAATCCATCTTTTTCATTTAATTTCTTATAGGGTTAATGATGTTTTATTTCCATTTAAAAATTCTTTAGCGATTAATCCTGAATTAAAAAATACCGCTCTATGCCCTGCTAATGTTATTTTCTTACCCCCGGGGATGCATATTATTACGAAATTAGTCAGTTCTTATATAAGCAGAAGTCACACAACTATGAATATTATTTTACTTATAATACGTATAATTGAAACTATATTAATTTTTTTAATATTAAAAAAGATAACTAAAAGAGTAGCTGCATTTTCTTTTACCTTATTTATGATTTCTTTATATTCAATATATTTTCTTAATGATAGTTTTGTTCAGCCTCTTTTAATCCTAACTTGTTTTTTATTGGTATTAGACATTAATTCAGTGAGTCTAATGAGGTATTTTTTCTGCGGATTGGTTACAGGGTTAACGTGGATATTCAGGCAGAATGTTGGTTTATTTTTGACTTCTTCTATTATTGCTTTTATATTTTTATCTCATTTAGAAAATACTGAGAACCCTTCTAAAAAAGATAGAATAACTCTAATAGCTTTTCTTTTTGCAGTTATGGTATGTGGTGTTATAGCGTTGAAAACTATGAGGTATGTTGATGATGAAATCTGGTATTTCTTGCCATTTTTTATATTATTTATTTCTCTTTATATTTTTTCGGTAAAAAACAAGAATTTATATATTAATTTAAAATCTGCAATAAAAGATTTATCAATATTTATAATACCCAATATTTCAATAATTTTATTGTGGATTCTTTATTTTGGAGCGGTTATAGGTTTTGATGAATATCTTTATAATATATTTTTAGTACCATTTAAACACAGGACACTTTATGAATATTCTTTTTTATTTCACATTAAACGCGGGGTCGAACATTTAGTTGGTTTTATATCAAATCTAAATTTAGCGGAGATCTATGGTTTT
>JBFMHD010000090.1:0-10559 GCA_040752395.1 Candidatus Hydrogenedentota bacterium
TGAATTTTCATCAGCCCAGTCACTATGAGGATAACCAGGATCCGCCGTTGTTACTCCGGGTGTGATATCATTAATACCTGGTTTGGCTGCAGAATGACGGCCATAATATATTATTCCGATAGAATCACCATTACTCACACCAAGTGTTGATAACGGGATCCGAAACTCACCAAAGCCACTACTTACTGAAACTTTATAATCAGTTCCATCAACAAGTGAATATTCACTCGCCCAACTGCCATCAGTCTGAGACGCAACGTATCTTATCATACCTGAGAAATCATTTAATCCATAACCAATGTAACCCTCGACCCAGAAATCAGCTGCGTATTTGTAGCATCTTGTGTTGCCAGATGATTTCCATGGGTCGTATTCACAACCTGCAGGATATGTATCTGTAATGAATAAAAACCCATAATGAGCAGACTGCTGACTCTTATCAGTCTCTAAATCATAATGGTCACCCATCGCTTCCCAGCCTATGTACAAATAATTTATATCGTTTGTCACATAAATACTCTTGCATAAACCATCAGGGAATGTTTTACCGTCATCTCCTACATCATCGCTATCCGGGGCACCTGTTGTTGTTGGTGGTACTGAACTTGAGGCAAGTGGGATACTACCCCAGGCAGCATCTTTTGTACCATCAATCGTTGGCGTAAATGGAGATGTGACAGTTGAATCAATTGTCATTATAGGCTCGGTACACCGTGTATAATAATATGCTCGCAGATTAGAGATCGCTTGATTTAAATCCGGGTATTGAATATAAGCTGATAGTGTCTGCGGATCTGTACCTGTTGGATTGGCATTCGGGCTGCTACCCCATAAATAACCATTTGCACCATTAAAGATATAGTAAACTACTTTTATGGGTTTACTGCCACCTATATCATCCCACTTGATACTAAACTCTAATGTACCATTTGAGGTATGTTTTGCACCTGTACCATTCCATGAACTACTGGACCATGCCCCACCAGTCCATTTCCTTAAATCTTTATACTCATTGCCGCTGCTTCCTGGGTCATACGGTGCATACATAAATACCCAGTCTGCTCGAAACGGTAAATTATGAGAACCATTCCAATCTACACTCGTATATGTCCCAAAATCATCTGTGCCTGTATCAATGTATAACATTATAACATCGTATTCTGATGCAGAGGTAGTAAAGCTGCTTCCTCGATTACAAGCACCGTACAAAAAATCTACATCCCAGATTATGCGGAAGTCTGTAGGTCCAACCGCAGGTAGTTTCGCGGTATCAGGCCATTCACCTAATCCTGCATCAACATTTATTAAGACATCGACTACAGAGTTCGGCGGGAACGTATCTGATGAGTCATAATAATAATAATAATAAGTAAACGTGACAGGCGGCGCAGCACCGCCACCAGGGTTCTTTGTCGGATACGAGGTCCAGACATCACCACTACTTTCATATTGTTGGAACGCAAACACAGAAAAAGTATCAGGTTTACCTTGATTATTTGTAAGCCTGTCCCAGCGAAGCCGTACCTCAGTAACTTGAACCGCATTATATCCTATATATGCTTCACCAGTAAAAGATGCATTATCTTCAACAGTTGACCACGCACCACCACTATTCTGACGAAGATCATAGTAACCACCGTCCTCTATACATACAGCATAATCCCATTTAGCATTATTACTGGTTGGTAAATTATGCGGCCCATACCAGGCTACTCCCACCCCACTTGTTCCTGAATTATTTATACAATCAAAATATACAAAAAAATCGCCATCAGAACCTCCATCACCTGCGTTTAGATCTTTATAATAATACCCGAAATATAATGATGTATCATCCCAGGCTAATAAAAATCTCAGGTTTTCAGATGAATCAAGCTCCATATATTCATCGCCCTTCCAATCTGATACACTCCCATCAATCGTAATAGTTTCCATATTTATTGTAATATATTTTGTATCAACCCATGCTTTATCAAATACTCGAACAGGTATCTGGTTCTCACCATAATTTAGTGATGAATATGCATTCGCATCAATCTTGAAATCCTGCGTATAGGTATCAACATCTGTTGAAAAGATTGTGTACCATACATTGTTTACCTGGTACTGTGCGGTATCAAGTTGAGAGCCGATACCTCCATTCCCGAAATCAATATCAAGAAATGGCGTTTTATAAGCTGTATTACCTTTGAATACATAATAATTATCATTTAAGATAATGTTCGGGATTGCTGCATCTACCTGAAACTGGATATATTTCGTAGTTGTGGTATCAAAAGTTCCCTGACCCGGGATATTCACTATTGTAAAAGTACAGGCTTCTGAAGTATCCTGGACCGAATCAGTGGTAACAGTAAGCCCGAGCTCGGCACCACCTGATTGAGTAAAAATATCGCCATTATCAGTTACTGCTTGAATATCAAAATCATTGTTTTCAGGCGATGTTGTATTTGAGCCTTGAAAATATACAGTACAACCACTCCATGTCACATTTAAACTACTCTGCGTCCAGCCCCCAGAAACTATTCCGTAGTTATTTGAAAGATTACCGACTAATCTCAAATCATTTTCATAATTAAATGTGACACCGGACGGATTTTGTTCAAACCCATCAGATGCACCTGCTTCATCCACAACACGCATCTCAACAGGAATGCCGGTTGTTTCAAGTAAAGACCAGCCTATCTTAATCGCATAAGTACAGATCAGGGTCGTATATTGTAAAGTATAAGTGCAACTTGCGGTTACAAGGTCGTTATACGTATCACCTGTTGTTTCCGAAAACGCGCTTGTATTGCCGTGGTCAAAATAAAACATCACTGTGTAATAAGATGTGGCATCATATTTAAATCTTATATACGTTGAGTCTATGCCTGATGCTGCGTCAGTACAGGGAGCGGTATTAGTGCAGGTACCGACAAAACTATATGTTTTACCCGGGTATGCATAATTAGTATCATAGAGTGTAGAGATACTAAACGAAGCATTCCCCGGTATACCATAGAGTGAAGCTGCCTTTGTTAATAATAATAAACCTGCGATCAAAACTATAACTCTGTTTTTCATCTCTTACATTCACCCCGCACCTGCCCCCCCCCCAGCCTCTCTCCTCATACCAAAAAATAACCAGATTGAAAATGATGTTTTTAAAAGAACCCTTTGTTACACTACTAATCTGGTATGGTGTAAAACGATTTAGTTATTATAATAATTTTAATACTATTTAAAATTTTAATCAAGCAAAAATGAACTGAAATTGTAATGCCTCAGTCCACTACGGGTCTTGTGACCCTCACTACATGTCTTCATAAACTTCGAAAAAGTTCGGAGTTCGGAGCTCGGATCTATTATTACTAACTCCTAACTCCTAACTCCTATGACAAGTTAAAAGTAAAAAGTCAAAAGTTAAAAGTAAAGAAAGTGAAAATATACACTTCCTTGCCGTATCTTTCAATCTTTTAATCTTTTAATCTTTCAATCTTTGAATCTTTGTGCTTTTTTGCAAGCTGATCATCTATTTCAAATAGTTTTTCTTGACAATTATATCGCTATTTTATTGTATTCAAATATGAGAAAAATAACAAAATTATGGTTTAAAAGAAGTTTATATGATTATACTACTGCTAAAGCAATGTATAGAACAAAACGATATCTTTATGTTATTTATTGTTGTCATCAAACAGTTGAAAAATTATTAAAAGTATCTGTCATTGAAAAAACGAACAGGCCACCCCCATATTCTCATAATTTATTAAAATTATTAAATCTAAGCGGTATAAAAAATAAAGTTCCTGAAAAATTTATAACATTAACTGAGTTCTTAAACCCATATTATCTTCCAACTAAATATCCAGATGTAAAACAAGAATTGTTAAAAATTATAAATAAAGCCATGTGTAAGAATATATTAAATATTACTGGAGAATTCGTTAAATGGCTAAAACGAAAGCTCAAATAAAAAAAAGTATAAAAAAATATTACAAACTTATAAAAGATAAATATAATATCAAATATATTATACTTTATGGGTCGTATGCTAATGGGCATCCGGGAGAATATAGTGATATTGATTTAGCACTTATCTCTGATGATTTTTTTAAGGATTATGCAGAGACTCTTTATACGCTTTCTACAGCATGTAGAAAAGCCGATATTGATATTGAACCGATAGTTTTTTCTGTAAAAGAGTTTGAAAGACCTGAATCAGCTTCTTTTATTTTTGAAATAAAAAAAACAGGAAAAATAGTCTTTAAATACCCTGATTTTGTTTTTTAGTATAGTGTTCTCAATTTAAAAACGAAAACGAAAACTGGGACGGTTCTGTTTTTTTACTAATAATCATTAATACACCTCTTTTCAGTGATTCTACTTCTTTAACTAATTTCTGAATCGTAATTGGTTTACTCATAAAAAATAGTCCTCCGGTCTGTCTTGTCTTGCTTTTTGCTTCTTGATATCCCCTCAGTCTACTACAGGTCTTGTGACCCTCACTACATTGATATATTATATTGAAATTACGAAAAATAAAATCTGAAGCATAAGTTATGAGCTTATTGTTGGCGTTACAGCTGGTTGTTGTTTAATGAGCTTGCGTCGATCCATAAATAAAACAACCGGTGCAGCGATGAAGATAGAGGAATACGTGCCGGTAATGATGCCGATAATAAAAACAAGTGCGAAATTTTTTGTAGTTATTGGTCCGAAAAAATAAAGGGCTACTGCAGCAAATAAGGTAGTAAGTGAGGTAATCAGTGTTCTTGATAAAGTCTGTGAGATACTGAGATTAATAATTTCATCCATCGGTGCACGTTTACGTAGCCCTAAATTCTCTCTGATTCTGTCGTAAACCACTATGGTATCATTCAGCGAATAACCTATTAAAGCCATTATCGAGGCTATTAGTGGGATATCAAATTCTTTTTCAAGGATGCTGACAAGTCCGGCAGTTAAAGTTATATCGTGTATAAGCGATAAGATTGCGCCGAGTGCAAAACTTAAATCAAATCTTACAACTATATACACGCCCATAACTAAGAAACTGAGTAAAATAATAGCCAGTGCTTGTTTTTTGAGCGTAGCGCCGATACTCGGACCAACGGTTTCATTACTACCTAAAACAAAATTGCCGAAAACAAAATTATCTTTGATATCTTTTATACATATCGGTCGGACGTCTTCAAGTTCCTCGATCTCTTGCATACCGCTATATAAACCGCCGATATTCGTTTTATGGATTATGAGTTTTCTTGCGGTCTGGAGATTTAAATCTTTTAATATATCATAAAACTCTTTATAAATCCTGTCAGCCTCAGTATATTTCAAATATTCATCGAGTGTCATTCTATCTTCTAATGCTTCATTAATGTTTAATTTAAGTTCTTCGGTCTGGAAGACTTTCTTCGTAGTAAACCGAAGCTGTAATCTATCAATACTCACTCCTTTTAGTTCTTCAAACCCGAGCAATTCATCAAGTTTTTCTATCCTTTTTTGATTTGTTATAATGTTCTGGAGATTATCAATTAGCCGTCGTGCCTGGAGTGAAGAGATAATCTCATTAATCTCGTCGCTTGAGTTAATATAATTAATATCAAATTTATCAAGAGGTATGTCTTTAGCGAAGATAGTATGCATAATATTAAACAAGAGATGGCTTAACATATTAGTATAAATACTTTTAGCGGTCTCTTCAAGTTGAACCAGCGGTGTTTTATTTATGTCAGGTAGAATCTGGTTAGGAAGATACGAATATCTTTTACTGAATTCAAATACCACGTCTTGCGGTACTTTTTTAAAGATATCTTTCACGTCCTGCTCTGATATTATCCTTCCTTCTTCGCGTAAATCTCCTATTTCCTCGATTGCATCATCGATATAAGAGAGACCTTTAATCTTAATAAAAAGTTCTTTATTATCACGAGACGTCTGTATATCACCTGAGATATTCTTTTTTAATAGTTCGTTTCTTATAATAGCTATTTCATTCACACTAACAGCTTTATCCAGCAGATATGTTATCTGTACGCCGCCTGTAAAATCAATACCGAGCTCAAGTCCTTTATGTAAAACGATTGAGATGAGTCCTGCTAAAATAATTATACCTGATATAACAAAATTAATCTTGAATAATCGAGTAAAATTAAAGATCCGCATAACACTTCTTGTCCTCAGGTATTTCGTAGTTTGGCCGGGTCTGGAACTTGGTCCTGCGGCAGTTTCTTGCTTCTTGCTTCTATCTTCATATACTAATCCTCTGCATTCTGTTAGTTTGTAACATCCATATATAGACTGTTCGTGTTATGTAGATAGCAGTAATCATATTAGAAATGATCCCTATAGATAGTGTCACGGCAAACCCTTTGATGGGTCCTGTACCGAATTGATATAAGATAGCAGCAGCGATTACTGTAGTAAGATTAGAATCAAAGATAGCATTAAACGCCATATCATATCCAGCGTCAATGGATCCTTTTAATGTTTTCTTTTTGATCAGTTCTTCTTTAATTCGCTCATTAATGAGCACATTAGCATCGACCGCCATACCGACAGTTAAAATAATGCCGGCGAGACCTGGTAGCGTGAGAGTAGCATTAAAATAAGCAAGCCCGGCAAATATTAAAACGATGTTTAAAACGAGTGCGGCATTTGCAAGCATTCCTGACCATTTATATCTAACGACCATAAATATAAAGATAAGAATTGCGGCGACTTCTAAAGCGAGGATACCTTTTTTAATAGAGTCCTGGCCGAGTGATGGTCCGATACTTCGTTCTTCAGATATCTTCATAGGTGCTGGCAGTGCGCCGGCTCTCAATTTAATAGCTAAATCTTTAGCTTCTTCTTCTGTAAAATTACCTTCAATAATTCCACGTTCTCGTATCCCTGCTCTTATTGTAGGTGCGGACACGACTTTGTTATCAAGCACGATAGCGAGCTGTTTATCTATATTATTTGAGGTTAGATCGAAGAACTTATCAGCGCCTTCGCCACCGAACTCAAAACTCACAATAGGTTTACCGAAATTATCAAAGACTACTCTTGCATCTTTGAGGTCTTTAGCGGTCATTGCTGGTCTATCGTATATAAGTACTTTTTCTTTAAATTCTCTACCTGCTCGTTGTTCGACGATTTCTTCATATCTATAACCTGGTGGTGTTCGTCCTGCCTCAGCTTGTTTTTTAAGGTTTTCGTCATCAGATGCGAGATAGAATTCAAGCAGTGCTGTGTTCTGTATCAAATTTTTAGCTCTTCTTGGGTCGCGGATGCCTGCAAGTTCAACAATGATCCTATTTTTACCCATAGGTCTGATAACAGGTTCAGAGACACCGAACTGGTCAACCCTGTTTCTTACAATCACGAGTGCACGTTCAGTAGTTTCTTCAATAACTTTTTGAAATTTATCCTCGTTAATACTTAAAAGCAGCTCGTTCTCGCTTATTTCGGTTTCGATATCAAAGACAGCGTCTTTTAAATCTACTTCTTTCTTAAATTTTCCAAGCATTCCGGGATGTCTCATTTTAATCAGCACTTTAGAAGCTTCTTTTATCTCGTATTCGAAATCGCAGCCTTTATCAAAGGCTTGGGATCTGAGTCTATCAATATCATAAGAGATAATATCCTGTCTTACACGTTCCACGTCTACTTCAAGAACGAGATGCATTCCACCCTGTAAATCAAGTCCAAGTGAGATAGTATTCTTTTTAAGCGATATCTCTTTTTCTAAAGTAAAATTCTCTCGTTCTTTAGCAGAGTAAAGAAAATAATATCTTGTGGTTGGATAAAGAAACCATAAAGAGATAATAATAATAATAAAACATATCCCGATTCTAATCTGTAATCCTCTATCCATTGGTTAACCTTGTGCGGTTTTCATTTTTTCCCTGTTCAATCTGTCTTTATGTATATCGATGACCATTTCGATCTCGCTCTGTGTTAATCCTGTTTGTTTTGATATATACGAGATATTATATCCTTTATTAGTAAGATTGATCACCTCTTCAATAACGTCATCTTCTTTTTCTTCTTGTTTTTCGATTAATGTTTCCGGGTGTTCTCTGGTAAAATCTTCAATTTTCTTTTCAACTATCTCGTGGAATCCAAGCTCACCTTTATATTCCTGGTCCTTCTTTTCGTTCAGTATGGGTGTAACGCGGATATCTAACTCGGTCTTTTCTTCTTTCTTCCATTTTAACAAATCCTCTGCTCCTTTTAATACCTCGTCTTTCTCCTTTATCTTTTCATCACTTTTTAAGACCTCTATCCTTTTTCGCCTTCTTTTCAGTTTATTTATTATTTTCGAGACAAAAGAGGCCAATGGTTTATAAATAAACTTCAATATTATCAAACAGAGTATAAATACAAAAGTATATTTCAGTGTCTTAAAAATCAGGCTCCATTTTCTTTCTTTCTGGAGCGTTTTTTTAAAATCATTAACGATAACCTCTGATAAATTGTTTTTATCTACTGGTTCTTCTATTGCAATAGCGGGTGGTAGTGCGGCTGTACTTTTATCATCCGTGCTTTTTATTTCCTCTTTAATTTCTTCATATACCCCTGATAGCGGTTGTGTGTTTTCAGTTATTTCTTGTGTTTTTAGATCCTCTTCTTGTGTACGGGTGATAATTTCTTTCTTTTCATCGGTCCATAATTCGAGTTCGAGATTTCTGCGTTCTTCGAATTCTGGCAGTGCCAATTTTTTATAAACGCTTATATTGATATCTTCTTCTTTTGTTTTATATTCCTTTTTTTTCTTAATCGAGGTAGCAGGTTTTGTGGTTGTTGCTTCTTTAATCGTTTCTTGTGGAACCTCTTTTTCTTGATACGTGTCTTTTGTTTCATCAATAATATATTCATCGATTCTTGAATAGACCTGTGCTGCGAAAATAGGATTATTTATAAAGATAGCGAGCAAGATTGTATATAATACGATATTATTCTTCATATGTGATTCCGAGAGCATCTATTTTATCTTTTTCTTTATTTTTTGCTTCCAGCATTTTTGATTTTGCGATCTCAATATTATTTTTAAAAATTTCTACATCCGGGTCAAGTATCAGCGCTATTTCGAACTCTCTGATAGCTTCAGTAAATTTACTTCTTCTGAGTAATTCAACTCCTGCTTCATTATGTTTAAATGCCGAGGTTATTCTGAACCTTGCAGTAGAATACCTTAAATAAGTAAAGATTAAAATAAAAACAAGCAGCGTGCAGCCACCAGTCAGAATAAACCACTCAGAATTAAATAACACATCAAACATAAATCTAATCGAGTCAAAAACGAGTCTTTCTTCGCCGACCTCCTTTTTTTAATTTAATATAAAATAATAAAATCTGTCCATAAAAAATTTCTTACTCAGGTATTCCATAAAGAACGTGTGAAAAAATTCAATTTGCAATTTGCAATCTTCAATTTCGAATATCTTGCCTCTTGCCTCTATATCAGTACCATCTTAAAATCACAGAGCCCCAGGTCAGTCCTGCACCAAATGCGGTCATAGCGATAACCTTTCCTCTTTGAACTAATCCTTGTTTTTTTGCTTCAGCTAAAGCCATAGGGATACTTGCTGCAGATGTGTTACCAAACCTGTCAACGGTAACGTATACTTTTTCTCGTGGCAACTCGAAAAATTTTGCCAGTGTATCGATAATCCTTAAATTAGCCTGATGTGGGATAAATAAATCTATTTCGGACTTATCAATACCAGCTCTCTCTATAGCGCGTCTCATAGATTCACCCATATTCTTTACAGCGAATTTGAATATCTCAGCTCCTTTCATTTTAATGGTATGTTCTTTATCTTTTAATGTTTTAGGTGTTGGTAGCTTTCGTGTTCCGCCTGCGGGTATATAAAGTAATTCTGTCTGTCTCCCGTCGCTACCTAAATCAGCACCAAGGATACCATATCCATTCGGCACCTCGCCAAGTATCACGCTGCCTGCGCCATCACCAAATAAAACGCACGTGGTTCTATCTTCCCAGTTCACAAATTTACTTAATAAATCAGTACCAACAACCAGTATTTTTTTATACATCCCTGAAAGAAAATAATTATAACCCGTAACGATCCCGTATGAGAACCCCGCACATGCGGCCTGGATATCCATACAGACCGCCTTTGTATTATTTATTTTTGCCTGTAATATGCACGCGGTTGATGGGAATATCATATCCTGCGAACAGGTAGCAACAAATATAGCGTCAATATCTTCTGCTTGTATATCAGAGTCTTTAAGTGCATTGATTGTTGATTCGTAAGCAAGGTCGCTTGCTGCCTGATGGTCTTGTGATATTCTTCTCTCTTTGATGCCTGTTCTTGTAACTATCCATTCATCCGAGGTATCAACTATTTTAGCAAGATCATTGTTAGTCAGAATCTTTTCAGGCGAATAAGCACCTACAGCCAAAATTCCACAATTCATTTTCTAATACCGTCCTAACCCGAATAAATCGGAAAAGAAATTTTACCACAGAATAATCGAAAAAACAGAGACACGGAATTTTTTATATATTTTTCGGTGTCTCTATAATTCAGTGTCTCCGTGGTAAATATTTTTGCTAAAAA
>JBFMHD010000091.1:0-10343 GCA_040752395.1 Candidatus Hydrogenedentota bacterium
AAATCAGTAATTATACTCATAATCATCTGAACGGAATACCTAAATCCTTTCAACGGCTTCTTTTAAGTTTTCACGGGCCTGTTTCAGCGTTTTACCCTGAGTATTAGCGCCCGGTAATTCCTCAACATAGCCTATCCACCATTTCCCATCCTTTTCGAATACTGCAGTAAATTCGTTTGTCATAAAAGCATACCTCTCAGTAAAATTTGATCATTTATTATGATACCGGCGCCGAAAATATGGGCAGTATATTTCACACACTCACCTCCTCAAACGTGAATGGTTCTGGTTTCCAGTTTGTTAAACAGACAAACAAAATAGTTCATAAATTATCTTACTTTAATAATTTCTATCCCTAAATGTTCAAAAAAATGAAATCGGATCAAAATACTCATAAACTCATAAAATCATTTTTTTAATAATTCGATAAATTCATCTATTGACAATCCTGTCTGACGTATAATGGCGCGCGATGTTCCGCGATCAAGTTCATTATGTTCAGGAACAACCACCTGGCTGAACGGTTCATTCCGGCGCAATGTAATGTGACTACCTTCCTGACGTTTGAAACAAAACCCGGCTTTAGCTAATGCTTTGATGCATTCCTTACCGGAAACCACCGGCAGTTTACTCATACCGCAACCACCATAATGTCAAAACGTTCTTCAGGCACCGGGAGATTGTCTTGTTCAAGCGCATGGATATAACAGGATATTGCCTCCTTAATATTTTTAATAGCGTCTTCCCTGTTCTTTCCTTGGCTGACGCAGCCTGGAAGACTCGGGCATTCCGCAACCCAGTAGCTGTTCTCTCCCTGATAAATTATAACTTCTCTCATTGAAATAATTCCTCCTTTACACGGTGTCAGGCATTGAATTATTAAAGTTATTAAAATCGTGACGGTTCTTATTTTCAGTTTGTTAAACGAATCAATAAAAATACTCATAGCAAATTCCTGTTAAACATCAACCTCATACTTCTCTTTTAATATTCGTTTAATTTCATTGATAAAAATTTCAGCATTTTTTATCTGATGTTCCGCATCATCTTTTGATGCAACATAGAATTTTGTGTAATCCGCATCAATTCTTATATAAAAAGCATCACTAAAAATTCGGGAGAACGTTCTATCTATAATCCCTTGTTTTACAAACTCTTTATCAAGCAAAGCCATAATTCCACTATGTCTCCTGCTCGATAAATCCTTAACTGTTAACAATGCAGTAGCTGCATTAAAGATTGCGTAATATGACATTGATAAACTGTATCTATAACTACCATCCTCAAGAAGATTTTTTGCAGTTTTAATCCTTTCTTCTGCTTCTTCTAAATGATACTTGATATAATCTATACAATTCTGTTTCATAGATTTATACTTTGTTTCAGCACATTCTTAATAAACGGTGTCTCAAAATACATGTTTTTATCGTATTCATATTTAGAAAAAATGTTTAGTGCCAGGATAATACCGTATTTCAGATTAATATCAACGGCTATGTCTGCAATTTTCTCTCTGATTTGCGGGTTCTTATCTTTCAGTACTATCATAATATCAATATCTGACTCTTGTGTATCATCGCCCCGGACTTTTGAGCCATAGAGTTTGATTTCAAGAAGATTATCACCAAGAAGTTCTTTAACCTTTTTAGAAAACTCTTCTATACTTTGTTTCTCAATACTGTTCATAGCAAATTCCTGTTAAACATCAACCTCATACTTCTCTTTTAATATTCGTTTAATTTCATTGATAAAAATTTCAGCATTTTTTATCTGAATATCAGCAATTTCTTTTGAGGCAATGAAAAAATCTTTATAATCTGCATCAATACGGTTATAAAAAGCATCACGTATGATTTCTAAAAACATGGTATCAATAATACCTTCTTTTACAAATTGTTTATCAAATAAAAACAAAACATCTTTATGGGTTCTGGCAGACAAATTTCTTACAACAAATAAAGCCAGCACTGCGTTAAACATTGCATAATAAGTTCTTGATAAACTATCTTTATAACCTCCCTCTTTAATAAGAATTCTTGAATATTTAAGTTTCTCGTAAGCTTGTTCTAACCGATACTTAATATAATCGATGTTATTTTGTTTCATAATGATATACCTTCCTTCAAAACATTGGTAATAAACGGTCCTTCAAAATATAAATTTTTTTCGTATTCATATTCAGAAAAAATATTGAGTGCTGTAAAAGTTCCATATTTCGAATCAACATTAACTGCTATTTTTGTAATTTTCATTCTGATGTCTGGATTTTTGTCTTTCAACACCAGCATAATATCTATATCTGATTCTTCGGTATCGTCACCGCGTGCTTTGGAGCCGTAGAGCTTAATCTGTAACAGCTTATCACCGAGCAGCTCTCTCACTCTTCTTACAAATTCTTCTATAGCTTGTTTTTCATCTGGCTTCATAAATAGTCTCAGACATTGAATTATTAAAATTATTAAAACCCTGACATTTCATTATCTTCCTGCAATCTGATGTTGCAGCAATAATTTTAAGTGGTTTCAGTTTGCGTTTCAATGGGTCGAGAAAAAGCCCCATTATTTTAAGCGTCACTGCACCGAGCAGATTAGTATCTCCAGGCTCGCCGAATATAACCGTAGAGTCTCTGCGTTTGCCTGCAATTGTGAATGCCACTTCGCCTATCATTCGTTTGACCTCGCTGCCATGCGCAAGAGATAGAATGATTTCGTCATCCGGTCGTATACCTATTTTAGTTAAAATTTTTTTATCAATCATAGAATATGTCGCACTGCTGTCAACTAAACACCTGACTCTTTTTTCGAGTTTGGATTTTTTCGGGTTCGAGACTGAAACCACTAAATACGTTATGCCCATAATAAAACCTCTTATGACGACTTAGAAGTTAAGACCAAAAATCGGGTTCTGAATAATAACAATCCACAATCCATTTACCGTCATTGGCAGGATTGGGAATTATTTTGTGCGACCTGGGTTCCACAACAAAATCCATCTCCTCTAAAACCAGGTATCCTATTAACGGCGGCGTGGTCCCGTCATTTTCCATTACATCCATTTGTATAGTCCGACCATTTATAGTTATAGCTGCAACTGAGAAAATCCGTCTTTTTACAATCCCATTTGCAGTTTTTACGGGTTTGGTATCGGTATGTAATAATCCGAGATTCTCTATTACTTTTGGCGGCAGACATAAATATGCCGCTCCGGTATCCACAATCGCATCCACCTCCACCTTTCTTATTTTCCCTTTTTTAAGAATCCCTTCTTTGTTTTTTAAAATATCACCGAAATTTTTTAGAATTACTTTCTGATATGTTTTACCCATTGACTAATTACTCCTCTGAAAAGTCTCTAGTGGCTTGTGACATAAATTTCAGCACATTGTCATTCCCCGGCTTGACCGTGAAATCTAGTAAAAGCGTATGGATTCCCGCTTTCGCGGGAATGACATAAAAAAATCTACGGTCAGAAATTAATGTCACAATGTTCTAGAATGTTCGTAATTGCTTCAATCTTACCGCAGGAAGACGTTTCAGTCGTTGATTTTGAGGATCAATCTCAATGCCTACTGACTCTAATGCTGTTACCCCAAGAATCGGTTCTACGTCGTCTTTGCCGAAAATTACCGTTGCTCCAACAAATTCTCCCATAAATTCTATCTTTGCAACCGCGATATCTAAGGCTACTTCAGTTCCGTCTGCCAACTCATACGTTCGTTTACCTTCGGGTTTTATACCTAAATCTCTGAGTTTATTGCCCGGAACTATGCAATCAATGGCTCCTGTATCAACCAAAAATAATCCTTCATAGCGACGTTCTGAATCTGCCGGATTACAAACCGCAGCCGTTACTTTTGTAATTCCCATTGCTTTAATCCTCCTCTGAAAAACGCTGTAACTCTAATAATTCGGGGTACAGGCTACGGACTACAGCCAGCTGGAGCAAAAAGCCCAAAGCCTGCTGAAAAGTCTTGAGTCTTGAGTCTCGAGTCCTGTTTTGACTCACGACTTGCGACTTGTGACTCTTTTCATATCATCTTTAGTTTTTCATATATTGTGTAGAGCGCAAAAACGCAAGAACGCAATAACCCAAGAACGCAATAGTGTAGAGCGCAAAGTGCGCTCATGAGTACTCCTTCGAACAAGTTCGAAGTTCGGAGTTCAAAGCTCGGAGCTCGGATCTATTATTACGAACTCCTAACCCCTATCTTTTTCATACTTTGTGCCTCTGTGCCTACTCTGAAAAGTAAGAAGTAAGAAGTGAGAAGCATCAGAAAATAGAAGCAAGAAGCATAGGTAAAGGTTTTAATTGGCGTTTCAGCGGATCAAGAATTAAACCTAAAGCTTCAAGCGTAAAAGCGCCGAGAAGCGTGCTGTCGTCATGTTCGCCGAAAATAACGTCAGCACCGCCGATTTTATCCTGATACTTAAAGAGCGCTATCCCTTTCTTCCTTTTTATAATCTCTCCGTTTGCCAGTCTGAATTCTTCTTCAGCTAAAGGCTTAATCCCGAGTTTCTTTAAAATATTGCGAGGAACCACAGAATAAATCGCGCCGGAATCAACTAAAAAATCCACGGTTTCAGTAACCTCGGGTTTCGCCGGGTTGCCTACTTCAATTTTTAAAATCGTAAGTCCCATTTTCTTGCCTCCAAAAAACTGTTAATTAACACTTCCCAAAGCAACAACACCTAAAATCAGTTTTGTTAAGACTTTCTGCTTGTTTTGGGCAGAGTTTTATCTAAAGTATCTTTAATTTTATGCTCTATACCTTCTTTGAGCATAACAGATACTACTCGATAATGCTCAGCAATCACCTGTATAGGTGTCCAGTCTTTTAAAGCCCGTCCGTTCCATGCCCAATGAAGTAATGTATGCGCAAATTTTATTTGTCTGGGATTCTTAATCTCCATAGGGTTTGGAACCTTCACTTTTTTTAGTTCTGAAGGTTTGTAGTTTCTAATCTTTGGCTTTTTACCTTTCATTTAATAATACCTCCTCTGAAAAACATTCTAACTCTAATGATATCAAGTAGAAGCAAGATAACGGAAAAAGAAAGAAGTAAGAAGTTTGGGTTTAGTTAGTTTCAGTGGTCAGCAATATACTTTTCTGCTTCTTTTTTTAAATCAGTATCAGGATATCTTTTAAGTAGTTCTTTATACATATATTTTGCTTTTTCTGTTTCGTTGTTTTTGTCATAATATTTAGCCAGGGTTTCAATCGCTGTCATCTGGTAATAACTCATATCTTTTGATTCTACTAAATCACTATAATACTTTACTGCTTCTTCTATTCTGTTTTTACTTTCAAGTATTTTAGCTAATTTAAAGATTGCTTCAGAGTAGTACTTACCTTCTGGATAAGATACAACGTACATTTCCAGAGTCATTAATAAATCTTTTTCTAACTTCAACACATCATAACAGCTTGTTATAGTGTATAGTGCTTCCTCTGCTTCTTCATATTCTTTAGTTAAATTGTTAAATGCCTCTCTTAACTCAAGCACGGCCTCTGCCGGATTATCCTTTAGTTTAATCATACCATTATAATATGCCTGCAATCCTTTAGCTATAGGTCCTGTAGAATATATCTCTAATTCATCAACAACTTTTTTCAGGGTCTCATAATCCTTTCTTTTTAATAATACTGCTGCTTTTAGTTTTAAGACGTCTTTAATCAATTTTGATGTCGGATAATTTTTAACAAATAAATCGCAGGCATTCATAAAAGAATCTATCTGGTTTAATTTTTCATAACATACAATTTTCAGATATGGTGTTAAATCTTTATATTTAAAATCCGAATAATTTTCCTCAAAATTTGTCAATTTGGTCAGTGCGTCTTTGTATTTTTTCTTCATTAATAATCCCTGGATCAGGCCGAGTTCTGCTCCTGCATTTAAGTTGCTTACGGGATATGCTTTTATAAATTTCTCATATCCTTCAACGCCTTTGTCATACTCTGCCTTTTTTAATTGTTTTTCATATCTGACATAACTTTTTTCTTCGTAACATCCAGTAATTAGCAAGAGGCAAGAAGCGAGGAGCAAGAAGCAAGATATTTGTTGCCTTTTCTTGCCTCTTGCATCCTTTGTTATCTTGCTTCTTTCGTTATCTTGCATCTTGCTCACCTCTTTTTTGTCTCTTTTACCTCTCTTCTTGATCTTGCATCTTGCCTCTTTCGTTATCTAAAATATCCTTTGAAGATTTACACTGAATATATCAGCTTTATAATCAAGTTCTGATGATGCCGGTATGTATTTGTCTTTTGAATACTTATATTTTAATAATATAGTACTCGTCGATGAAAAATAGTATTGTGCGGTTAAACCATATTCATCCTTGTCTTCTTTCTGAGACGTTGAGTTTATGCGCATAATATTAAACTCTCCTTTTAATCTGAATTTACCAGGAAACATATTGTAATCTATGTTCCCGGTATAAAATTCGCTATTCTGTTTAGTAGTCGTAAATTTTATTTTTAAGCTGTTATACGTAAAAAAAGCAGTTACATTCTTTATCTGTGAAGATGATAAAGTCAGCATCCAGCCATCGCTCTCAAATGAGCTTCTTGTGGTTGTAGTAGAATATAAATTCTTATCTTTATAATCTGTATTTATAAACATAACACCTATGGAATTTTTTGCGAAAGGCTGCGTCAATCCAATCCAGAATGTAGTATTAGTAATATCAACTTCCTGAATAGTTGAGGTTGGGTCTTTTGATCGGTTCGAATCATCTTTACGGTAATTATATCCTGCATTAAAAAATGGTAGTTTCTTTCCTATTCTGAAAGATAGATTCGTATATAGTTCATCAGTATTGGTCTTGTAGCTCAATTTATGATTCAAATCATTATGATATATTTTATATTCATAATTAAAATTATATTTTTCTTTAAATACATAACTCTGTTTCAAATAAATGCCCTCTCTGTCTTTTATTGATTTAATACTTAAATTACCTGCATCATCAAAATCCGGGTTAATGCGCTCATAAGTTAGTTTTGATTTAATCGATTTTATCCTGTGGTTTACTACAACGTTTCCTGCATAATCAGACAATTTTCTGTCAAATGCGCTTCGGACATCGTTATCGTATAGAGAGCGAGCAAGCTCAGTATGTAGCTCTGTTCTTCCAGTAGGTGAACTCAATCTTCCGTCAATGCTCCACACATAATTTTTTAGCGGTTTCACGCTTGTCCCTGCATCAGCTATGGAATTTTCATCATCTTCAACAAGTATCAGGCTTGAATTGAAATATGTATAATATGTTGGTTTAGTAACTAATCGCAAGCCGTAACCGAATTGCTCATAAACGCCATAGGTTGCGAAATCACCGTTCTGAAATGGTATCCTCTCATTTAAGCCCACAGGTCTTGCAAGTCTTCCAGCTACGACAGACAAATCTATCTGATTGAAGTTCCTTGTATCTCTTCCTTTTAGTCTATAAAATTCAGCAAGATTAAACTGGTTCTTTGTTACCAGAGCAATGTCATCAGGTGATAATCTGTATAAGGCTTTTCTTCTGAATAAATAATCGATCTGAACTCCTCTCATACTCCTATTGTACAACGTATAAGGCGTAAACCTCGGATATATATCACCAAAATTAAACTCTAAATTATCTCTATGTATCTCTATTGCAATGGTTTTAGCCTCCCATTTGTCCCAATTGTCATAACCAAGATTTAGATTCATTGAGAAATTTGTTCCAAAACTCCTGCCGATGGCAACTAATTCTAGTGCTTCAGCTGAACCAGGTATTAAATTAACAATTTTCCGATTATCTATATCGATATATCTGTAGGTAAATCCCATAGAGCCACGAAACTCAGGTGCAAATGTTTTAAGAAATGATACTTTCTTCTTTTCTTTTGTTGGTTCTATGACTTTTTCTTCTTTTGGTCTGAAAGTTTTGAATCTGAATGTTGAGTCAATTCTGTGTGTTGTACCTATGTCACCATAAGGTACGTATGCATAAGCTATCTCTAAATTCTCTGTCTTAAACCCTATGCCACCAGTTAATGCGTCTTTCTTTTCACCGTCATAATTTATCCTGTATCCTGCTCTTAAACATAATAAATCATTGAGCCAGAATTCAGCCCCGAGATTCTCTCTGAATTTTTTATCGCCTTTTTCTTTTAAGAAATCACAGGCCGCAGTAAACCTGCGGCCTGGGCTAATATAAGATACTCCATAAACCTGCATTTCAGGTAAAGGATCGCCTTCCTGAATAAATTTGATATCCCCGGAGATATTTCGGAACGCCACCCCTACCCTGAAATGCGGCTCAAATGGCAAAGTAAATAAGAGACCTGCATCATATGATATTGTAGAATCTTTATATGTATAGAGCTTCTGTTGAACCCATTTCACAGTCCCACCTAAAGATATGCTATCCATTACTTTAAACCCTAAAGATAAATTAGCTGCGAAATCTGTATTGTGAAATGGGTATAATGTTTGGGTTTGAGTTCTCACCTCATCCTCTGTACGCGATAAAATAAAACTCGTTTGTAATCCTATGCTCTTTGTTAATGACACACCATAACCAAGATAGTTATATTTCGTTGCACCTAAATATTCCATATGTAGAGCGGTTATTTCATGCTTTGTTAGATATGGCAGGCCTGCGGGATTATAGAAAGCACCGATACCGCCTTCAGCTACGCCGGTATAAGCCTCACCCATACCCGAGGCTCGTGCACCCACACCAATGGTCAAAAATCGTGCTGAAGTAGTTCCGACGCCAGCACTGGTTTTAGACTGGAGTAATACTAAAAATATACTCCCAATAATCAAACTTTTTTTCAATTTTTGCTCCGGGGCACTTAAGTAAACCCACGCGCCTGGCCGCCGCGTGTGGGTAAAATTATCTGTATCTATCTACAATATTATTATACATTTCTAATATTCAGTCAAATATTTTTTAAGAGTCTAAAGTCTAAAGAACAGCTCTTGTGACCCTCTTTACATTATATTGATTATATTGAAATTACAAAGTGCTCACTACAATTTTTTCACACGTTCTGAGGGATTACATTTTTACTTTATTAAGAATATAACCTATATAAAATGAAACTATTATTAAAAATAAATAGATACCCAAAGCTGTAAAACGGTTAACCTGGACTATACATAAAGCAAGTAAACCAAAACCCGTTTCTAATAAATAGAATAAATTTACGATTGTATTTTTATCCATACCTGATTTAAGCATCCGCAAACCAAGATGGTCAGGACTGCCAAGTAGTATTGATTTTCCTTGAGAAAATCGCAAGATTATAACATAAATCGTATCATAAAGCGGGATACCTAATATTAGAAGCGGGATAAAAAAGCCTAAATCGTTGACTTTAGTATAACTCATCTCCAGACTCATAATACCAAAGACGACACCAAGAAATAAACTACCTGTATTACCCATATAAATTTTAGCATCTCTATAATTATATGTGAGAAACCCAAGAAGACTTAAAGCAAGAAAAATAGCTGTGATCGATAAAAAATAATTATCAGAGAGAATCCCGAGTAAACTGAAAGTTATTGCAATAATTACAGAGACACCGGCTGCTAAACCATCCATTATATCTATAATATTTATCGAATTTATAACACCTATAAGCCAGAATATAGATAAAACTATGTTTAGCCAGTACGGAAACATTACCAATCTCATTCTTATATCTATTTTTATTATTATTACAAAAATAATTACAAGTTCTAATATAAGTTTTGTTATTGCCTTTAAATGTTTTATATCATCAATTATTCCTATAATAGTTATATATATCCCACTATATAATAATGCATTAAAATAATTCGTAGTTCGTTCATCTTTTAGTTTCAAATTAATAAATAAATAGATGATTGTCACAAGGAAAGTAATGATAAAACTCAAACCACCGATTGTAGGTACTGGTTTTTTATGGGTTTTAAGCTTATCATCTGGTATATCAAGAATGCGATATTTATAAAATGTTTTTATAAATATATTTGTCAGTATGAGGCTTATAAAAAAATTTAAAATGCTAATAATAATATAAATCATAACTTACCAAATATAGGTATTACATTGAAATAGTCTATATTTAAGCCCTCATGGTTCAATGGTATAGCATTAAAAAAAGCATCTTTCAGGGCTGATTTTTGAAACAAAGATATTGTGCATCTGCAATTTATATGAAACGGTGGCAGAATTTTCAATATGGTTTCATCATTAAAATCAATATACTTACAATGTATGTGTTTACAAAGGCTGCAGGTTTGAAAATCATCAAATGAGATATAAACAAAGACATATTCATCACCCTGTTTTATAGTTTCTTTTAATGCTAGCAATTTT
>JBFMHD010000092.1:0-10339 GCA_040752395.1 Candidatus Hydrogenedentota bacterium
AGTTTTTCATCCTTTGTGTAGAACGCAAAAACGCAATAACCCAATAACACAAGAACCCAATAACACAATAGTGTAGAGCGCAACCCGCGCTTATGTTGACTCCTTCGAAAAAGTAAGAAGTAAGAAGTATCAGAAAAAATTTTAATCTTTTAATCTCTCAATTTTTAAACATAAGCCATCGAAGGGACTTGAACCCCCGACCTAGTGATTACAAATCACTTGCTCTACCCACTGAGCTACGATGGCACGAAACTATTTCTATAATTTTTTATTTTTTATTGTCAAGAATTTTCAAAATCTTTATACTTAATAAAAACCGTAATGAACTTCATTACGTTCTATACAATATACTTTTTCAAAGGATATTATATGCCTTCTAAATATGCTAAAAAGCTTAAATGTTTTCAAAACCCACAAAAAAATAGAGATTATGAAATATTTATTGATACCACTGAATTCACTTGCCTCTGCCCTTTGACCGGACAACCTGATTTCGCAAGGATTATTATTAAATATATCCCTGATAAATTGTGTGTTGAACTTAAATCGTTGAAATTGTACCTTGGCTCATACAGAAATCAAGGCGCTTTTCACGAAAAAGTTGTTAATCAAATCTTAAATGATATCATAAAAACTATCTCGCCAAGAAAAATTAATGTTATCGGTATCTTTAATATCCGCGGTGGCATTAAAACCACCGTGAAAGTATCTTACCCATAATTTGGAACTAATTTTGCTCCTTTCATAAAGATTTGGCAGTTATTAGTCGATATTTATACTAATATTATTATAATTTACTATTTATATCACTTATAATGAAACCAATTATTTGTATATTTTTTTCTACACTCATAGTTAATTTTTTCTCCTTTAACTATCTTAATGCTAAGGATTTTTATATTAAAGGCAAAACTGACATTAGATTAATAAATACAGGCATAGATAATGAAAATATTAGTGGTTACCCACCTGATTTTTCCTCTGAGGTAATGATTGATCTATATGGGAAATTTGCTGAACTTGATTTTAAAAGTAAATTTGAGGTTATTTACGATAGATTTGATTCAACAAAAATTAAAAGAATGAACCTTTGTTTCTCTAAAGAAAACCTTCTTGTTGAACTCGGTGATGTTAGGGCATCTTTCTCCGAATTCACTCTCTTAAATAGAGAACTACTCGGTATCTTATATTCCCAGGACTTTTTTAGGGGCGGACTTGTTATCGATGAAGATTATAAAAATAATATCAGACTCCAATTACTTAAAATCCCTCTTAAACGTAGAGAAAATCTTGAAGAAATACTTCATCTAAGTAGAATTAATATACCTTACTTTTATAAAAATCGATTGATGCTTGTACTTGGCCAGACTGAAGAAGATGTGGAACTCGGTGAAAAAATTGATTTCCAGAATGGTAGACTCTCTGAAAGGGTCATCTTCCAGCAGGCCGGCTATGGATTACGATTTGAATCTTGTGTAACAAGTTATGTCGAACTCGCTCTTAACCTTTTCGCAGTTGAAGACGATGAAAAATCGCTTACTCGAAGAATCGGACCTAATAATCCTATCACCCCAATCTTAGCTAAAGTCGGAAGTCTTGAAACACGATGGAAATTCTTAAATGATAGATGGGAATTTAGAACTGAAACCGCACGTAATGAGTATAATCCCAATCTCTATCTCGGAGCCTCTAATAAACGTCGGGATAACGCTTATAAAGCTGAATTGTTGTCTAATACTAAAATCGTTGATTGCGATATAGAACTAAAAAGAATTGAACCGAATTTCTATACCGCCGGAAATCAAAGCACACTCGGTACTAACGATAGACAAGGACTCTATTCGCTCTTTAATATCCGACCCACTAAATATAATAACTTTAGATTACGTATAAATCGTTATCGAGATAACCTCGATGCCAATCTTAATTACACAACTACTACTTCGTTATATGAACTGAATTGGTATCTAAATATCCCCCTCTGGCCATCACTCACTTTTACTCTGAGACATAATAGAGAAAACTCAACTTTCGCTCCATCACAGATTACTCAGACTAAAAAAAATTATACGAATTTTTACGGAATAAATATCTCTTATCCAATCCAATATGTTACTTTTAATACTTTCTTCTCTTATGTGGATTATAATGATAGAAATTTATATTCAATTAATCTGGCAAGGTCAGATTATGATAATAGAAATTTTTACACCTCGCTATCGCTAACACCAATTAAAGATTTAAATCTTCAAATAAAATATTACAGAAATAGTATAAACTTTGGTTATACTAATTTCAAATCTATTGATAGACGTGGTGGCATCTTTGCCTCCTATAATATCTATCCTGATAAATTAAATGCAACACTTGAAACTAACTACGGTAAAACTAATAGCCAATCTTATAAAATTACTCATAAGAATTTACGATTAGGCTTTGACCTCATTCTAAGTGAAAATGATAAAATTTTACTTGAAGTAAAAAAAGATGAAGATGATTATACTCCAGATGATAACATTAGAGAATATTCCGCTACAGTTGGACAGATAAGATACCAGAGGAAGTTTTAATGAAAAAAATTTACACCCTTTGTTTGCTGATTTTAGTTTCCTGTACACCACCTAAAATTTATACTGCAAGACACCATTTCAAAAATCAAGACTTCGATAAAAGTTTTAATGATTATAACTCCATTTTAAAAAATAGATTAGCTTACCCTACAAGATTTCAAGCTGAAATAGGACTTATCTGGAGCGCATATAACAAGAATGATTATAAAAAAGTCATAGAAGAAATTAATAAAGTTAGAATAGATTTTAAATCTACTATACCAGAAGATTGGCTGCTTGTCATCGAGGCATTCTCATATTTCCACCTTAATAATTACTCATATACTGTTACCATCGCTGATAAATTGATTAATAAATATCCTGATTCTTACTTTGTTGAAGATGCTTATTATCTTAAAGGCCGGGCTAATGAAGAATTGAAAAAATATGAAGAAGCTGAATTGGCTTATGAACGATTTTTGAAAATTTATTCCTCTCCCTTATACTTGAAAGATGTTTTGTTTGGCTATTATTCCTCACTATATGCTCTGAAAAAATATGAAAGAGCAATCCAGATACTCCTTACTTATCTCGAGTATTTCAAAGAAGAAAAAGAAAAAAATATTGAATATATTTACGATCTCGGTTATATGTCAAGCGAATTGGGAAGATTCATAGAAGCTGTTAATTATTATGAAGAATATTTAAGAGCTAATGGACAATTCCATAAATATGAGATTATCTACTATCTCGCAAAATATTACGCAGATACCGATGAAGAAGATAAAGCCGCAAGATATTTTAATACCATCCTCAAAGATATAACTGATTTCTCTGAAGAAGATTATATCCACCTCTGGCTGGGAACCCATTATTTAAGAAAAGATAAAAAAAATCTCGCTATGCAACATTTTAAAACCCTCTTTCTTAAAGGTCTCAATTGTAACTATTTTGAAGATGCATTGTTCTTTATACCTCAAATTGAAGAACTACAGGGTGAATATAATGAAGCTATCCTCGATTATGCAAGATATTTGACTTATTTCCCAAAAGGTAAATTCGCCGATACCGTTAACCGTAAAATTACTGATTTGAGCTTGAAAAATGTTGAAAATAAAAAATCTCCTTGATAGTAACTGGGATTATCTCTGTTATCCATACATCCTTTCTATCGCCTTCCTTACACCACTTGTTTTCTCTAATGATACCATTAGAGTTAGACTCTTCAAAACTACTTATTTTATTACCTCAGTGTTCATTGCTCTGTTGATATTTTTATTCTGCTCTAATCAAAAAATAAAAATAATAAAACTATACTACGGTTTGACCCTTTATATTTTTATTTCCATTATCTCGGCAGTTATCTCACCTTATTATCCATACTCCTTTGATGAGGTGTTGAATACTCTCGCTTTCTCCATCTTTATGATAATGATTATCAATTTGACAATATCCGTAGATAAATTTTTAATTGATCTCGGTGTAATTGTCTTCATAACTCTATCCTTCGCTATATTAGAAAAATTTGGGTTCAACCCTTTAAATCTACCTTCTTTCGAACCCGGTAGAATATCTGGAACACTTATTAACCCCAACTTCTTCGCTGATTTCCTCTCAGGAATCATCCCTTTATTCCTCTTTATGTCTTTACTCCATAATAATATAAAAAAGTCTGTTTACTTCTTTCTTGTATCCATTTCATCTATTGTCTGTCTGCTCTTAAGTAAATCAAGGACAGGCGTAATCGCGGTAGGGGTTTCTATAGTTTTTTATATTTTGATCGGCTTGGTTTTAAGCTCTTTTAAAGTAAACCCTTTCTCACGAAAAAAATTCATAACAGGTATAATAATTTTATTTGTAGTTATTGATTCATTACATTTTACAAATCTCACTAAAACCCTGATCAAACGATTTGAAACAGCTTTGTCCTTCCAAGAAAATGAACCTTTTATGCAACGCATCTCTATCTGGGAAAGCGCTACTAATATATGCCGCGACTACTTTTGGTTCGGATCAGGACCCGGAACATTTAAACTTTATTACCCAATGTATAAATTGCCTCTTATGTGGAAAATTAGTTCACCTCTCTTTGCTGAAAAAGCCCATCAACAATACCTCGAATTTATCTCCGAAAAAGGACTCGCCGGCCTCCTCTCTTTCACCCTCTTCTTTATTGTCTTCTTTATAGAATGCTCTAAACTCTTTTATTCTAATATCAATAAAAGACCGATTGTGTTTTCATCACTCACCGCTATTACCGCTCTCTCAATATCAGGACTCGCTAGCACCGTAGGACAAACTGAACCACCTCGAATGGTCTTCGCTATCTTATTGGCTTTACCATTTGTTAATACATATCCCAAACATTCTTTAAAAAAAACTAACATAGGTGTTGGCATCGCTCCCATTCTTACTCTTATTGTCTTAATAGCTATATTAGCTACATCAAAGTACTTCTACGCTGATGTCTATGGATATAAAGCCTCTAAAAATAGATTAATTAATAAACAAAATAATAACAATACCCTGACTATTAAAATGCTTAAAATCGCTAAATCTTTTAATCCCTATAAACCTAATTTTACTAATGACCTCGATGAAGTTTATGGCTATGATAACGATTATAAAAACCAAATTGATAATTTTGATTCTGCTTTTAAATGCTATTTCACTTTCCCTTTGTATCTTCTTAATCAAGCTAATATTTATTTGAATCTGAACCAATTTGATATGGCTGAAAAATTATATAAAAAATCTATCCGAATAAATTGTTTTTATCCAAACCCCTATTTTATGCTCGGTAGCACCTATCTTAGATTAAAAAAATATAAAGAAGCTCTCAAACCATCTCTCCATTATATCTCTCTACAAGGAGATAATACCCTTATTTATAAAATGATAGCTGATATATATATGTTGAACGAAGATTATGAAAATGTTGTAAAATGGATAACTTATTCCCGTACACATAATGCATGGTTCCCTGATTTCTCCTTCTCGAATGTATATGCTTATTACAAATTAAACCGTAAAAATCTCGCTTATTCTGTACTAAAACAAGAACTTAATTTTTTCCCTCAAGACCAGAGACTAAAAGATATTGAAATTGCTCTAAAAAAAGAACTTAATATCCAATAATAAAGTAATAATTTCGCTTCTTAAAATAACCTCGAATCTTAATTTTAATAATACCAGATTGTAAATTATCGTAAAAAATGGTACGTTTTTTGTTAGATAAATAATTTTAGCTTTATTACCGATATAAAGTTTATATGAGATTTCTATTTATTATTTTTATACTTACACTATTTTTTACCCATACTGCTTTCGCTGACATCTCCTCTCAAGCAGGACGAGCAGCAGCCCCTTTCCTTAAAATTAGTCTCGGTGCCCGGCCAACCGGCCTCGGTGAATCCTTTGTCGCTATCTCTGATGATGTAGATGCTATTAACTGGAACCCAGCAGGACTCGCTTATCTTAAGTACCCACAACTATCTACCTCACATATCGAATTTTTTCAGGATATTAATTTTGAAGCCATTAATTATGCTCACCCTGTAAAAAATATCGGCGTCACTGGTATCGGATTTATTCTAATGTATATGCCACCTATAACTAAAACTATTTTGACTCAAAATAAATCTGATGTCATCGAAGTAGGTACTTTTATTGTTCGTGATATGGCACTTAGTTTATCACTCGCTCGCTCCCTGACTGATAATTTGTCCATGGGTACCTCACTCAAACTCGTACAACAAAGAATAGATGTCGCCACTAATAATGGCATCCTATTTGATGTCGGCCTCTTGTATAAAAATAAATCTCGTAGATTCTCCATCGGAGCTAATTTACAAAACTTTGGTGAATTTGAAATCGATAGAGCACCGATTACATTACGACTCGGCACCGCTTATTATATAATCCCTTATAAATTACTCATCGCCGCTGGCTCTAATATATTTTTTGATAATAACCCTGTTTACTCTGTTGGCATTGAATATAATGTCGCTACCGCTCTTACTCTAAGAGCCGGTTATAATTATAAATATAAATCTAAATCTGATAGATTAATCCTGAATGAATTTACCGCCGGAGCAGGCTTTAGATACGAAAATTTCTACCTCGATTATGCTTATGTCCCTTATGGCGTCCTCGGTGATTCCCATAGACTCTCCGCTAAATTCGCTTTCGGTAAACCTGTAACACCTAAATTAATCATTAAAGACATCTTTACACCACAATTTGAATCAAAAAAGAGAATAGGAGACTCGTATAAAGATATTGATTGGGAAGCAGGTAAAATCGGAGTCCTTAGAGGACTACCACCTGAAGGTAATAAACTAACTTTTGTCTTCTTACCACAAAAGAAAATTATAGAACCAGAACAAACCATTATCTCCCCTGAAATTGAACCACTTAAACCTTTAAAAAATGAAAAACTCCAAAGTATTCAAAAAAATCTCCAGGATTTGCTTGAAGATGAATTATCAATAGAAATGAATAAACAAGCTAACTTTTGCTTCCTTAATGGTAACTATTATGAAGCTATTGATTTGTACTTGAAAATATTAAAGAAATATCCCTCTACCTATATAATAAAATATAACATAGCGGGTATTTATTATTCACTCGGACTATTTGATGAAGCTATCAAATGGTATAAAGATGCTATTAATGATAACCCTTTTGACCCTGACTCTTTTTTCTGGCTCGGATTTTCTTATTATAAGATAAAAGATATTGAAAATGCTAAAATTATATGGCGGAAAACAATAGAGATTGACCCCGAAAATATTATCTGTAAACTTAATCTAAAAGCTCTGGAAAATACTAATAATTAATATTTTTTATATTTATTACTCTTAATGGTTAAAAATTACCCATTACTCCTAACCACTTCCTTAAAATATTTCTTTTATAAATTATTACTAAATTTATACTTGAATCTATTGAAGTTATAAATTAAAAATTTTACCACGCAAATATATTATAAGGAATACTTATTGCTCTCTTAATAGTAATTTTTGTAATGATTATGTATTAAAATGATTGACATTATTGATATTATAAAGGTAAACAAAACTAAAATTTTATGGTTATCTCTAATATCCATTTTCACCTCCATTTACCCACTTAATGCCGCTTTAAAAATTCCAGGCGATACTGATAATTATTCAGTTCTAAACCCTTTTATGGCCCAAGCACCCTGTACCGCTGTATTTAAACTGTCTAATTATTATGACTCCGGTCCTTTATCTGATACTGATTCCGCTGATTTCTCCGAAGATTCACCCAATATTATCTTCTGTGATACTTTCGCTAACCCATATTCCCCTATCTCTTCTGCTTATATCGGCGATACACTCTATATCGTTTTAAGTGATAGAGATGAAAATAACTCCTTTATGTTCAACGGAATTGATACATCTTCTGATTTCCAAGATACCGTCTATGTTACTATAACAAGCACTATAGGCAATGATACTATTATTAAACTCATCTTAGAAGAAGCTATTAATACAGCCGTCTTTAGAGACTCTATTATTTTATCATCTCAATTATCTAATGACACTTATTTATTAGTCGGTGATGGTGATACTGTTATACTTCGCTATGAATCTGATATAAAACCTTCACTCGAATTCGATACTTATTTGCTTACAGTTATTAATTGTCCACAAACTTTTGGAGTGTTAAGATTTACAAGAAGTAATAATCAATCAACTGATACCTATAATATAGCTGATTTTATTTATCTGACTTTAACTGACCTCGATAGAAATAATAATCCAAAAATTAAAGATACCGTCGTCATTACTATAACAAGTGCTATCGCCAAAGATACTGCTATAATTACTCTCGTCGAAACTACTGAAACTAGCGCATTCTTTACTAACGCACCTGATACCGGCGTAATCTCTACTGACTCAACTTCAACTACTTCAACTGATACAATTATTCTTGTCGCAAATGGGGATACTATCACAGCCTATTTTAATGATACTGAAAATGGCGATACACCTACTGATACCGCTATTATGTATCAACTCCGGACTAACTCAAATGTAGAGTTCATCCGAAGTGATTGGAGTTTAGCAGATACATATTTATTAGGAAGTGAGATAGTATATGTAGTAGTGACTGATGCAGACCGAAACAATAATCCAATAGTAGTGGAAAGTGTAGTAGTGACAGTATATAGCACATATACGAGTGATAGCGTAATAATAGTATTAAATGAGACCAGTGATCGTGGTGGTGTATTTGTAGGAAGTATGGATATAACAGACAGTAAGCCAGTAGTGTATGGAGATACAGAGTTATTAGTAAGCGATGGGGACACAATAACAGTCTGGGACACAGACAATCGAGCACCGATAGATAGCGATATAGACACAGCAGTGATAAAAAGAAAACAAACCTATGTTGATGTGGAATTTATTAATGAACTTAATATAAGAGTAGATACATATCTTATTGGGACCAAAGCTTATGTTATAGTGACAGATTATGACCAAAATATAAATCCTATAGAAACACAAGTGATAACCGTAACGTTATATAGCCAGATAACTGGTGACACAGCAATATTAGTCCTAACAGAAACAACTGATAGAAGTGGTATATTTAGTGGTGGAGTCGGTGTAATATTAAGTGATACTTTATATTTAATTGGCGGAGACAGTGTATTATTAGTTGGTGATGGTGATACAATTAGTGTTTGGGATACTGATTACTATCATAATGATAGTGAGTATGATACCGCCATAATGATTCAACCACTTACTCCATCTCAAATATTAATGGTTAATTTAAATGAAATTGATACAGATATAATTTATATAAGCTATGATAAAGTTTTTATTATTTTAACAGACCTTAATAGAAATAATAATCCAATTTTGCAAGAACTAATTCAGATTACAATTTATTCACGAGATTCAAAAGATACTGAGATAATTTATTTAACTGAAACAGGGGAGCGAACTGGAATATTTAAAAATTTACCATCTGTCCCTGGTGGTAACGGTTTACGAACCTCTGATACAACTGGTTTGTTGTTAAATGATAATATTCTTGCCTTAAATGATGATGATTCTCTAACTGCTAAATATGTAGACATAGAAGATACACTGGACCTCTCGTTTGATACCTCGTCAGCCGAACAGGTATCTACACTATCAAAAGTCTTAATAATGGATTCTTATGGTTTTGATGCTGTAATTGTTTTTATAGGCGATTCTATATATATCATTGTTACTGACATAGACCAAAATAATAATGTAAGAACACCTGATACTATTCAGATAACCATTATTAGCGATATAGGTGAAGACACCGTTATTGTAACTTTAACCGAAACATCTGATACAAGTGGTGTGTTTGGAGATAGCAATGTTTGGAATAATGGTTTTGCAATTATTACAAGCGATTCTTTGGGGAGCTCATTAAATGACCTAATTCTTTTGTTGGGTGATAATGATACCATCACATTAGAATATGAAGATGATGAACCTGAACAATGGATTGATACTGCTCTTGATTCTGTACCAGTAAGACAAAAAATTTCTTTAGGAGAGATAGATTTTATAGATAGAAATAATAAGAAAATAGATACATATATAATAGGAGATAGTCTGATATACATAATAGTGACAGATATAGACAAGAACAATCAGCCAAGGATGCGGGATACAGTAGTAGTAACTTTATGGAGTACAATCGGGCAAGATACAGAGATAGTAGTATTAACTGAAGTTTATGATACAGCAGGAGTATTTAGTGACACG
>JBFMHD010000093.1:0-10261 GCA_040752395.1 Candidatus Hydrogenedentota bacterium
ACCTTAGCCGGAAGGTCTAAGGATGGGAAGGCAGTAACCATAATAATTGCCAATTTTAACCCTCATCTGTATTTTAAGGAATATCCTTTTTCCCCTCCACAAGATGCTCCATCCAGAGAAGCACCTTCTCAAGTAAGGGAAGTTATGGAAGAGGCCAAACGAGGGTATAACTATACAAAATATAATTTAGAAATGAACAATCTTCCCTGGAAATCGGCGCGGTTTGAAAGATACTTGGTTGATGATAGTCATAAGCTCGAACTAATAGAAACTGGCAAACTATCTGACTACTCATTAACCCGAGAAACAAAATCTCCATCTGTAGAGATTATAAGGCTGTATGAAAAATAACACTGTAAATGAAAGATAACATGAACAAAACAATCATTGCAATCATCATAGGGATTATCTTGATAACTGCGGATATCGGAGTAGTAATTAATTGTCATTCTCGAGAATCAGAGGAATCTTCAGAGCCAGCAACTTCCCAAATCAAGAAAACTTCAGGTACCTATATGGGTCACAACTGGCACATAGACGAAAACCACTTAATGTGGTGGGATGGGAAACCTTATGTGCCTTATATTAATCCATCACCGATACTGCCTGGTGAGAAGAGAGATAGATTCTGCAGAGTAGGTGATCTACACCCTACAATAGATTATCTTCATCAGCATGGAATAAGGGATATGATGCTTGAGACAGCGTGGTCTCCAGAGGATGTGAATGAGTTCGCTACCCATCTCACAAATAAGGGGATGACTTATCTGTTTAGCATAGGTGGTCTGGATTTGCTGCTATTAGATAAAAAATACAATATAACTAAGGAGGATAGATTTGCTTATACCATACTGTACAGTACAACGCCAGGTTCGGCTTCTTATAATCTGAAATTAGGTGTTCCCTTCATTAGCGATTACGGTTTTGGCTCAGGAGATTCTCCTGGGGTACAACTTGATGAAGTAAAGGCATATATCTTTGACTATTCCGAAGGGGAATATGATTCATTGGAACAAGAAGAGAAAATAGCACAACTACAGAAGGAGTTCTTCTTGTATATATTAGGAAAGGGTGCAGGAGAATTCTCTGCAATGATAAAATGGATTTTTGGAGATGTTCCCACACTTATAGAAGCATGGGCTGCATATGATCTGATTTTTAACGAACCTGCCTTAAAATATGGAGTAGATGCCTTGAGTGTGACTTATAATGGTAACTTTGAAGTAGATGATCCGATGATTAATTTCAATACCCGAGGAGATTTTGCTAATGCCCTAAGAGTGCTGGATAGAGTCCAAAACGAAAGTGGAAAAACAAAATTGTATTGGAGCATTCAAACATTTGGGATAGGACCTTTTAAAACCAAGGATGAAATGAAAAGGTTTTATATGAAATTGGCAGATGTTGGTGTAAAAGGTTTCCAGTATCTGAATGAGAATAATTATGGCTGGTATAAAAGGCATCCAGAGATTGACATGCCATCTCATCAACAAGAACGCTTTAAGTGGTTTTCCGAATTAAGGGATGAGATAATCCAGGCTGTGATTGAAGAAGGAAGTAAAAAATGATTACAAAATTTAGGCGGGGTTTGGAACTCTGGGGAAATCTTCGGTTTCCTTGCCTCGTTTCGCTCGGTCATATAACTGGTGGGTATACGCTCGTCGGGACTTTGTCCATCCTCGGATTCGCTTCGCTTACCAAATTACGACCTTCGGTCGCAACTTCGGATACCAGCCTGACGTTATATGAAATTCGGCTCAGATAGTAAGGAGGATGTAATCAAAGCTTTTGACTGAGGAATGAGGCGTCATCCTCCTTATCGTGGTCATACCACACAAACTATGAAGACGTGTTCCTCATCACCTCGGAATAACATATACAATAAGTTGCAATTTTTGCAACTAAACTAACAACTATTATGAGAGATAAAACTATGAGAGTTCAAAAGAATGAAGGTTTGGATTTGTTCCCTGCTTTAGACCTTGTCAAAAAGGATAAGCGTAAAGGGAAAACTACTGAGAAACTTGAACGATTAGACTTACATGGTGAATTGAGAAAGAAAATATTGCCACTTTGTAGGTTAAAATATGGCGAAATATGGGAAGATCCTATTAAAGGACACAGGGTAGGCGTATTGGATGCAACAAATCTGAAAGAAGTAAAAAAAATAATGGGCGTGGAAAAAGCAAAGTTAGTTGTAAATGACCCACCCTATAATGTGCCAGTGGGAAATGCAAACACAAAAGCGCTCTTTAAGATAAATATAGGAGAATATTTAGAGTTTTCAGAAAAATGGGTCCGAAATGCAATTTTAGTAATGGATAAAAATGCTCATTTTTATATTTGGTTGGGAGCGGATTACAGAGACAATCTTCAACCACATCCTGATTTTATTATTTTAATAAGAAAATTCAAAGAGTTGAAACCTAAAAATTTCATTACAATGAGAAACCAAAGGGGATATGGTACGCAAAAAAACTGGATGTGGGTTAGGCAAGAACTCCTTTATTATGTTAAGGGCAATCCCGATTTTAATGTAGAAGCTGAATATACAGATATTCCTAAAATATTAAGGGGATACTATAAAGAAGTTAATGGAAGAATTACAGAAAATTTAGAGCGGAGCAGGTCAAAGTATATAAGAGCCGGCAATGTATGGGTAGATATTCAGCAAGTATTTTATAGGATGGAAGAAAATGTGCCAGGATGTTATGCCCAGAAACCTTTAAAGGCAGTAGAAAGAATAATTTTATCAAGTAGTCATGAAAAAGATTTGGTTGTAGACTTCTTCGCTCATTCTGGGACAACTTTAATTGCCGGGGAAAGGTTAGAAAGAAAAGTATATACATTTGATATTGATTCTATATTTGCCGAGATTACAATACGGAGATTAGAACGTTTTAGAAAGACAGGGGAAACAGGTTGGCAGTGGCAAAATCCTTTCCCCGAAATTGAAGATGAAAAGGAGAAACAAAAATGGACATAAAACAGTTGAAGCAACTTATTAGAGTATATAAGCCTCAGAAGATTATCTTATTTGGTTCTTTAGTAAGTGGCAAAATAAAGGAAGGGACAGATATCGACCTTTTTATTGTCAAAGAAGATGTGCCTAATCTTGGTGTCGATAGAATACGCCAATTGGATGGATTGATCAAATATAAACTAGCTACTGACTTCATTGTGTACAGACCTGAAGAAGTGGAGCAAAGGTTGAAATTAGGTGATCCATATTCAGACTCTTAATATACGAAACACTACACCATAACCGGTATATGGTTTTCCCGGGTCGATACAATGTACATACAGTTCGTCTTCTATACCGTGTCGTACTTTCACAACTTCTGAACACATAGGAGGTATGCACCACATACATATAGTATGTGTAGAACTTTTATCAGTATCTATGACCCAGGCGCCCTGTTCGGTGCTACGCATATAAATAAAATCGCCAGGTTTGAATACCGGACAATCGTTTTTTAATTCAACAACTTCTGCTTTGACATCAAACTTTTGTTTTGTCGGTTCCATAACTATACCCAGGGTAATCTCATAAAAATTCAGAAATATTTTTCAACGAATGATTCGAGTGCGTCTTCAAAACATTTCATTGGTGGGTTGACAAGTCCGGCACCAACCTGACCGATACCTGCCTCTTTATGAGCGATACCGGTATTAATCTGTGGCAAAATATTTAGTTCGCAGACTTTAATAATATTGATACCTGTTGGAGAGCCACGGAAATCAAGTGCAGGGATTTGAAAAGTTTCTGATTCGGTTTCTGTTATCTCATACATCTTCATAGTAAAATTCAAAGCATCTTTAACTGTTCCGCCAACGAATTTAACGATAGCAGGTGCAGCTGCCATCGCGAATCCGCCAAGGCCGCAGGTCTCTGTTATTGAGCTATCACCGATATCAGGGTTTGCATCTTTTTCAGAAAAGCCGGGGAAATATAAACCTTTTATATATGATGCAGGCCCTGTAAACCATTTGTCTTTCAATCCAGCGACACGGATCCCAAACTCAGTACCATTTCTACTCATTGTGGTAACGATACTTGAGCCTGGAATCCATTCAGCAGATTGCATTATAGCTTTACAGGCTGGCATACTGAGATTAAGGAAGAAATGGTCGTTTGAGTTCATAAATTCAAGCACTTTTTTCTTATCTTTAGCCTGGAACTTTGTTTCGAGGATACATGGTGCGAGCTCTCTGATTAAGAGCGAGGTTGCAGCGCGATTACGGTTATGTAACTCGTCGCCCATTTGTAATGCTTGAGCAATGATTGTTTTAAGATTTATTTCGCCATGCAATTTAATTGCTTCGGCTAACACCGGTGCAAGGGCTTCCTCGATCCATTTTAATCTGTCTAACACCTCATCCTGGTATGCACCGTATCTTAATACTTTTCCTAAACCTTCATTTAGTGTACAGAAAGTTTTATTACCTTTAGTTTTGTTTTCGATTATAAAGACAGGCATTCGAGCTGTGCAGACACCAGCCATCGGTCCAACGCCGCTATGTTCATGCCACGGTTCAAACTTGATTTCGCCAGAAGATGCAAGTTCTATAGCTTCTTTTTCGTTTTTACATAAACCCTGATATATAAGTCCACCAATAACAGCACCTCTTAGCGGTCCGGACATTTTATCCCAGCTTATAGGTGGGCCTGCGTGCAGAACCAACTTTTCATTCATTCCCGGGACAACGTTTTTTGCGGTCTCTATACCGATTAAAACAGGTTGGCTCGATTGGATATTCTTAATAGCTTCTGTATTTGCTTTATCTATATCGACCATAATGTAACCCCCATCAGTTATAGGTGGTGAAGAAATAAGAAGTGAGAAGTATCAGAACACCAAACACCGAACTTAAGAATACTATCGAAAGACTAAAGGAATACACCATAATATTTTTAGGTACAGGGGTTTTATTTAAATCTCAATTTCCTCTGGAAGAGTAAATTTTTCATTTGCTTTTAATAGTTCAGGTGGTACTGGTCGTTGAAACTCAGCACCTACAAGGTCTCTCAAATACTTTTTTACTCGTTTATCCCAATAATCTTTTGTCATATAAAAGACTTTAGCTCCGCCAAGTTCATGTTGGTACTCGGGATAAGGTTTAGAGGGTTGAGCCATCTGGATAGCCCATCGTTTAAATCCGTTATAGCTCTCATAGGTTGCCCAGAACTCTTTCTGACCCAATATATCAAAACAGTATTCAGCTTTAGCATAATACATAGTTGCTCCAGCGCGCATTCCGCGGGCAAAAGCCATAGTATGTAAAGAGATATTTATATCTTCATTCCATAGCCTGCCATTACAGAAACCTGCTAATTTTCCGTCAATCAAACCTACGAAGGTATATGGGTCTTTTAGTCTTTTACGGATAACGCCGAGGAGTTCTGCATAGACACGGATGCCAACTATATCATAAAAATCTTTTCCTTCTTTAAATTGTTCGCTAGCTACTAATTTTTGCATCATTTCTATAAGTAGAGGGAATTCATCTTCTCTTGCTTCTCTTATAACCATATTCTTGCCTTTAAGAGTGATGAATGCAGGTGGGTATGGTTTCTGGGCTAATGGTGGTAGTTGAAACAGGGCCTCGAGTTCGCTGACATCGAACTCTATTTTTTCTTGAGACACTTTACAGGGAACTTTTTCTTTCATAACTAATATCCTCCTCTGAAAAAGTAAGAAGTAAGAAGTGAGAAGTATCAGGACAGGCTACAGGCTTCGGACTACAGCCGGCTGGAACCCGAAGCCCGGAGCCTGAAGCCAACATATCATCTTTAGTTTTTCATCCTTTGTGTAGAACGCAATAACCCAATAACCCAAGAACCCAATAGTGTAGAGCGCAAACCGCGCTCATGAGTACTCCTTCGAAAAAGTTCGGAGTTCGGAGCTCGTATTTATTATTACGAACTCCTAACTCCTATCTTTTTCATGGGATTCCGGTATCTCCAATCAACAATTTTTTTCTTTACATTAAATTTTTTTGAGAATAATTCAATTCCTGGTAGACCCATTTTTTTTCTACCACTTTTTACTTCAATTGCGATTATTGATTTATGCTTGCAAATTACAAAATCAACCTCGCGATTGTTACCAGCCCAGTAAAATAACTCTATACTGTCTGGGTCCTGTAAGTACTTGTATAAAACGTCTCTTCTCTCGTAATCTTTTAAAAATTATGTCTACAGCATTTCTTTTGAACATTTAGCCACCAAAACCGTCTGGTATTTTACTCATCATCCTGAGTAATTTTACTCAAAATTATTAACAATGTCAATAGTCTTGTTTCTGAATAAAGCAAGTGGAGATAACTGGAAAGAGTTACATAGGGTGGATGGTTTTGATGCCAAGTAAAGAAAGACCGCGGGTCATTATTTTTAATGTCATATCGCAGAGTAATAAGCGAAATTGACGAGGTGATGAATCGGCTTTAAGAACCGGGTTTTCTATATAAAATTTGTGAAAGGTATTAGCGAGATTAAAGAGATATTCGCAGAGTAGATGAGGGTAATATTTATTTGTAACGTTTCTTACATTTTCAGGATAAAAGAGTAGAGACTTAAGTAAATTAATATCCATCTGATTGAGGTTATCAGGTAATTTGTCTATATAAAGATTATTTTCATTTATGTTACCTTTTTCAAATATGCTTTTAATACGTGCGCAGGTATATTGCAAATAGGGTGCGGTATTACCGTCAAATGACAGCATTTTATCCCATTCGAATACCACCATAGTTTCACGGTTCTGTGATAAATCATTATATTTCACAGCGCCGGTACCGATGATTTCTGCTACCTTTTGTTTATGTGATTCATCCATCTCGCCCCGTTTATCTGATATAAGTCTATAAGCACGCTCCTTTGCTTCGGAAAGAAGGCTTGATAATTCAATTACTCTACCTTCTCGTGTAGAAAGATGGCCATCAGCAAGCCGCATAAGTCCAAAAGAGATATGCTCAAGTTCGCAAGCTATATTCATATAATTTTTTGCAGTATAGAATAACTGCTGGAAATGAAGTGATTGGCGATCGTCTGTGACATATAAAATACGATCAGGCTTGAATATTTCTATACGATATTTTATTGTAGCGATATCAGTGGTTGCATACAAAAAGCCGCCATCCTGTTTTCTTATTATAACTGGCGATAGTTTTGTTTGTTCCGGGAAAAAGAGGCAGCAGGCGCCATCATCAATTTTTGCGATACCTTTGTTGATAAACTCAGAAACGATACCAGGGAGCATAGCTTGATAGAAACTTTCACCGAGGCTATAATCGAACCCGATATCGAGTAATTTGTATATCTTTGACCACTCTTTACTACTTATATCAACGAGTTTCTGCCATATTTCTATATTCTCCTTATCGTTATTCTGGAGTTTTACAAGTTCTTGTTTAGCTTTTTCAGTCAGGTCCGGGTCGTTTTTTTCTTTTTTCTCGAAATCAACATAGATTTCAAGGAGCTTCTGCATCGGTTCTTGCTCTAAGGAATCTATATTTGCGAAATGTTTCAGGGAATAAATAAGTTTACCAAACTGCGTACCCCAATCACCTATGTGATTATCGGCAATAACAGTGTGACCGAGTTCTTTGAGTATCCGTCTTATGGAGTCGCCGATTATGGTTGAGCGGATATGACCTATGTGCATAGGTTTGGCAACATTAGGTGACGAAAAGTCAATGACTATGGTTTCAAGTTTCTCTGGCTGTGGGATACCAAGAGATGGAGAGGCATAATTCTCAATAAGTAATTTATAACAGTAGTATGGATTTAATTTAAAATTAATAAAACCAGGACCAGCTATCTCAGATCTAAAATCATTTTGGCCTAAATTTTTCTGGATGAGTAGTGCTATTTCTTTAGAAGACTTTTTATAGATTTTAGCAAGAGCCATCGCACCATTAAATTGATAATCACCATAGTCTTGTTTTTGGTTAGGGACAACTTTTAGATAAGGATATAATTGTGGGTCGATATTTTCTGATATCGACTTTTTGAAAGAGGAGACAATCTGTTCAGAAATAGCTTTATCTAAAAATGGCATAAGTTATACACCGCTACCATGACGCCACACAAATAGCCTGGTGGCGTTGGTATCGGCTATTTTTCTATGAGATACGGAATTTGTAAATAATTTTTTTTGACAGAAATCTGATATTGAGGTAAAAAAAAGAAGTGTATGGCTTTGTGGTTTTAAAAAAGGTAGTTATGATATGGCTAATCTTTTTTATAATTGTTTTCATACTTTTGTGTGCTTTCCAGATAATTCTTAGAATAGTGGTCAAGAAACTTAGCGAGGTATCTAAAAAGACCAGGACAGACGTAGATGACCTTATAGTTGAGTTACTCGGTAAGACTAAGTTTGTATCTTTACTTTTTGTTTCTTTATATATAGCTTCATTTATTTTAAATTTATCGGATAGGGTGCGGAGACTTACAAACGGCGTTATTATAATAGTTTTATTATTGCAGGTCGCGTTTTATGTAAATGCTATAATCAATTACTGGATAACAAAATACAAAACGAAAAAAAGAGATGAAGGTGCTATGGACGGCACGACCATCACAGCGATTGGATACATAAGCAGAATGATATTATGGGTTGTGATACTGCTTCTTGTACTTGAGAACGCCGGGATTGATATAACTGCTCTTGTTGCAGGACTTGGTATAGGCGGCATAGCGGTAGCATTAGCAGTTCAGAATATTCTCGGTGATATTTTTTCGTCATTATCTATCATACTTGATAAACCCTTTGTTATCGGTGATTTCATCGTGGTTGGTGATTATTTGGGAACAGTTGAACATATAGGATTGAAAACCACTCGTATTCGCAGTCTCTCAGGTGAGCAGCTTGTGTTTTCAAACACTGATCTTTTAAACAGCCGGATACGCAATTACAAACGGATGGCGGAGCGCCGCGTGGTATTTAAGTTTGGAGTTATCTACCAGACCCCACTTGAAAAACTTAAAAAGATACCATCTATACTAAAGGGGATAATCACAGCGATTAACGATACAAGATTTGACCGCACTCATTTCGTTTCGTTTGGAGATTCATCACTTGATTTCGAGGTGGTGTATTACGTTTTAAAGCCAGATTACAACGTTTATATGGATATCCAGCAGGCAATAAATCTTGCATTATATAAAGAGTTTAAAGAAGAGGGTATAGAGTTTGCCTATCCTACACAAACGATTTATATAGAGAAAACAGATTTACCCTGTTAGAGAAAATTACTTTGTCAGTACCTAATTATGAATAAGAGACATACTTTATTTTGGCTTGCAATCTGTGTAATCCTTTTATATTTAACCTTCAGGGATTCTAATTTTGATAATATATATAATTTTTTAATCAAAACGAAGTTTGTTTATCTTTTATTTGTTATACTTGCTGATTTTTGTGCTATAACTATACGGAGTTTGAAGTGGCAATTTTTATTATTTAACATAAAAGTATCAAAAACACGATTTGGGACTGATATTAAATTTTCAAGAATATTTAGATTAATAGTAATAGGTTTGATGGTCAATACATTTCTGCCTTTTCGGATGGCTGAAATAATCCGATCGTATATACTTGGCGAAAAAGAGAATATAAGTAAAGCACTTGTTTTTGGGTCAACTGTGATTGAGGGTTTGTGGGATATAGTTTTTCTTTTTGGAGTTATTGGCGTATCATCATTTTTCTTAGATTTGCCGCAATGGTTATGCTATGGAGGTTACATAGCGTTATTTATATCTGTTATTTTTGTTCTGGTAATTTTATTTTTAAATAAGATACCAGTATTAAAAAAATTTTCTATTGTAAGGTCGTTTATTGAGGGAACTGAGTCTTTTCATAATCTCCGGGGGATATTTTTGCCGCTTGTTTATTGTTTTTTAGAGTGGTTATTTGGGTTAATTTATATTAAATTCACTTTAATGTCATTGAAGATAGACATTTCTTTAGCAGGGATAATACTTATCTTGATTGCGATTTATTTAAGTTTCAGTCTTACTTTTGTTCCTGGTGCTCTTGGGGTTTTCGAATTTATAAATAAAAACATACTTGTCGGACTTTTAGGTGTTGATGTAGATCAAGCCTTAAGTTTTATAATATTATTAAGGGTTATGCTTACGATACCAATAACAATTCTGGGGCTGGTATTTTTATTTATTGAATGGGTATCGTTTAGAGAAGTAAGGAGAGGGGGATGAGAAAAAAGTAATATGATTTTATAAATTTTACTTGAAATA
>JBFMHD010000094.1:0-10216 GCA_040752395.1 Candidatus Hydrogenedentota bacterium
GGCACAAAGTATGAAAAGAGTCACAAGTCGCAAGTCGTGAGTCAAAACAGGACTCGAGACTCAAGACTCAAGACTCAAGACTTTTCAGCAGGCTTTGGGCTTTTGGCTCCAGCCGGCTGTAGTCCGTAGCCTGTAGCCAGAATTATTAGAGTTACAGCGTTTTTCAGAGGATAGGAGATAGGAGTTAGAAGTTAGGAGTTCGTAATAATAGCTCCGAGTTCCGAACTTTTTTCGAAGTTTATGAGGTCAAGTAGTGAGGGTCAAAAGACCCGTAGTAGGCAAATAAATTTGCAATTTGCAATTTACAATGGAGCGAAGCGACAAGAAGCAAGATAATGGAAGAAGTGAGAAGTATCAGAAAAAAGATGCAATATAATGAATGGACCAAGAAATAGATGAGTGAAGACGGGGGAAATACAAAATGGTAAATAGTAATAATAAAACAGAGAAAAAAGATGATGACTGGAAGATAGCTGTGCTTCAGGCGTCATCTGTTGGGTTTGTAATGGTTTTCTCTGTTTTAATAGGGCTGGCTATAGGATTGTGGCTTGATAAGTTGTTAAGAACAACACCCTGGCTTATGATTATTGGTATATTTATAGGTATGTTCTCTGGTTTTTACAGTATATGGTTGATAATGAAAGAGATAGCGAAACATTGATTTTTAAGATAATAATCTTAACAAATATTATTCTTGCATTTTTAAGCTTGTTGACTCTTTTAATTAGCAAAATAGCTAAATTAAAAATAATAGCTTTTCTTTCTGGTGAGATTTTCGGGTTAATATTATTTGGTACCTTAATTTTAATTTCGAGAATTATTATTTCAGAGTATATAACTAAAAAGAAGCTTTATAAACTTGTATTACTTTTGATTATATATTTATTTAAATTTTTATTAGTTTTTGGAATAGTATATATTTTATTAATCGAATTAAGATTGAGTGCTATATATTTTTCATCAGGGTTTACTTTATTATTAGTTTCCATAGTAATCGGTACATTGATTTACGGATTCAGGTTAATTATAAAAATAAAGTAAATAAATAAAATTAATGCTTGCACGGATACTGTGATATATTTACAATAATTCAAGATATTATGGTTATCTCTCTTGGCAACCAGGCGACTGCGGATTTATATCATAACCGACAGACATCACGCGTACGTCGGTTTCCACGTGATATTATACCAACAGCATTAAGAAGATTAGACATGTTAAATGCGATTACATCCTGGCATTCTCCTCCTGCGTATCAATGAAATTGTCCAAAAAAAACGAGGGGTAACCCCTGAAACTGCATGGTTATTAGCACAAGCGTTTGGCACCTCGACTGAATTCTGGATCAATTTGCAGACCTCATTTGAGCTATCCAGGCCAAAACCTAAACGAGCTATTCCAAAACCGAAACTTGCAGTATGAAATTATGATTAAGCGATTTTTAGTAATGATTTTTATTTTTTTACCTGCTATCTTGATAGCAAAAGCAGGTGGCGAAAGTCATACCACTACTGTTTTTGTATATCTCTCTTTTCTTGAGAAATATCTATATGATCATAAAAATGTAGCAATTATTTCTTCTACCTGGTTTGTAATGATAATGTTATGGTTATTTTTTTATTATAGTAGCAGAAAAGAAAGATTGATACCTAACTTAATGCAGGGGATTGCAGAGAGTATAGTTCTTTTATTTTATAATTTTTTGAAAGAGCAGCTTGATGAGAGACGTGCTACTAAATATTGTACATTTATAATCTCGCTTGGTTTATTTATATTTTGCGGTAATTTTTTAGGGTTGGTGCCAGGGTTTGAAGGCACTACTGCGAATTGGTCAACAACCGCAGCTTTAGCTATACTTGTTTTTATTTTTTATAATATGTGTGGTATTATTGAGATGGGGTTCTGGAAACACATCGGTCATTTCTTTGGACCCAAACTGCCATGGTATCTAAAAATTATAAATCTTTTTTTATTTCCTATAGAATTAATAAGTCATCTTGTAAGACCGTTATCGTTATCTTTACGGCTTGCAGGTAATATGACAGGGGGTCATGTTGTAATTGGCATATTTTTAGGTCTTACTGCGATCCCTTTGATATATCCCATACCTTTGATGGGGTTAGAATTTGTTGCAGCGATAGTTCAGACTTTTATTTTTGTTTTACTGACCACTATATATATAAAATTAGCAACTGATCACACAGAAGGCGAAGGACATTAAAACGAGGAGTTGTCATGAGCGTTTTTGCGTTTTTGCGCTCTACACAAAGTATGAAAAACTAAAGATGATATGAAAAGAGTCGTGAGTCGTGAGTTGCAAGTCGTGAGTCAAAACAGGACTAAAGACTCAAGACTCAAGACTTTTCAGCAGGCTTTGGGCTTTTGGCTCCAGCCGGCTGTAGTCCGTAGCCCGTAGCCTGTACCCCGAATTATTAGAGTTACAGCGTTTTTCAGAGGAGGTTATTATGGATTATTATGTGATGTTAGCGCTTGGTATGGCGTTTGGGCTTGCGATAGCTGCGATGGCTGGAGCCATTGGTCAGTCACTCGTAACCCAGAGAGCGATTGATGGGCTGGTGAGACAACCTGAGGTTAAAGTCTGGGTTATGATACTTATGGTTCTTGGCCTGGCGTTTATTGAATCACTTGTCATTTACTGTATGGTTATATCATTTACTTTAGCAGGTGACCCATTCAAAGATGCGGTTAAAGATATGGCTGGTTTAGAGATGGGGAAAACACCGGCGATAACTGAGAGAGTTGAAAAATAGTAGTAGGCCAGGTTAGCGAGCCACCTATACATTGGGCAGGGATAATGAAATTTGATATCAGGTTATTTATTTTTCAGTTAATAAATTTTCTTATATTCTGGGCTGTTATACATTTTGCATTAGTAAAGATACTTAAGGTTATAAAAACACGTAATCAACAGATAGCAGATGATTTACAAAAAGCAAAAGAAGAGAGAGAAGAAGCTTTTAAAATACGAAAAGAGTGGGATGAAAAGATTAAAACAGCTGAAGCCGAGGCGAATAAGATTATAGAGACCACCAAAAAAGAGGCACTGGATATAAGAAGAGAAGAAACAGAGAAAACTAAAAAAGAGATTGAGCAGATGATTACGCTTGCAAAACAGGAGATAGAGAAATCAAAAAAAGAGGTGGTCAAAAAAATACAGGGAGAGATAGCTGAGATCGCAGGCAATATCGCATTAAGATTTATAAAAGAAAAGATCGATGTTAAAAGAGCAGATGAGATGGTTGATGAGATGATTAAAGAACAGGAGGGTATTAGGTGAGAGCGGCTTCGTTATTAAGTATGCGTTATGGTAAAACTTTATTTGAAACAGTAAAAGAAGAAGAATTGCTTAAAGTAGAAGAAGAACTGGGCAGATTTATTAAGTTATTAGAAGTATCACAAAAGCTTAAAGATATTTTGAAAAATCCTACAATTAACAATGAATTAAAATATTCTATAATAGAAAAACTTGAGATTAAAGACGAACAGGTAAAATTTTTTATTAAGTTATTGATAGAGAAACGCAGAATAGAGCAGATTGAATATATATACGAGAATTTTAGAAAAAGGATTGATGAGAAATTCAACCGCGGACGTGGTGAATTAGTTTTACCCTTAGAAGGGTTGCATCAAAGTAAAATGAAAATTACTGAATTTATAAAATGGGTTACTGGTTTTAAGAATGTATATTTAGAAGAAAAGATTGACAAAGATATAGCAGGTGGTTTTATAGTTAAAATAAAGGATAAATTAATAGATGCGAGTGTTAAGGGAAGTATTGATAGCTATATTAAGCGAATCGCAGAAGGATAGAAAGGATTATATTGACTAATTTTTAATTTTGTTATACAATATGTAATACATAAATTTAAGAGGTGATTATTATGTCTGTCAGCGCACGGCTGGATGATTCGATACTAAACAAGCTTAATTTAATTAGTCAAATTGAAGGTTTATCTAAATCCAAAATTATAGCAAAGAGTATATCCGAATATTTCAAGAGACATATCCCGGATAACACCCCGTATAAAATAGGAGAATTACTTTTTGGCAAATATCAGAGCGGGAAAAGTGATTTATCTTCGAACAGAAAAAAATATTTAAAAGAGAAACTGAATGAAAAATATCGCAATTATTGACGCTGGACCATTAATCGCATTATTTGATGCATCAGATAAATATCATCAAAAGGTTAAAGAATATTTAAAAAAATACAAAGGATATTTAATTACCACCATACCTGTTATTACAGAAGCAACACATTTACTGGATTTTAATATACAGGCACAATTGGATTTACTTAAATGGATTGAATTAGGGGGTGTTTCTATATTTCATATCACAGAAGAACACATAAAACGAATAATTAAGTTGATTGAGAAATATCTGGATAGACCGATGGATTTTGCTGATGCATCCTTAATAGTATTAGCTGAGGAATTGAATATAAATTCTATTATAAGCGTTGACATCGATTTTTACATATACAGACTTAAACAAAAAAAGAAATTTACAAATTTACTGGATATATGATAATTCTAATTAACCGCTTCTGCGTTTTCGTGCAGAGAAAGGAAATAAATTTATGGTTGATGTAAAAATAAGACCTGATGAGATAACGTCGGTGTTAAAGAAAGAGTTAGAGAAGATAGGGTTAAGACCCGATGAAAAAGAGATAGGTAGTGTTATACAGGTTGGTGATGGTGTGGCTAAAATATACGGGTTACGCAATGCTAAATCAAATGAGCTACTAAAATTTCCACATGATGTTTATGGTATAGCGTTAAACCTGGAAGAAGAGACTATAGGATGTGTGTTACTTGGCGAAGAGACACTGGTAAAAGAGGGCGATATTGTTGAATCTACTGGTCGGATCGCGTCTGTTCCTGTTGGTGAGGCTTTAATAGGAAGAGTCGTTGATCCAGTAGGAAGACCGCTTGATGGTAAAGGACCGATAAATACAGATGAATTTAGCGTTATAGAGAAGATAGCCCCGGGTGTTGTAAAGAGACAGCCAGTAAGGCAACCGCTACAAACAGGACTTAAAGCAATAGATTCAATGATACCCATAGGCAGGGGCCAGCGTGAGTTGATAATAGGTGACCGTCAGACCGGTAAAACAGCTATCGCTATAGACACAATAATAAACCAAAAAGACCAGGATGTTATCTGTGTTTATGTTGCTATCGGTCAGAAAAAATCTACAGTAGCGCAGATACTCAAGGTTTTAAGTGATTATGATGCTATGAGATACACTATTATTGTCAGTGCTACTGCGAGTGTATCTTCAGCTTTACAATATATAGCCCCGTATGCTGGTTGTACAATGGGTGAGTATTTTAGAGACAAAGGTAGAGATGTTTTATGTATCTATGATGACTTATCAAAGCATGCACAGGCATACAGACAGGTTTCACTCTTATTACGGAGACCGCCTGGCAGAGAAGCCTTCCCAGGAGATGTATTTTATCTACATTCACGTTTACTTGAGAGAGCCTGTAAATTTGCTGAGAAATATGTGATAGTAAAGACAAAAGATGAACCAACCGAAAGAAATTCTATAAACGGTAAAGTTTACCAGGGACCGCTTGAACTGCACTATGCTAAAGAAGAACTAAAGAAATTTAAAGATGATTATGTGATTAAAAAGATACCGGGTTCAGGTGGGTCGTTAACAGCTTTACCGATAATTGAGACTCAGGCAGGCGATGTCGCTGCGTATATACCTACGAATGTTATCTCGATAACAGATGGCCAGATATATTTAGGAACAGAGTTATTTTATTCAGGTATAAGGCCTGCGATAAATGTCGGGCTATCTGTTTCCCGAGTTGGTGGTAGCGCCCAGATACCAGCAATGAAAAAGGTTGCGGCCAGATTGCGACTTGACCTTGCTCAATATCGTGAATTAGCTGCGTTTGCCCAGTTCGGTTCGGATTTAGATGCCGTAACACGCGCTCAGATAGGCCGCGGTGAACGGATGGTAGAGATATTAAAGCAGGACCAATATACACCGATGCCAGTCGAAAAGCAGATAGTATCAATTTTTGCCGGGGTTCGGGGTTATCTTGATGATTTAAGAGTTGATGAGATTCGTGAGTTTGAGAGAGGCTTACATTCTTTTATAGATGAGAGACATCCTGACATTTTCAAAAAATTAAAAGAGAAGAAAGAGATCACACAAGAGATTGAACGTGATTTAAATAATGTGATAGTAGAATATAAAACAATACGTAAGAAATAATATTTATGCCATCGGTTCGAGATATAAAAAGACGTATAAGATCAGTAAAAAACATTCAGCAGATTACCAAAGCTATGAAGATAGTAGCAGCTACGAAACTTCGGAAAGCACAGGAAGCTATACTGCGAGCCCGACCATATGCCATAGCTTTAGAAAACCTTATAGCTCGGCTCGCTAAAAGAGTTGATCATTCTAAACATCCGCTTCTACATATCCCGGAGAAAAGGGGCCAGATAGGTATAATGGTTATAACTGGTGACAGAGGGCTCTGTGGCTCATTCAATGCAAATATTATCAGAAAGACTTTATATTTTTTAGAGAATGAGACCAAAGACAAAGAAGTAGAGCTTCTTCTTATAGGACGGAAAGGTTATGATTATTTTAAGAGACGAAAATATAAAATTCGAGATTATTATGCTAATTTTTTTGAAGAATTAAGTTATGCGAATGCTATTGCTATTACAGATAAATTATGCGACTTCTTTTTACAACACCACTTTGATGAGGTGTATCTTATCTATAACTGGTTCAAGAGTGTTTTGACACAGCAGGTGCTGGTACAGAAGATTTTACCAATAGAACCAGTAAAAATAGAAGAGACTGAACTAATGAATATAGATTATCTTTACGAACCCTCGATTGATAAAGTGCTTGAAAAATTGATACCGCGATATTTAGTAGTTGAGGTCTGGCGATGTTTGCTTGAATCAGTATCAGCAGAGCATGCAGCAAGGATGACAGCTATGGAAAACGCGACAAAAAATGCATGTGAGATGATAGATAAACTGACCCTGACGTTTAACAGAGCAAGGCAGGCAAGTATAACAAAAGAAATGTGTGAAATCGTTGCAGGCGTTGAAGCTCTCAAAGGTTAAAAGATTGAAAGATACGGCGAGAAAGTGTATATTTTCGCTTTCTTTACTTTTAACTTTTGACTTTTTACTTTTAACTTTTAACTTGTCATAGGAGTTAGAAGTTAGGAGTTCGTGATAATAGATCCGAGCTCCGAACTCCGAACTCCGAACTTTTTTAGAGGGGGAACTATGCACAACATAGGTAAAGTACAGCAGGTGATAGGACCTGTGGTAGATGTTGAGTTCGAAAAAGGGAAATTACCACCAATATATACCGCGCTTAAAATAATATATCCTGAAAGTAACATCAATCTTACACTTGAGGTGGAGCAGCATTTAGGTGATTCAATAGTAAGAGCTGTTGCTATGTCTTCGACTGATGGTCTGGTAAGAGGAATGGAAGTTATTGATACAGCGGATTTTATCAGGGTTCCGGTTGGTAAAACAGTTCTGGGTCGTCTTTTAAATCTTATCGGTGAACCGATAGATGAGCTTGGAGAAGTAAAGAGTGAAGACAACTGGGCTATACATAGAGAACCACCCTCGTTTGAACAGCAATCTACGGAGCAGAAGATGTTTGAATCAGGTATAAAGGTTATAGATTTACTTGCACCATATTCAAAGGGTGGCAAGACCGGGTTATTTGGTGGTGCGGGTGTAGGGAAAACTGTCTTAATAATGGAGTTAATTAGGAATATTGCAACGGAGCATGGTGGTGTTTCAGTATTTGGCGGTGTTGGTGAACGGACTCGAGAGGGGAATGATTTATGGTTAGAGATGAGAGAGTCAGGTGTTATTAATAAAACAGCGCTTGTATTCGGTCAGATGAATGAGCCGCCTGGTGCAAGATTTCGGGTCGGGTTAAGTGCTTTAACAATCGCTGAATATTTTAGGGATGTTTACGGTTTGGATGTGCTTTTATTTATAGATAATATATTCAGGTTTGTGCAGGCAGGTAGTGAGGTTTCAGCCCTGCTTGGCAGGATGCCCTCTGCTGTTGGTTATCAACCAACACTTGGCACAGATTTAGGCGAGCTTCAGGAACGAATCACTTCTACGAAAAAAGGGTCGATAACTTCAGTACAGGCTATTTATGTACCAGCGGACGATTTAACAGACCCGGCTCCTGCTACGACATTCTCACATCTTGATGCCACAACTGTTTTATCGCGTCAGATCGCAGAACTCGGAATTTATCCAGCAGTTGATCCACTTGATTCTACAAGCAGGATACTTAACCATAGAATCCTGGGAGATGAACATTATAGAACAGCAAGAGAGGTTCAAAAAATTTTACAGAGATATAAAGACCTGCAGGATATTATTGCGATACTCGGGATGGATGAATTAACAGAAGAAGACAAATTAATTGTTAGTCGGGCAAGAAAGATACAGAAATTTTTATCGCAACCCTTTTTTGTAGCAGAGGCATTCACAGGCGAGAAAGGTAGATACGTTAAATTACAAGATACTATCAAAGGGTTCAAAGAGATAGTCGCAGGTAATGTTGACCATATACCTGAGCAGGCATTTTATATGGTTGGCACATTAGAAGAGGTTTTAGAAAAAGCAAGAAGTATCGAGCTTGAGATAAAGAAAGCAGAAGAAAAAGAAAAGGAAAAGAAAGTAAGTGCTGCTTAATACGAGGAGGAGATTATGAAATATACTATTATATTAAAGAAAGGGAAAGAGAGTGGATATACAGCGGTTGTCCCTGCGTTAAAAGGATGCGTTTCACAAGGGAAGACAAGAACAGAAGCCTTGAAAAATATTAAAGAAGCGATTCAATTATATGTTGAGACATTATTAGAAGATGGGATGACTGTCCCAAGAGAAGAATATAAAGACATAGTGGAATTGAAGGTTGCAGTTAGATGACAAAAATCCCGAGAGGATTAAGTTATAAGAAGGTTATTAATAATTAATGAAATGCGGATTTTATATAAAAAGACAGAAAGGAAGTCATATAGTCTTAAAACGAGATAGCCCGTACTCTTTAGTTATAGTTCCTGCACATAAATCTATTGATACAGGGACGCTTGATGAAATAATAGAGAGTGCAGGTTTAGCACTTCAGCAATTTGTAGATATGCTATAAAGGAGACGAGATGGCGATTAAAGTAGAAATCACAACTCCGTTTGGCAAGGTTTATGAAGATACCGCAGATATGGTGATTGTTCCCGCAGAGTTAGGCGAGCTTGGAATATTGCCAGGACATACGCCATATCTTGCGAACTTATCAATGGGTGTTATGAGAATAAAAAAAGACAGCAACACAGAATATTTTGCAGCTAATAAAGGGTTTGTAGAGATAAACCCTGATAGAGTTGAGGTATTATGTGAAACCTGCGAGAACGCAAAAAAGATCGATATCAATCGTGCCATAGAAGCAAGGGATAGGGCTGTGTTTCGGTTAAAAGAAAGAAAAAAAGGGGTCGATTTACAGAGAGCTGAGATAGCGTTAAAAAAAGCGTTACTGCGATTAAAAACCGCTAATGTTTCTAAAATATATCAATAAAAAATTTATCATAATTGAGGGTTGATTCTCTATGAAAGATTATAAAAAAGAAGAATTACAGATATTCGGACTGATGTTATCAGCTATACTGATCTTTGTCGCTTATCTATTATTAAAAAACAAGAACCCGAGATTAGCTTCGATCTTTGTATGGACAGGTTGCATTTTATTTTTAATCTCAGTTTTATTTCCCGCATTATTAAATAGACCTTATTATTACTGGATGAAAGTTGTTCTTTCTATAGGAACATTTGTTAGTAATGTGTTAATGATAGCTCTTTATTATACAGGTATCGCCGTGACCGCTATATATGTAAAGTTGTTTAAGAAGGACCCATTAGATAGAAAAATTGAAAAGGATAAGAAAACCTATTGGAATGAGATAGATAAGATAAAGTATGATTTAGAATCAATGAGAAAACAATATTGATAATTGAAAGATTGAAAGATTAAAATTTTTTCTGATACTTCTTACTTTCAAAGGCACAAAGGCACAGAGGCACAAAGTATGAAAAGAGTCGTGAGTCGCAAGTCGTGAGTCAAAACAGGACTCGAGACTCAAGACTCAAGACTCAAGACTT
>JBFMHD010000095.1:0-10157 GCA_040752395.1 Candidatus Hydrogenedentota bacterium
CCAAAGCCTGCTGAAAAGTCTTGAGTCTTGAGTCTCGAGTCCTGTTTTGACTCACGACTTGCGACTTTTGACTCTTTTCATATCATCTTCAGTTTTTCAGACGTTGTGTAGAGCGCAAAAACGCAATAATCCAAGAACCCAATAGTGTAAAGTGCAACCCACGCTCATGAGTACTCCTGTGAAAAAGTTAATGAGTTCAAGAGTTGAGGAATTAAAAAGTAAATATCATCTTCGTTTTAAGCTACCATTTGCCTTTCTGTTCGTGTAAGATGCGCCAATTCTCAAGTGTAGCTATCTCAAGATTTGCGGTCCTCAATCTCATACTTATCCAACCTGCTAAAGACAACGCTATACTCAAAGCGGTATAAGGCTCCACCGAAATAACTTTCTTATAATTCTCGGTCGAAAATTTATATAGTAACGATTCGCGCGTAGTTAAAGCTGTGGCGCTGCGTGGATAACCATCAACAAGCGACATCTCACCAAAAAATTGGCCATGAGCAAAAGTCGCAAGCGTCTTTTTGTTAAAGCCATCAATGAGTTTGTTAATCTTAACACCGCCATAAACAATTATATACATTCCATCCGAATCATCGCCCTCCTCAAAAATAAATTCATCTTTCTTATAAACCTTTTTTCAAGATAGGGAACTATTATCTCAAGCTGTTCGTTGTTAAGATTCTCAAATAACGGATTGTTCTTCAATAACTCTTTTAGTTTCATTTACCCATCTCAAGAGCTGCTCTGATAGAATAAATAAAATCCTCTATACTTTTTAATACTTTTTTCTCGCTTATGTCAATCATATCTTCAATAATTTTTATTATTTTGCTCCCGACAATTATGCCGTCACAATATGGTATTATCTCTCGAACCTGCAATGGATTACTTATCCCGAAACCTACATAAACAGGTTTCTCCTTACTTAGAGATGTTAGTATATTTAAATTATCTTTTATATCAACGGGTAGTTTTTCTCTTATACCTGTTATGCCTTTCACAGAAACATAATATATAAATCCAGTTGACAATTTAACAATAGTTTTGAACCTCTTTATCCCGCTTGCAGGTGTAGCTAAAAATATAGTATCAATCCTATCTTTTGCAAGATAACAATATTCGTCTGCTTCTTCAATTGGTAGATCAGGTATAATTAAACCTTTGATACCTGTCCGTATCGAGTCTTCTATAAATCTTTGCATGCCACGTCTGTGAATAATGTTGTAGGATGTCATAATAACCACTGGTTTTTCTATAGAGTCCATAATTTTTTTACATAGGGTATATATTTTATTAGTATTCATCCCTCTTTGAAGAGAACGAGCTATCGAATTTTGTATAACAGGTCCGTCAGCTACAGAGTCTGTAAAAGGTATGCCTATCTCAAATATATCAACATACTTACTTAAAATTCTGGTAATTTTTAAAAATAGTTTTTCCTCTGGATCCCCGGCGCAAAGATATGTCACAAAAGCTTTTTTATTCATCTTTTTAATTTCTTGTAATTTATTGCCAAGTTCAGCCATAGTAATCCTTATATACTATATCTATATCTTTGTCACCTCTGCCAGAAAGATTAACTATTACAATACTTCCCTTTTTTAGTTTTAATTTAAAAAGATAAGCGATGGCATGAGCGCTCTCAAGCGCAGGCATTATACCCTCTTTCTCTGATAGATAACTAAAAGCATCTAATGTTTCTTTATCATTCACAGAATCAAATTTTATTCTATTGGTCTTTTTGAGGTACGAATGTTCAGGACCTATCGCGGGATAATCAAGTCCAGCTGATATAGAATGAGTCGGCAAAATCTGTCCCCACTCATCCTGAAGAATATATGTTCTGGTCCCGTGTAAAATACCTATGCTTCCGCCTTTAAATCTTGAAGCATGTTCCCCTGCTTTAAAGCCTCTGCCACCAGCCTCTATTCCATACATTTTTACATCTTTATCTTTAAGGAACGAATAAAACAAACCGATTGAATTACTCCCGCCACCAACGCACGCTAATAAAACATCAGGCAGTCTCTTCTCTTTTTGAATTATCTGTTTTTTTGTTTCAATACCAATGATGCTTTGAAAATGTCGTATCATTAGTGGATATGGGTGCGGCCCAAGTACAGAGCCTAATAAATAATAAGTATTATCAACATTAGCCATCCAATCTCTTAAAGCCTCTGTAATAGCATCTTTGAGTATTTTATTACCCGAAGAGACCGGTGTAACTTTAGCTCCTAAAAGTTCCATTCTAAAGACATTTAGTTTCTGTCTTTCTATATCACAGGTTCCCATATATACTTCACATTTTAATCCAAGCAAAGCACAGACAGTAGCTGTGGCAACACCGTGTTGTCCTGCGCCTGTCTCTGCTATAACCCTTGTTTTGCCCATTTTTTTAGCAAGGAGTGCCTGACCAAGAGCATTGTTAATCTTATGCGAGCCTGTATGACACAGATCCTCGCGTTTAAGATAAACCTTAAAACCTAAGTCTTTGCTTATATTAGGGGCATAAGTAAGCGGTGTGGGTCTACCTGCATAATTATAAAATAAATTGTTAAGTTCTTTATTAAAAGACTTATCTTTTATAAAAAAATAAAAACTCTTTTCTAATTCACAAACAGCTGGCATTAATGTTTCGGGTATAAACTTACCACCAAATTCATCAAAATAGCCATTAACCGGTCTCATTTTGTAATATCCTCAAGCTTCTACCCATTTAGAAAAAAAATAGGTCCTCTATCTCCTGAGTTCGGGTCTTGTGACCCTCACTACTACTTTTAATCTTTGTGCCTCTGCGCCTATCTATTGACTCCTGCAATTTTAATGGACGCAATCCCGTTATTTAAGCAGCAGTCAATAATATATAATATTTAATATATTGAACTAAACAAGGATTATTTTATTAAGTTAATGTATGCTTCCCCAATCTCCAATGTTGAGGTTGGTGGAATGATTACTTTTCAACAGCAAGCTGTTTATCTCTCGGTCTTTTCAAACCTTTAGGAGCTGATGGTGTACCATATCCTTTCTTAACTTCTTTTTTAACCCAGTTTCTCTTAATCCCAATTTTTTTACCCCTGGTTACTTTTAACATCTCATCAGCTGGTCTTTCTAAACCCTGGGTAACGTCATACATTTCATAATCTTGTTGTGCATCTCTTTTAGCCCAGTTTCTTTGAGCCACATCCCTTGTTCCAAAAGCCTTGGAAGGTTGAGAATCAGAGGGTCTTTTTAAACCCTGAGTTACATCATACCTTTGAGTAGCATCTCTACCTGCTGCATATAATACTCCGTAAAGTACAAAACCACCTGCAAGAACAATTGATACAAACCTTTTCATAAGATAACCTCCTTTATTATTTTATGATAAAAATTTATTGATTAATGATTTTCTGTCAAATAAAATTTTCTTTATTTTTTGTTGAATTTAATGGATATTATAGTCTCAAGGTGTTTAAGTATGAAGAAAGAACTTTTTTCTTTTTTGTGTGGTATAGAAGAATCTATACTTGGTGACATAATTATTATCAGTCCCTGTATCACTTTTTCTGATCTAAAAATTTTTTCAAAGAATATAACTTATAAATTTAGTGGTAATGTTTATCGTGGTTGTAATTTGAATATGGGCAGGAATAATATAACTTTTATTAAATCTCCTCAGGGTGCAACATTTATAGGCGATTTAATATTAAGTTTGAGTCGGAATAATTATAAAGCGATCATATTCTTTGGTTACGCAGGTCTTTTAAAAGATATAGCTGCGGGTACGTTATTTATAATAGATACTGCTTATAATGGTGAGGGTTTCAGCAGGTATATCTTATGTACTAAAACATTTGATGTAAAAATTCTTGATAATTACCATCCTGATCCAGAACTTAAAGAAAAAGCAAAACAAATATTTAAAGATGCTCTGGTTGGTTCCATATATACTACGGGTTCATTCTGTATGGAGTTTCTTAATCGTAAATTTATCAAAGCTGTAAAGGGTGGAAATATCGATTTAATTGATTTAGAGGTTTCAGCTTTTTATTCAGCTTGTGCTTATAAAAAATTAAAAAGTATAGGGTTTTGTTTAGCAACTGATAATGTCTTACAACAAACGATATTAAAGATCGGTGTCTCTTATAAAGACCTTATCTTTTGTAAACAAAAGGCTTTCTTAAAAAAGATAGTCAATCTTATATAGTAATCTCAATGCCTCTGCGCTTGAGTTTCTCGATAAATGTTGGTTTATAACCGGTTGGTTGATGTCTCCCTAAAATTTTTCCATCGGCATCTATACCTGATTCAATAAATTGAAAGATATCATTGGTCTGGATTTCGCCTTTTTTGTTAATCCCGCCCACTTCTGTCACATAAGTTAGTTTACGAGTGCCGTCGGGTAGTCGTTCAATATGAACGATCAAATCAATTGCAGAAGAGATTTGTTTTCTTACAACAGCTAAAGGGACTTCTGAGACAGCCATCATTACCATAGCTTCAAGTCTTGTAAGCATATCTTTTGGCGAATTAGCGTGTCCTGTAGATATGGAGCCGTCGTGGCCTGTGTTCATTGCCTGCAGCATATCATAAGCTTCGGCTCCGCGTACTTCTCCTACAATGATTCTATCCGGTCTCATTCTTAAAGAATTTCTAACAAGTGTCCGAATAGAGATCTCCCCTTTATCTTCAATATTTGCGGGTCTTGTTTCCATTCTAACAACATGTTTGTGGTACTGCCACAATTTAAGTTCTGCAGAATCCTCAATTGTTATTATTCTCTCATCAGGCGGAATAAATGAGCCAAGTATATTTAATAAGGTTGTTTTACCTGAGCCTGTACCACCTGAGACAATAATATTCAATCTGCCCCGAACACAGCAGCTTAAAAACGTTGCTATTGTTTCGTTGATACTACCCCATTGTATTAGATTAAGCATCTGTATAGGTGTTTTAGAAAATTTTCTTATAGTAAGTAATGGTCCATCAAGTGCGATAGGTGATATAACAGCATTGATTCGTGAGCCATCAGGTAATCGTGCATCGACCATCGGATTCGATTCGTCAATACGCTTTCCTAAAGGAGATATTATTCTTCTAATAATAGAGAGAAGATGTTCAGCATCATAAAATTCAAGTGGCGTCAGTTCTGATCTACCATTACGTTCAACGAAAATATTTTGGGGTCCATTAACCATTATCTCATTTATATTTTCATCTCTCATCAACTGTTCAATGGGTCCAAGACCATAAATCTCATCTTCAAGATCTAATAGTAAATTATCCTTTTCTTCTTTTGAAAGACGGATCTTGTTATTAAATAAAAACTCATTTATAAGGAACAATATTTTCTCTTTCAAAAACGCTCTACGCTTGAATTCGGACATTTTTTCAATAAGATTATGTTCAAGATTTTCTATAAGAGTATTTAATAAAGTTTTCTTGATTTCTAAAAACTTCCTCAATTCTTTTTTATGCGAGTCAAGATATTCATCTGTTGATGGTCGAGAGATATGAATAAATGGTAGGGTTTCCTCTATCTCTTCTAATACTTTTAAACGTTCACCGGTATCAAGAGCAACAATATTCTCGATATCTTTCTTTTGGCTATCTTTCTGGAATATGCTTTTTTCAATATAAATATAACTTTTATCTTCAGAACTCATTTAAAGGCCTCAATCGCTTTTTGTTCGTTATTATATATATCAAATAATCTATCGAGTCGTACATACTTAAAAATATTCATAATATGGTCGGGTATACAGACAAATTTTATATCTCCGCCTTTATTTACAACTGCTTTAAGATTTTTAATAATAACACCTATACCGCTGCTATCAATATACCTTAAATTAGCCATATGAATTATTATGTTGAAGATATTATTCTTGATACATTTTTCAAGCTCTGTATGGAAATACTCGTTATTTGTTAAATCAATTTCACCATCAAGATAAAATATTACTTTATCTCCTACCTCGCTTTTTTCAATTTTTATTCCTTTCTTCTTTACTACTACTGTTCTCTGGCATCTAATCTCATAAACCATCTGCTCACCCCCCTTTGAAAAAATAAGAAACAAAAATTAAGTCTCTCTATTAATTTTTTACTATATCAAATTAAAAAAAGATGTCAAAGAAAAATATTTCCCCTCCAATAAAAAAGCAAAAAATAATCCTATAAAAAAATAGAAGAGTACGTTTTATTTAAAGATTTCTCCGGTCTGGTTGGATCAGAATAATAAATCAAGATGTGGTACTGGTATATGGAATTGTGATAATATTTGACAGACGGCCAGAGATAAAATAAAATTATCTGTATTGATACAATGCTATATAATGAACGAATCACAGTAAATCCTGATATAATGCCTGGAAAACCAGTAATAAAAGGAACCCGAATTACTGTTGAATTTATTTTAAAAAAATTGTCAGAAGGCATGACAATTCAAGAACTGATAGAAGCATATCAAACATTAAATTATGAAGACGTTCTGGCAGCTTTATCATACTCTGCTAATGTGGTAGGCAAGGAGGAATTACTTGCAATTTAAAATACTGGCTGATGAAAACATTCACCGTAAAATAATAAATTCTCTGCAGGAACATAAATACGATGTGATCTCCATATGGCATACTTTCCCAAAATTTTGTTGTTAAAACCTTTCTTTATATCTATACTTTTGGCTTATGCATGAATATTCGATCGCAAAAAACATTATGGATTCATTAACTGAATTAAAGCCAGAGTATCAGGATAAACCTGTAATTAAAGTCACCATTCTTGCTGGTAGACTTCATCGGATTGTACCAGAATCGTTATTTTTTTATCTTGACCTGCTCAAAAAAGATAGCGAATTTAAAGACACAGAATTCGTTTTCAGGGAAAAAGATGTTGAAGTAAGGTGTAGTACCTGTAATAATATATCGAAACTGGCTGATTTTTTTCTTTTCTGTCCCCTCTGTAACAGTTTAGATGTGAGACTCGTCTCAGGTAATGAACTTGTCATAGAGTCCATAGAAATTGAGGAGAAAGAAGATGGAGATAAAAGTCTATAAAGAGATAATGGAAGCCAGTGACCAGATTGCGCAGCAGATAAGAGACTTGCTGGATAATTTCCGTATATTCGCAATAAATCTTATCAGTTCACCGGGTAGTGGAAAAACCACGCTTCTTGAACGTTTGATACCGGTATTAGAAGAATCAGGGATAAAAATCGGTGTGATAGAAGGCGACCTTGCAACCTCCAACGATGCTGAGAGAATCTCAAGATTGAATATTCCGGTCGCTCAGATAAACACAGGTTCAGGATGTCATCTCGGTGCAGAGATGGTACATCAGGCTTTGAAAGGGTTTCCGCTTGCTAAAATCAATTTATTGATTATCGAGAACGTGGGTAACCTTGTCTGTCCTACGGGCTTTTATCTTGGTGAAAACATCAAAATAGGTATGATGAGTGTTCCTGAAGGTGACGACAAGCCTGTTAAATATCCGCTACTTTTAAACGTCTCTGAAGCAATAATACTTAATAAAATCGACCTCATCCCATACACAAATTTCAATAAAGATAATTTCATCAATTATTGTAAACGTATTAATTCTAAAGTTAAAATTTTTGAAACCTGCGCAACCACAGGTGAAGGTATTACCGAGTTTGTGGATTGGCTGATCTTAAAATCTAAAACTTAAGCTGTATTCTGTATAAACCCAGTAAACCATTGCCCCGAGAAAAGCAAACCCCAGCAATAAAAAGACCGTAAGCAAAATAGTGTTGGTTGTGGCTTCACGTCTATGTTTATCGCACAGGGCTTTCATATATGATCTGGTTATGTATGGTTTAGCCGGTGCACCACAAACCTCACATACTAACATTTTATCCTCGACTATGACTTTTTTAATATTGATTCCTGATGGTTTATCAGTTTTTTCAATCAGGGTTTTCAACCGTTCAACAGTGATCCCGAAATTCTGGCTACAAAATTTGCAGTACCAGGTTTCAGCTATTTTTTGGCCTGAGTCGTTCCTTACATCTGAAATATACTTTGTTTCAGTTCTGTTGCATTTAGGGCATTTAATTTCAGGCATAGAATCAAATTCCTCCTTATATTTTCAATACTCTGAAAAATAGTGTTTGTAAGGCACAAAGGTTAAGAAATTCAAATTTTTGTTAAAGATTAGTCTGCTCTACATAATAGCAGTATCTTATCGCAGGCTCGGGGTATTGAGTCTCTTACGGTTTTTGATAACCCTGTGGATACTTCAGAAGGAATATGCTCTACCTGCACAGAGACTATCTTTACATCAACCTCGCACAATTCTTTTAATTCTTTTAATAGATTAGAAGTAGGAAGTTGATGCATAGAAAAATCATTTATTTTTATGCCCTGTATCTCGGATATATCCGGCTCAAAAACTTCACCCGGTGTTCTACCCACATCCATAGCATCAACTATGATTATACGTTCAGGTCGTGTCTGGCTCAGAATAATATTAAATAATACCTCTCTTACGCTTGTCCCGCAATCCATCACATAAACATCCTCGGGTATCTTGTAATTTTTCGACAAATATTCCACAGTTTCGGGTCCAAACCCGTCATCACCAAACAATACGTTGCCGCAACCTAGCACCATGACTTTTTTCATACAGTATTCGAGTGATGTTGCAGGGTCGAACGGCTGTTTGGCCATCGTCAGTTCTTCAGCGTTTCTATCAGCTCGCCATCTGCATCCAGTATGTCAATCCGTACAGGTAAACTGCCATCGAGTTTATGTGTGGCACAGGATAAGCACGGGTCATACGCTCTTATGGACATCTCAATTCTGTTCAGTATGCCCTGGTCGTATTTACCGTCCTTGATCAACGCCTTTGCAGCCTGGTTCACGGACATATTGATTGATGCGTTGTTGTGGGTTGTTCCTACAATGAGGTTAACATTCGTTACAGTACCGTTGGCATCAGTTTCATAATCGTGGATGAGTGTACCACGTGGTGCTTCGACACAACCTACCCCTCTTGCAGCCCGTGGTGTTACCGCAACTCTTGTCTCTCTACCTGTTATATCCGGGTCATTCAAAAGTTCAACAACGTGTTCTGCTGCATACACAAGTTCAATCAATCTTGCCCAGTGATAGAGTAAAGTCAATTGTGCTGGCCGACCAAACTTTGACCTGAATTCCTCAAGTTCTTTCTGTGCTAATGGGGTTGCCATTTTATCCGCAACATTGATTCTTGCTAAACAGTTTGACCTGTAGATTCCTTTTGGAGCAGCAGTATCCATCGAGAACCCTTCACCCCATGATTTGGCATACGGGAACTTAAGATATGTCCAGTTTTCAATCCGTTCTGAAATGAAATCCGTGTATTTATCACACGGAAAATCTGTATACGAACCATCAGGCTTCATCAATCTGAGTTTACCATCATAGAAATTAAGTGAACCATCATCAGTAACTGTTCCAATAAATCCGGTATTAATAACACCTAAAACTTTAACCACATCAAGATACTTTGGGAAAATATTTTCTTTAGCAAATGCTATAGTAAATTTAGCGAACTCGAGCATCTCGTTTGCCATAGGAACAAGTTTATCTCTTTCAGCTTCAGTTAAAGGTTTACTGAACCCACCCGGGACAGCAGTAACCGGATGTATTTTCTTTCCGGAAACTATCTCCAGCATCTTTGTGCCAAGAAAACGGGTCAGAGCAACCTTCTTGCCAAGTTCAGGGTTTGCCTTAATAATACCAATCACATTACGTACAGAATAATCAGCATCAGGTCCCATAACAAAATCTGGACCTGCAAGGAAGAAGAAATGAAGAATCTTGTCTTCACACTGGGCGATACTATGGCAAAGGTCTCTGAGTTTTTTCCCTGCAGGTGGAGGTGTTACGCCAAACACAGCATCGTTTGCCTTGGCAGACGCAAGATGATGGTGCCAGGGACATACACCGCAGATACTGGTTACTATCCTCGGGAGTTCCTCCACGGGTCTTCCTATACAGAACTTTTCGAACCCTCGTAACTCAACTACGTTTACTTTTGTGTCTGCCACATTGCCCGAGTCATCGAGTTGTATGGTCACCTTTGCGTGTCCTTCTATTCTTGAAACTGGTTGTATAACTAATGTTTTACCCATTGTAATCACCTCCCTGCCTTTGCTGGTAACGGTCTTA
>JBFMHD010000096.1:0-9867 GCA_040752395.1 Candidatus Hydrogenedentota bacterium
CTACACTATTGTGTTCTTGGGTTATTGGGTTATTGGGTTATTGGGTTATTGGGTTATTGGGTTATTGCGTTTTTGCGTTATCTTGCTTCTTGCCTCTCGCTTCTTTCGTTATCTTTCTTTTTTGTTATCTTGCTTCTTGCCTCTCGCTTCTTGTTTCTACTTGATATCATTAGAGTTACGGCGTTTTTCGGAGGAGTGTTTATGAGTCTTGAACCCTATGGTGGTAAACTGGTTGAACGTTGTGTTAAAAGCGAGGAAGTAAACGAGTGGAGAGAATGGGGAGCCTCGTTAAAAAATATACAGATCGCTCCAAGAATCGAATCTGATGTATATCTACTTGCAATCGGTGCATTGTCACCGCTTGAAGGATTTGTCTCTAAAAAAGAGTATGATTCTATAATTAATGAGATGAAACTTTCTAATGGATTACCCTGGGCTATACCAATTACCTGCCAAATAACAAAAGAGAAACTTGTAGAACTAAAAAAAGAAAAATCTGTTTCTTTGGTTAATACTGAGAATAAAATTATTGCTACTCTGGATGTTAATGAAATTTTTGAGTTGGATAAGAAAAGAGAAGCAGAGAAAGTTTTTAGAACAATTGATACAGCGCATCCGGGTGTTTTTAAATTATTTGAACTCGGTGAGTTTTCTGTAGCAGGTAAGATAAAGTATGATTTAACTACCTTTATACCGGAGTTCACTGAATATACCAATACCCCGAGGCAATTAAGAAAAAAATTCAAAGAATCAGGCTGGAGAACTATCGTGGCTTTTCAAACAAGAAACCCGGTACACAGAGCACATGAGTATTTACAGAAATGTGCGCTTGAGATAGTTGATGGACTGCTTTTACACCCGATAGTAGGTGAGATAAAAAAGGATGATATACCTGCAAATATACGAATGGAGTGTTATAAAACTTTGCTTAATAATTACTATCCTGCAAATAGGGTTTGTTTATCGGTTCTACCTATGGCTATGCGTTATGCAGGACCTTCAGAAGCTATACATCATTCAATTATAAGACGAAATTATGGATGTACGCATATTATAATAGGTCGAGATCATGCAGGTGTTGGGAATTACTATGACCCATACGATGCACAGAAGATTTTCGATTATGTTGATAAAGAAAAACTTGGTATTATTCCTTTGTTTTTTGAGAACTCGTTCTACTGTAAGAAGTGTAAGCAGATGGCTACTTCTAAAACCTGTCCACATAGTGAAAAGGAGCAGGTTTTCTTATCAGGTACTAAATTAAGGGAACTTTTAAAAGAAGGCGTGCTGCCGCCAGAGGAGTTCTCAAGAAAGGAAGTAGCTCAAATATTAATGAGATCACTTTAGGGAGTCAAAGAGTCGAGAGTCAGGAGTCAGACTTCTTGCTTCTTGCCTCTTGCCTCTTGCTTCTACTTGATATTATTAGAGTTACAATGTTTTTCAGAGGAGATCAATGGTAAAGGTTGCTGTTATTGGAATAGATAGCGCTGTCTGGGATTTTGTTTTTAATAAATATAAAGTTTATTTACCCAATTTACAAAAACTTATGAATAATGGTGTTTATGGGATAATGGAAAGTACAATCCCGGCTGTTACTGTTCCTGCATGGTCATCTATGATGTCGGGTAAGGACCCCGGACAACTTGGTGTTTATGGTTTCAGAAACAGGAAAGATTATTCTTATACTGAATTAATTATCTCAGATTCTTTATCAATAAAAGAACCGAGAATCTGGGACATTCTTTCAAGAAATAGAAAACAATCCATAGTATTTACAGTGCCACAGACATATCCCCCAAAGCCATTACGTGGTCAGCTGGTAGGTTGTTTTCTCACACCTGATAATAATGCTAATTACACATATCCTGAAAGTTTAAAAGAAGAGATAGAGAGAACCACCTCTGGTTTTATAATTGATGTGCGGGAATTCAGAACAGAAGACAAAGAAAGATTACTAAAAGAGATTTACGAGATGACTGATAAACAATTCTTTGCAGTAAAATATCTTTTAACAAAATACGAATGGGATTTTTTTATGATGGTACAGATGGGGATTGATAGAATCCAGCACGGGTTCTGGAGATTCTGCGATGAGAAACACAGGCTTTATGAAAAAGGGAATAAATATGAATTTGTTTTAAGAGATTATTATATTTATATTGACAGGAAAATAGGGGAGTTAATCGAGAAGTTCGATAATGACACTGTTATTTTTGTGGTTTCAGACCATGGGTCGCAGAATATGTATGGCGGGGTTTGCATTAATGAGGTATTAATAGAGGAAGGATTATTAAAACTCAAGGAGTATCCAGCAAAAATAACACAGCTTAAACCTGAGATGATAGATTGGGAGAGAACCTACTGCTTTGGTGAGGGCGGTTATTTTGCCAGACTTTTTCTGAATGTCAAAGATAGAGAAGAGAGAGGTATCGTTCATTATAACGAAATAGAATTATTTATAAAAAGGGTTGAAGCAGCGTTAAACAATGTTAAAGATAAGGATAACAATAAAATTAAGATAACTATATACAGGCCACAGGAGATTTATAAAGAATGCAAAAACATCCCGCCAGATGCTATTATCTATTTTGGAGATTTGTCATACAGGTCAGTGGGTTCGGTTGGGTACAAATCATTTATCACCTATGAGAACGATACAGGTCCCGATGATTCAAACCACCACCCGGATGCTTTATTCATTCTCTCAAATTGTAAACAACTAAATAAAAACGGCAAACTTCTGCATAAAATCTCAATCTACGATATAGCACCTACTATTTTAACATTATTTAATGTATCTTTACCACCAGGTATGATAGGTAAATCATTAATATAAAAATACTTATTTAATAAGTTGCGGCTGGATGAGATTAATTTTCACTCTATCTTTTCTGTAACCGAAGATTACAAGACCAAGTTGAACATTGCTTGTTAATGAAGAATGTGGTATATCACAGCTTATATTAAAATTATTAAAACCTGTATCAACAACTTCTCTTTTATATATCAGATATGTTTCATTATCAACAATATGCAGAATAAAAATATTTAGTGGCTCGGTTAATACATCAAATTCAAGCCCCAGCTTAAACAAGAATTTATAATTATTACCAGCTGGTATCCTCCAGACAACCCTTACAGGAAATGGCAGTAGAATAGAGTAATTATCACTATTTTCCTCTCTGATCCGTATAATATTTTCTTTATATAAAGAGACGATATATTCGGGCTGATTAAATAAGAAATAAGGGAGTTTGTTTTTATTTATATTATCATAGACAAATGTAAAATGTGATTCCCATCTATTGCGTTTTTTCATCTCTTTTCTATTTTTTAATTTTTTTCTGATTTTGTTTCTGGTCATTCTAAATTTGTCTATGAACCAGCCCCTGAACCTACCCCACAGATTTTTACCAAGAAGATAATCTTCGATTACAAGATAATCTATATTAGTAGAGAGGAAAGTTCTTATAGCATCATCCGGGGTTTCTACAATGGGCTCGCCTGCTATATTAAATGAGGTATTCAGTATTACAGGCGTCCCTGTGATCTCGCCAAACTTTTTTACCATCCTGTAATAACTATCATTCTCTTCTTCAGTAATGGTTTGAACCCTTGCGGTATTATCAATGTGTGTTATAGCTGGGACCTCTTTTATCTTATTTGGGAGAACAGGAGCGACAATGAGCATATAGGGGCTTTCCAAATCAAGATCAAAGTATTTTTTAGTATTTTCTAAAGGCACAGAGGGAGCAAAAGGTCTGAAGCTTTCTCTGTGTTTAACTCGTTTATTAAGTATATCCTTGGTTTTTTCACCACGGGAATCAGTAATGATTGAGCGGTGACCGAGGCTACGTGGCCCGAATTCGCTGCCTCCTTGAAACCATCCCAATATATAACCCTTTGACAATAATCTTGCTGATTCTTCTTCTACATTGCCTTTTTTAAGTATCGTAACACCATTACGAGACCGAACAGATTGAGATATCTCATCTTTTGTATAGGGTCTTCCTAAAAAGGCATTTTTCATTCTCCATTTTGACGGTTGATTTAAAATAACGCGCCACCCATATAACGCGTTCCCGAGACAACAACCATCGTCAGTTGCAGCTGGCTGTATAAACAGATTTTTTATCGGTGTTTTATCAATGATAAGTTTGTTTGTTACGCTATTTAAAGCAACGCCGCCACCAAGACATAAATTCGGTTCACCTGTTTGATTATACAGCCACTCCACGCAATGGATGAGTATCTCTTGAAGAATTTCTTGCACAGCATAAGCCATATTTAAGTCATCTTTCCGATATGTCGTACCAATGGCTTTAGGTCGTCCGAATAATATTTCAAAAAGGCGCTCATAACTGCTCTCAACAAAATATTCTTTAAAAAATCTTAAAGCCGGTTTGATTTTATAGATGCTATCCCGGTCATTTAGAAAGTATTGTGTCTTAAACAATTCAAGTAAACCCGAGGCTCTTCCATAAGGCGCAATGCCCATTGTTTTGCCTTCCTCAGTATTCCGAAAACCTATATACCTTGTTATGGAAGTATAGAGCGCACCAAGTGATATAGTGTAATCAAAATCAGAGGTGCTGTACGGTTCTGAGAGTTTCTTTAATAACGTTATTTTATTATCTACTCCATAATAAAAACTTGTTGCTTCTATTCTTAAACTCTCTTCTTCATCAACGATACTTCCCCAACCATCAACAACGAGGATAGCAGAATGCTCAAAACCAGAAGCAAAATAAGCGCTTGCAGAGTGACTTAAATGATGGGTTATTATATGAATTTTATTTTTATCTTTAATCTTAAGCTGGGAATGTATATCTTCTACGGTTAATTGTCTTTGAATATTTTTTCGGGTATCATCCACCCAGATGGTAGAGCATACGATACAATCTATATCATTGATATTTATTCCAGCATAATCAAGACAATAGTTAAGTGATAATGGGGCGATGGACCTCCAGAAAAATCCATCCCTATCTTTGGGCATATGATATTTTTTTATTCGGTTAAGCCGTTCCTCATTAATCGCAACTAATGGGATACCGTCTTTTATAATGCAGGCTGATGGGTCGTGTGATAGATTTAACCCGAGAACATAAACTGACATAAATACCTCGTCTTTTCTTCTTTGTGCCTGATGACTGTCGAAACTCTAAATCTCATATTTTTCTATCAAAAGGTCAAGAATTACCTTGACGTTTTTTATTAAATTTTTAAATTTAATATATGTAGAAAGGCAAACGTTTTTTCTTTTTATATGGGAAGAAATAACTATGAAGAAAAGATATGATATAGACAAAATCTTAAAAGGGATTGAAGAACTAAAAGAGAGCCAGAAGAAAACAGATGAGCAGTTAAAGAAAACAGATGAGCAGTTAAAGAAAACGGATGAGCAGTTAAATAGGACAGATGCAGAAATAGATAGAGTTATTAAGGAGGCAGAAGAGCGGTCAAAGAGGATAGACGCAGAGATAGAGAAAGTTAACAAGATGGTAGGTAATTTAACAGATGGCTGGGGTAAATTCGTAGAAGGGCTTGTTGAACCCGCTGTCTGGGTGCTATTTAAGAGATTAGGTTATAAGATAACAAGGACATTGCAGAGAGTGAGTTCAAATGTGAATGGTAGGAATTTAGAGATAGATATTCTTGCGATAGGTAAAAACAAAGAAGGCGAAGATATAATTTTAGTGACAGAGGTAAAAAGCAATTTAACAATAGAGGAAGTAAAAAAAATCGAGGGGGTGCTAAGAGAGTTCATAGAATTTTTTCCAGAATATAGAGGTAAAAAGGTGATAGGTGTTGCAAGTGGGATAAGATTTGAGAAAGGTGCGGGGGGATATGCAGAGGGCCGGGGATTATATGTATTGGCGCCATCAGGTGAGAATATGAAGATATTGAATAGTTCTGATTTTAAGCCAAGGATATGGGGCTAAATTACGCATTTCGTATTTTGAATTTTTTAAAGGATGTTGGCTTCAGTCTCCGGGCTTTTGGCTCCAGCCGGCTGTAGTCCGTAGCCTGTAGCCTGTACCCCGAATTATTAGAGTTACAGCGTTTTTCGAAGGAGGATAATTTATGCCACTTGTATCATCTAAAGAATTATTTAAAAAGGCTTATAAAGAGGGTTATGCTATTGGTGCGTTTAATGTAAATAATATGGAGATACTCCAGGGTATCATGGATGGCTGTTCTGAGGAAAAGGCGCCGGTTATATTGCAGTTTTCAGCTGGCGCAAGAAAATATGCTCGGCATGAATATTTATGGCATCTTGTAGCAGCTGCGCTTGAAACAGCTAATATACCTGTAGTATTACACCTTGATCATGGTGAAGATTTCGAGGTAGCTAAATCCTGTGTAGATGGCGGATTTACATCGGTTATGATTGATGGCTCGAAACATCCGCTTGAAGAAAACATAAGATTAACAAAAAAGGTTGTGGATTATGCCCATTCCAAAGGTGTTGTTGTAGAAGCAGAGCTCGGTCGGCTTGCTGGTGTTGAGGATGCCATCTCAGTAAAGGAGAAGGATGCTATTTTTACTAATCCAGATGAAGCAAAACGGTTTGTTGAAGAGACAGGTTGCGATTCGTTAGCGGTTGCGATAGGTACAAGTCACGGCGCTTATAAATTCAAAGGCGAGCCAAAACTTGATTTTGAAAGACTGCAAAAGATTCAGGACAAATTACCCGGGTTTCCACTTGTGCTTCACGGCGCCTCGAGTGTGCTTGATTATCTTGTTGAGCAGTGTAATAAATATGGTGGCAAACTACCGGGGACCAGGGGTGTACCTGAGGAGATGATATCACAGGCAGCTAAAATGGCTGTATGCAAAGTTAATATTGATACGGATTTAAGAATCGCAATGACAGCCTCGATTAGAAAAGTATTTGCTGAAAGCCCATCCGAGTTTGATCCGAGAAAATATCTTGGGCCTGCTCGTGATGCTATAAAAGAGGTTGTGAAACATAAATTGCACATACTTGGTTGCGCGGGTAAAGTATAACCCGAGTCCAAAGTTTGTCAACAGAGTTTCGGCAGTCATCAGGCACAGAGGCACAAAGAAGAAAAAACGTGGAAGTATATATGGGTTTATTATCAACTTTTGATCCGGAAATTTTTCAAGCGATTAAAAATGAAGAATATCGTCAGATGATGCATCTTGAAATGATAGCTTCTGAAAATTTTGTTAGCCCGGCTGTATTAGAAGCGCAAGCCTGTGTAATGACAAATAAATATGCTGAAGGGTATCCGGGTAAAAGATATTATGCTGGTTGTGAGTTTGTTGATGTTGCTGAACAGCTCGCTATTGATAGAACAAAATCTATTTTTAAATGTGAACATGCAAACGTCCAGCCACATTCAGGTTCACAGGCTAATATGGCTGTATATATGTGTTTACTTAATCCGGGGGATACGATTCTCGGAATGAGTCTATCACACGGCGGTCATCTTACACATGGTAGCCCTGTAAATTTTAGCGGGAAATTATATAAAGTGGTATCCTATGGCGTTGACCCGGAAACAGAAGTTCTAAATTATGATGAGATTCTAAAAATAGCTGAACAAACCAGACCAAAACTTATTATGTGTGGTGCGAGCGCTTATCCACGTATTATACGTTTTGACAGATTCAAAGAAATAGCTGATAAAGTTGGCGCATTTCTTGTCGCTGACATCGCTCATATAGCAGGCCTTATTGCAACTGATTTACATCCATCACCAGAACCCTACTGCGATTTTGTAACAACTACAACTCATAAAACTTTACGCGGACCACGCGGCGGGATTGTAATGTGTAAAGAAAAATTCGCTAAAGATTTAGATAAAACTGTATTCCCCGGTGAACAGGGCGGACCTTTTATGCATACTATCGCTGCCAAGGCTGTATGTTTAAAAGAAGTTATGTCAGAGTCGTTTAAAATTTATTCCCAGCAGATTATTAAAAATGCTAAAAGATTGGCTGATGTCTTAATTTCAAAGGGTTTTAGACTTATAAGTAACGGCACTGATAATCATCTTATGCTTGTTGATTTAACTGATAAGAATATTACAGGTAAAGATGCAGAAAAAACTCTTGAAAAAATCGGGATAACTGTTAATAAAAATACAGTCCCCAGAGAAACACGCTCACCTTTTGTGGCGAGCGGTATAAGAATCGGAACACCTGCGATTACTACCAGAGGGATGAAAGAAAAAGAAATGGAAAAGATTGGCGAATGGATAGCTTATGTATTATCTGATATAACTAATGATAAAAGAATTGGTTCTATAAAAGAAGAGGTATTAAAGCTTTGTAAAAACTACCCACTTTTCAAAGAAGAGTGGAATTAAGAGGAGGTTAAACAATGTTTGATCTAATTATTAATAATGGCAAGGTTGTTACAGCTAAAGACTCATTTAAAGCAGATGTAGGGATTAAGAATGGGAAGATACTTGCAATAGGTGAGCGGCTTAAAGGTAATAGTAGAACCGAGATAATCGATGCCAAGGGTAAACTTGTAATGCCTGGTGCTATTGATGTCCATGTCCATCTACAACTGCCTTTTTGTGGAACCGTTAGTGCAGATGATTTTGAGAACGGAACCAAAGCAGCTGCGTGCGGCGGAGTAACCACTGTAATTGATTATGCTATCCAGACAAAAGGCTCAACAATTACTGAAGCTATTAAAGCAAGAAAGAAAGAAGCTGAGACTAAAGTTTGTGTGGACTATTCGCTACATGGCGGTATAACTGACTGGAATGATAGAACACAGAAAGAGGTTGGCGAGATAATTAAGAAAGAGGGTATCCCGAGTTTTAAGATGTTTATGATTTATAAAACCCAGGGCTGGATGGCTGATGACGGCGCTTTATATCAGGCGCTTGAAACCACAGCACCGCTTGGCGGTATGATTATGGTGCATGCTGAAAGCGTGTTTGTGCTTGATATGCTTGTGGCACGGTATCATGAAATAAAGAATAAGGTCAGCGCTTATGGACATGTTTTATCAAGACCGAATTTTACAGAATACGAAGCAGTACAACGGGCTGTTTTATGGGCAGAGGTAACAGGTGGTAAACTTTATGTTGTTCATATCTCAACAGGTGAAGCTTGTGATATACTAAAAAGGAGTCAGGAGAAAGGTGCACGAGTCTATGGCGAGACCTGCCCGCAATACCTTTTACTTGATGACTCGGTATTTAAGGGTAAGGATGGCCATCTTTATGCAACCTGCCCACAGATAAAAAAGAAAAAAGATTCGCTAAGATTATGGAAAGCTTTATATGATGGTGAGTTAGCCATCGTATCCACAGATACCTGCACATTTGATAAAAAACAGAAAGCGATGTGGAAGGGTGATTTTACTAAAATACCGTTCGGGATGCCAGGCGTAGAAACAATGTTGCCACTTACTTTTCATTTCGGAAAAAAGAAAGGGTTTAGTATTAATAAAATAGTTGAGATATGTTGTACTAACCCTGCAAAACTTCATGGATTGTATCCTGAAAAAGGAACACTTGCTATTGGTAGCGATGCTGATATCGTTGTTTATGACCCAAATATTAAAGTAAAAATTGATTACCATAAACTTCAAACAAACTGTGATTGGAGCCCGTATCAGGGATGGCAGATTCAAGGCTGGCCCACCGTGACCTTATCGCGCGGTAAAATAGTTGCCATGAATGCTAAGTTCGTTGGTGAGAAAGGCTGGGGTAGATTCGTTAAAAGAAAACCATTTGGTGAAATAAGATAAGATTTCTTCGAAAGATTGAAAGATTGAAAGATACGGCAAGGAAGTGTATATTTTCGCTTTCTTTACTTTTAACTTTTGACTTTTTACTTTTAACTTGTCATAGGAGTTAGAAGTTAGGAGTT
>JBFMHD010000097.1:0-9828 GCA_040752395.1 Candidatus Hydrogenedentota bacterium
TAGTGGCTTTGGTGAGTTTCGGATCCCGTTATCAACACTTGGTGTGAGTAATGGTGATTCTATCGGAATAATATATTATGGCCGTCATTCTGCAGCCAAACCAGGTATTAATGATATCACACCCGGGGTAACAACGGCGAATCCTGGTTATCCTCATAGTGACTGGGCTGATGAAAATTCAAGAATTGATGCGAGTAAAGTAGCTTGCTACGTTATACAGGAGAGCATTCTTTCAGCATTTCACAGACCCGCGGACGAGCCTGTTACTGGTAAAGGAATAATGAGAGACCCATTAAATCCGACAGGAGCAGATAATGTTGATATATTAGCAGCCATTAGCCCGCCGTCATACACCTCAACACTTTATTTACATTATACCACAAACAACTGGGCTTCTTCTGATACTATTACGTTATCATCTTCATTTACCAGCGGGTCTTACGAATATTTTGCAGGTATTATACCAAAGCACTCAAGTAAAGGTGACACAGTTAAATATTACCTCAGGATACCAGGTGAGTTTATGCACAATTATATTTATGGTAATGATAATTCATCGACTGTTACAACATCACAGTCAACAGCGCAGAATAATGCGTTTTATTATGTAATAAAGAATTCTGTACCGAGTGTTCCGAGTGTAGATTTGGCACCTCATACACCACAGGATAGTTCAACTTTAGTTGCTACAGCATCAGGCTCAACCGATGCTGATACAGTGGACACTGTTTATTATGTTTTTCACTGGTATAGAAACGGCACTTATTTAAGTTCACTTACAACTACTGATTCTACATCACCATATACATCATTTGTATCTTGTGATAATACATTTTTAGGTGATGACTGGTACTTTGAGGTTATAGTTACAGATAATTTTGATTCCCAGTCACCTGTTATGAGTAATATTATAAGGATCAGTAATTTAGAGACATGGGATACATCAGAACCATCAGAGACAAACTCTGCTATAGTAATTAATAACGAATGGATTTTTCGTGATAAAAAGAATGACCAGCGAACCATACCACCTGAACCAGAGAATTTTGACATACTTGAAGCGCGTATTAAAATGGATACTATGTATTTTTATATAAGGGTCAAGTTTCAGGATATAACAAATATTAACTATCCAAATCTTGCTATCTCGATCGATACTAATAATTCGGGTGGTGGCACGGTTTTAGGTGATGAGAGTCAGACCGGGCTCGGTAATGGTTATTATCTATCGAATGCGTATTTTGAAAAATTAATTGTGCTACATAATTATATTGATAATGTGCCAATAATAGAGATTTACGATGGCAGTAATTGGGTAGAGGGTTCTTTTCAAGATACATTAATTATAAATAGTTCAGCCAACGTTCTCGAAGCGCGGATACGACGTGATGAGATCGGGCTCTCTGGTGATAGCAGCGTAAGACTCGCAATCGCTGTGTTCAAAAATCGGCTCGGCAAAGCAAGTGAGATAAATTCTACAGTAGAATACCCGACTTGCGACGCACTCGATAATCTCGGAATAACTGCTTTAGGTTTCTATGATAATGACTGGTCAAAAGATGCGTATGACGGAGAAGTAGCGGATGGCGATGTAGATTTCTGGTTCTGGTTCAGATATGATGCGAATGGTTTAATAAATAATGATACACCTACAAAACCAGCAAACCCACAACCCGCTGATTCGGATTCCACCGCTGATAAAACACCTACCTTGAGCTGGGACCCATCAACTGACCCGGATGCACAGGATACTATTACCTCATATTTAATTGAATTAGGTGAAGATATGAACCTCGATAGAACAATTAAATACAGGGTTAATCTTGAAAATGATTCTTTAAGTTTTACTGTACCAGATGAATTAAGTATTGATAAATGGTACTACTGGCGTGTCAGGGCACGAGATCAAACAGGCAGACTATCAAGCGGTGATGTCTGGAGTTTCAAAGTTATTAAACCTGAGATTTATGTAACACAGCCTCTTGATAAAAATAATATCGATAATTATCTACAGGTTCAGGGTCAGGAAACAAGGGATTCTAATATTAACTGGTACTGGTCACCACCAATACATTCAGTAGGCTGGCAAATAAAAGATATTGTGATTCAGGTTTCTGATAACCAATCTTTTACAAGCTATGTTATCTGGGATACGTTATATGGTTCTGCTGAGAATGGGTGTACTAATTCATATACGATTACCAGTCCTTCACTCCAGTCATTATTAGAGCGAGGTAATACGTATTATGCGAGGATAAAAGCAGGTGATACAGCTACTCCACAGAACTGGAGTGACTGGAGCACTGCGAGTGATGGGGTATATTATTCATTAAAGCAGATCGATGGGAATCTTGGTGATTGGCAGGCTGATACAGGCTGGAGTTTAAATAGCGCAAATTATATCGGCGATACGTTTTACGAAGGCATATGGCAGGATTCTACAAATGACCAGCGAACAGACCGCTCACCACAATATCTTTATCTTGATTTAGATGAATTACATATCGCAGCTGATAAATATAATCTTTATTTCTATATTAAAATGACCAATTGGTCTGCATCATACAATATCTATCTCCAGCTTGCTCTTGATATCAATAATAATTCTTCTACTCGTGTTTTTAAAGGCAGAGACGTTGAGGGTGAGGACTGTTTTACCTCGAGTGAGGCTTGCTGGGAATACCTTGTAAGATGTTTATCCGGGAACAATGTGGTTTATATTAATAATAAAGACTGGGGATTGGTTGGCCTGGGTAGATATACTGAGAATTCTACTAATAGCTGTGTTGAGATAGCTGTACCGCTTGATAAAGTTGGGGGCTCGAATGAATATTATAATGATACTATGAACCTATCTGTTGCTGTTTTCTGGTGTGACAATGGTAGTGTAGGTGATTGGGATGCTGGCTCTGCGTATACTGTGAACGCAGTCGATGTAGTCTCGGGTGAAAATGGTACCTGGAGCGAGGTATCTGATAAAGTAGTAGAGTATTATTTACAGGTTAGATTTGATACTGCTAATTTTGTATCAGGGATCAGTATAAAGGAGGGGGCGGATGAGAGCGCACCGACCCAGCCGAGTAATGACGGCTCACCACTTAGCTCGTTTCAGAGCTATATTTTTTACAATGTATTTGTTGACCGGTTCTGGAACGGTTATGCAAATAATACACCATCTGACCCGGATATGACAGGCGGCGATTTTGATGGGTTCATAGAAAAGATGCAATATTTTAATGACCGGGGTATTACTGGTTTGTATTGTTCGCCGATACTCGATTTTGGTGGTGGTACATGGGGTTATAATCAGCATGATTTACACAGGGTTCAAGGCTCGTTTGTAAGCGATAACTGGACACCGTACTATGGCTGGGATGATTTTGTAACATTAGTTAAAGAAGCTCAAAGACATAATATCAAGGTCGGGATTGACTGGGTACCGGGTCAGATATATGGTAATGAGACAAGTGGTGGTACCATAGAGCGCCATCCTAAGTTTTATCACGGTGAGAGATTTGGTGGTCGAAGGATATTACAATACGTTTCAGATGTCAGGCAATTTTTTGTTGACCACTCACGATTTTTATACGGGTTAGGTTGTTCGTTTTTCAGGGTTGATAACCCCAAGTTTTATCCGGATCCGCTTGAGCAGGGACTACCATTTTTTGTATATACTCGTAAATACTGGGATACATTTGCACCGGATTTATATACGTTTGGTGAGGTGCCTGGTGGTGTAGCTGATTGTGCAGCATTTTGTAAAGATGGGAACCGATTACATGGTATGCTTGATTTCCCGTTATCCCAGCCGGTAAAAGACTGGTGTCAGGGTGGTAACAGCGGTACTTTCAGAAATACTTTAGATAGCAATGAAGCAGGGTATGTTGGTGCTGTAACACCGTTGAATGTTGGTTATTATGAGAACCATGACCATGATAGGTGTTATCATTATGTTGGAGATAATGCAGATGCCAAATGGAATATGCAGTCTTTATTTTTATTTTTGTCGACCTATATCTCCCCACCGTGTATTTTTTACGGTGATGAGCGCGTGATGATGGGAAAGAAGAATATGACATATCCAGGCTGGCAGTATACAGAGAGCACGTCGTTATTTGGAAACACGCGTGCGTTTGCCTGGGATTATGATGGTGCTACAAGTGATATAGATGGTACTGTAAAGAATACAATGCGGGCACGGAACATTTTTGAGTGTCTGACTTATGATTCATCAGGACGCTACTATGAGAGAGCAGATGGTACCGGTATGATAGTTCGGCGTGGTGCTTGGGATAAAAAGAATGTTGTCTGTCTTTTAAATAACACGAGCTCGTCGCAAACTTACTCGAATTTTTATACATGGAATACAAGTACTCAGTTTCGCGATTGGTTTAATGCGCTGAATGGGAATGATGGTCGGGTCTGGTCAGATGCCAATGCTATGATTTCGAGTTTTACAGTTAACAGCAAGTATGCAGCGTTTCTTGTAAAAGAGAGTTTTGATTTAGCCTGGCTTGATATTCATGTTAAGGATGCAAGTACTTTAGCAAATATATCAGGTGCTATCGTGAGTATAGATAGCAAGAGTGCGTGGACAGCTGAAACGAACTCAAACGGTGATGCACAAATCTATGATATCTGGACTGAGGATGGCGCTACTACATCACGAACTTTAAAAGTCTGGGCACCAGGATATATGATATTAGAAATCAGCATGACATTTGATGGCGCAAATTTAGGTCAGCAGGAGAATGATACTACTGTATATTTAACACAGGATAACGGTATTGCACCAGCTGCACCAACAGGTTTATCAGCTGTACCACGGGATAAAGGGGTTGAATTAAACTGGACTGCTAATACCGAAGATGATTTTGAGTCGTATTACATTTATCGTTCACAAACATCAAATGACCAGAATCCTACGCTCGTAGTCGAGGTTTTAAGGAATACGTTTTTTGAATCTAATTTTGATCGTGGGTTAACCAATGGTGATACTTATTACTATAAAGTTAAAGCAAGAGATATAAATGATAACGTAAGCGGGTTTTCAAATGAGGTGATGGTAGTTCCACATAAAGTACAAGTTACTTTTCAGGTTGATATGAGTAACTCTGGGTTTTCTAATATTACCCAAGTTTATATGAAAGGTAACCCGATTGATATCTCACGCAGCGATTTTAATGAGTCATATAAAATGTCAGACATAGACCCTTTAGTAGCTTTAACATATATAGGTCGAAATATCTGGGAAAAAACAATTGAGTTAGATCCTACTATGACAATAAACTGGATTTACGTCTGTAATTACAATAATGGAAGCAGCTGGTATGATGAATATAATACAGGTTCAAATGGTTTAAGAACATCGACTTATGAAAACGCTCGCGAAACCAAGATATTAGATTCTGTGAATTGGAGTATGCCGATGGTCAGGGTCTGGATGAATGGTTATGATGTAGCGCCGCAGAAACCGATCGGCTTAAGTGCGGTGGCTAAAGACAGGAACATAAAGCTTGGATGGTCGTTAAATCTGGAAGCTGATATGGATTATTATGAGATATGGAAGAGTACAGACGGTGTGAATTTTAGTTTATTAACCTATGCTGATGAGGATGTTATTAATTATACTGATTATAATGTTACAAATGGTGCTGCTTACTGGTATAAGATCAAAGCGGTTGATGTAAACGGATATGCGAGTGATTTTTCTGATTCTGTTTCATCTTCACCGACTACTTTGACAGATACCACGCCACCATCAGTACCTCAAAACCTGGAAGCAGCACCTGCAGGAACAGGCAGGGTAAAAATTACGTGGGATTATAATACAGAAGGCGATTTAGCTGGCTACAATATTTATCGTAGTACAGCTACTTACTTTACACTCACCTCAGATAATAAAATAAACACTGCTATTATACCTGTAAGTCTTACACCGAATTTTACTGACCAGGGGTTATCACCAGGACAACAGTATTATTATGTTGTCACTACGCTTGATGATGCATTAAATGAGAGTGATTCCTCGAGTCTATTATCAGTTAAGCTTTCAAGATTAACGTTTAGAGTTGATGTAGGTAATGTCAGTCCGTTGAACGTTAAGATAATATCTAACAATATAGATTTTATAGGTTCAAATCCAGGACAAGATATGACAAAAGTGACCGGAACCAATTCTACTTATAGTTACACTACTGATTTTATAGTCGGGAATAGTCTTCAGTATAAATATACATATAATTCGTTACAAACCGTTGAAGGCGATTTTAGTACCGGTTCAAAATACAGAGAATTAACTGTACCTGATGACGTGTCGAGGACATATATAGATGACTGGGAGGAGTTACCTACAAAAGTTACAGGGTTCAGTGGAACAGCGGATTCAGGTTCGGTCTGGTTAATGTGGAGTGCTAATACAGCGAATGAAGATTTTGCCGGGTATAATCTTTACAGAGAGACTCAAGGTGGATATACAAAGATAAATTCATCACTTATAACAAACACTTATTATCAAGTAACCGGTTTAACGAATGGAACAACGTATTATTTTACGGTTCGCGCTGTGGATTCAGGCGACATAGAGTACGAGAGTATCAACTCAGACATACTCGCATTAACACCGAATAATTCGATGTATGTGATATTTAAGAATTAGAGGCAAGAAGCAAGAAAACGAAATGATTAAAAGTTATAAAGATTTAGAAGTATATAAAAAATCATATGAGTTAGCTATGAGGATATGGATGATAACAAAAAAATTTCCAAAAGAAGAGATATATTCATTATCATCTCAAATTTTAAGATCATCAAGATCCATTCCTGCGAATATTGCAGAAGGATGGGCAAAAAGAAATTATGAAAATATATTTAAAAAGCATTTATTAGATGCAATAGGTTCTTGTGACGAAACAAGGGTATGGTTAGATTTTGCTTTTGACAGCAAATATCTAACGAATGTAGAATATAAAGACTTAATTAATAATTATGATGAAATAGGGAAAATGCTGAACGGGTTAAAATTTAAATGGAAGACTTTTAAATGAATTTATTAATAGAGCTTATGTTTAAACTATATTCAATTATTTATTATGTTTTATTATCTTGTCTCTTGCTTCCTGCTTCTTGCTTCTTTAGTACTCTTTCTGCCGGCACTTATGCTTCGGATACATGGGCTCTGGTTAAAAAATATATCGCTGTGCATCCAGGAACGAGTAAAGCCGTCTGGGAAGATGCAGATAGGTCATTGATAACCAATGGTGCGATGGAGATGACTCCTGTTGGTGATGGCACGTATCAGGCTATATTAGAACTTAATAAAGGCGCTACTTACAACTTTATATTTTTCGCTAAAACAGAAGCTAGTGCACCACCAGGACTACAGACCTGGACAACTTATTATGACGCAGTACCTACAGGTGGGTCTATACAATCAGGAACACAACCAACGGTAGTAACTACCGTTGATACGTATTATAACCCTGTATATTACAGTGTGATCGTTGATGGGTATAATCAGGATGCACGCAGAGTTCTTAAAACACCTACAAATATTGGTGATACTTTATATATATTTAACAACTTTGGAGATCACCCCAAAGCACCACAGAATTTCAAAGCCAATGCTTTAGATACGCAAAATGTACTACTTACCTGGGATGATCCGTACACTAACTGGGGTACCTGGGGTGAATCAGTTAAAGCAGTTGATGTTATTGCTGGTGGAACTTATGCTATATATCGTAATACTACAGGAAGCACAACAACATATACACTCTTAACAACCGTTGATGGCAGTCTGAATTCATATTATGATACCAATGTGGCGATGAATGATACCTACTGGTATGTGATTGTATCGTATGATGCTTATCGAGGTGGCACTAATCAGCCGTTTACACAGCTTTGTAGCAGTGATACTTCGAATCAAGATTCTGCTACTATTTATGAGCCGATTAATGTATTTTTCAAAGTTGAACATTTTAACTGGGATTATGTAAGACAGCACGATTACATAGTTTATCTAACACCTGATACCGAACAAAATTTGATATTTGCGAGACGGATTATGGGAAGGATAGCGGTGTGTGAAATAAGAAATTAAAGTTAAAAGTTAAAAGAAAAACAAAAGAGAGGTTTGTAATGTTTGTAATGAAAGATAAATATAATTTAATACTTTTTACTTTTTACTTTTTACTTTTTACTTCATCTTGTTTATATGCTGTCAATCTTCCAGATACCTGGGCAAACATACCTAAAAAGCTATCAGGTAATTTTACAGGTACCTGGGCTGATACTGATATGTATGGTCCTGATGTATATCCTGCGGATACAGGATACTGGTATAGGGTTTTAAAACTTATTCCTGGAAGCCAGTTCCAGTTTAAATTCAAAATCGATCCTGATAGCGATGGCCAAAACTATCTCTTTGAACCTGATTTTTCTACAAACTCAGGTAATAGAGAGATAACCGTGACAGATAATGGAAGTGGCACGATGAATGTATTTTGTAATTGGGCTGATACCCCTGGAACACCACTTAATCTTAACGCACTCTCTGATTCTGGTTCTGCATCTCTTTACTGGGATACACCAAGTTTTAACGATGGTTATGATGTTGCTTATGGTGGATGGTACAATATTTATTACTGTACAGGGGCTGCTGGGCCAGGGTGGGTCAAAGCTAACCCTAATACTGAAACAGTTACCAATACATATTACAAAGTTAATAATTTAATGAATGATACTGTTTATTATTTCTATGTCAGAGCATACGATGCGTATGGTGTAGCAAGTGATACCTCTAATATCGATAGTTGCATACCTGTATCAAAAGTAAACATAACTTTTAGAGTTTATGTAGGTGAGATGATAGATTCAGCGGTTTATCTCGGCATGGATACTGGTTCCTGGCAGGAGATACTGCTATCACAAGAAGGGAGCACAAATTACTGGAGTGAAACATTAGTGCTCTCCTCAAATCTATTCATCGAATATAAATTTGTTATAGTTGATACAGCAAATGACAAACAATACGAATATCCTGTAGCTCAAACTATTAGATATATGTTTATATATCCTGATACAACGGGTTTGAGCCAGGTACAGGTTCAGGGTTCATGGAATGATTGGGGTACTAAAACCGATTTAACTGAAGATGAGGACGGATACTGGCGCGGTGAGGTGAATTTAGATCCGGGCCAATACGAATACAAATTTATTTTGAATGGTTCTAATTATGTTTTTGATCCTTATAACCAGTATCAACGGAACAATAATTCGTTACTTGCAATAGATTGTTTGCCATCCAATTCGTATATGCGTGAATTTACTGTTCCACAATCCGATACAATTATTAATGTAGATTGGGAGGATACGCCGTTAACACCTCCAAATTTTATTGCAAACCCATATAATAATTCATCTGTTAGACTGCAATGGACACAAGTAAGCTCATCAGAGGATATTGATTCATATATACTATACTATACAGAAACGCCGTGGGATACAAGTACGTGGATCAAAATTACAGAGATTGAGTCAGATATGAATTATTATTACCATACAAATCTTATAATGGGTGATACTTATTATTACAGGATATATTCCAGAGATTATGGTGGGAATACGAGTGTATGGCCTAATTTTGAATCTGCAACTGTAGCCTCAGGTATCGCAGTATATTTTAAGGTCGAGAACAGGGAAGAACTTAATTTAGAAGCAAGAAGCAAGAGGCAAGAGGCAAGATAACGGAAAGAAAGATAACGAAAGAAGCACGAAGCAAGAGACGATAAACAGCAGAAAGAAAGAAAAGATTACGAAAGAACC
>JBFMHD010000098.1:0-9815 GCA_040752395.1 Candidatus Hydrogenedentota bacterium
TCCTTTCTGTCTCCTGTCTTCTAATTTTGAATTTTGAATTTTGAATCTTTTAATCTCATATTTAGCCAAAATTTTCAAGTAAAATTTAAGTTCATTTTTTAATAAAAAAAAATCAAAAAAATACTTGCATTATTTTTAAAGTTTACATAATATTTTGACGATAGGGAATATAGATGTAATTTTTACAGTAATATTCACAGGGAGGGTCGTAGCAATGTATATTCCCACTAATCAATATTTTGCAATCGCTCAACGGTCTTTAGACGCTTGTGCCTTAAGACATAAGGTTTTAGCGAACAACATAGCAAATATAGACACCCCGAATTTCAAACGAAGTGGCGTAACTTTTGAATCACATCTTGCCATCGCTTTACAACCAAAAAAGCCAGGCAAATTAGATGCACGTAAAACTAATCCTCTGCACTTTGATTTTGAAGATAGAAAAAAAATAATCCCCATAGATGTCAAACCCTATATAGTTAGAGAAATGGAGACCGATTACCGCAATGATAATAACAATGTTGATCCTGATTTTGAAGCAACTGAACTTGCTAAAAATACTATGCAGTATACGACAATCGCGCAGATTCTAAGAAATAAGTTTAGAGAAATCTCAGATGTAATTAACAGAGCAGGTGGAGGTGCTAGATAATGTCAATATATAATTCGTATCAGATAAGCGGCTCCGGGCTTACTGCTCAAAGAACAAGACTCGATGTAATAGCTAATAACATCGCTAATGCTGAGACCAGCCGCGGGCTTGATGGTAAACCATATATAAGAAAAAGAGTGATATTCCAGCCCATCGGTGAGGAGATACAATTCAGATGGTTCTTGCCCCCCGGTGACCCGAGATACAGACTTGGTATTAAAAATTCCGGTGAAGGCGTGAGGATTCTCGGAATAGAAGATGACAGAATCACACCATTTAGAAAGATTTATGACCCAACTCACCCGGACGCGGATAAAGATGGTTATGTCTTAATGCCCAATATAAATATAATTGAAGAGATGGTTAATATGATAGATGCCACAAGGGCTTATGAAGCCAATGCCCAGGCATTAAGAGCAGCAAAAACAATGGACCAGCGAGCACTGGATATTGGTAGATAATATAAAGAGGCAAGATATTCGGTTCACTGATAACCGAACTTAAGAAGCTTCACGTTTTTCAGAGGAGTCAACATGAGCGCGGGTTGCGCTCTACACTATTGTGTTATTGGGTTCTTGTGTTATTGGGTTCTTGGGTTATTGGGTTATTGCGTTCTACACAAAGGATGAAAAATATAGGAGTTAGGAGTTTGTAATAATAGCTACGAACTCCGAACTCCGAACTTCAAAGTTTTTCGGAGGGGTGATTAAATGGCTACAACAGGTGATGTGCTTAAAATAATAGCCGACGATAAGACAAATACTATATTTCAGGCTACAAAAGCAAAACAGAAAAATGATACAACAAATACAGATAGTCTGATTGAATCGTTTCAGGATATATTTAAAGAAAAAATAAACGAAGTGGATAAATTGATTAAGCACGAAGAGGAGATGGAGATAAAGCTACAAGCAGGCGAGGTTCAAAATCTGCACGATGTGATGATAGCAGAACAAAAAGCTAAAATAGCGCTCGATTTAGCCATTGCTATAAGAAGTTTTCTGCTCTCGGCTTATGATAAACTTATCCAGCTAAGATAAAGAAGTCTCTTTGGAGGGGAAACATTATGCGTGAATTTTTATTAAAAGTTAAAGACCAGTTTTTAAAGTCCTGGCAGACTATGAAATTACCTCAAAAAATAATATTCATATTTCTTCTCTCTGTCATAGTTATAACATTGTGTATCGCGATATACATATATTCAAAACCCCAGATGGTAACTATTTTAAAAGAGCTTGATTTAAAGGATGTTGCTAAAGTAAGAGATTTTCTACAGAAAGAGGGTTACAAAGTTGACATAGGTGATGATAATAAAAGCATATTAGTTCTACGAGATCAGACCAAGGACGCATTAGCAGACCTTGCTTCACAGGATTTAGTTCCCGGGGCTAATATTGTGGGGCTTGAAATATTCGATAAAATTAAGTTTGGTCAGACAGATTATGAAAGAAGAATAAACCTTATACGTGGTATCACAGGTGAACTGGAGCGTGTCTTACGAAAATTCCCGCATGTTAAAGATGCTAATGTGGAAATACCACTGGTTGAAGAAAGTATCTATACAGATAAACAACAGCGACTTACCGCAAGTGTAACGCTTTTTCTCGACCCGGCGGATTTTAAATTAAGTTCCAAACAAATCTCAGGCATTAAAAGACTTATCTCTGCTTCAATAGCAGGTCTCAATCCAGAGGATGTAGCTGTATTTGACCAGGAATCAGTTGAGTTGATACCACGTACCGATGACGAAGAAGAAGCCATCGCAGTCTCAAAAGTACCGCTCCGGCTTCAAATACAGAACAGAGAAGCAAATAGACTGAAACGTGAGATAGAGGACCATCTCGGAAAAGCTTTATCACGTGATAAAGTAGAAGTAATGGTAAAAGTTGAGATGCTCTGGGATAAGATTTCAAAAGAAAGTGAGATCAAGGATTTACCCCAGTGGATGCAGCCAAAATTCGGCGGTCAACCAATCCAGCTGAAGGTTTCCAGTCTGGAGAAAAATGAGAAACTCAGAGGTGAAGGAGTTCGGCCTGAGGGTGAACCCGGACTTAAACCCAATGAACCAGTTTATAAATTCGTAAATGAAAAAGGCGAGGTGGTTTACGAAAGTCATGAAAAACGAGACAATTTTATGGACCCAAGTGTGTTCAAAGAAATAATGGAAAAAGCTGCGGATTTCAGAAGAATAACAGCAAGCGTTATTATAGATGGCGACTGGAAAAAAACTGTTACTAAAGATAATAAAATCGAGAGAAAATACCTCCCACGAAGTGATGAATTCCTGAAAGATATTAAAGAGATAGTTATGGGAGCCATCGGCGCGGATGAATCAAGGGGAGATGTGGTTTATGTTAAATGTATACCATTTGATAGATCAAAACAGTTCGAAATAGAAGAATCAGAACTTAAAAAACACTTAATAATAAAACAATCCATTATCTGGGCGTTTATTATTACAGTATTTCTATTTATCACAACTATGGTATTCCGTGAACTCGGCCGAAGAAGAAGGATCCGAGAAGAAGAACTCGCAAGACTCCGAGAACTCGAAAGACAGAAAGCTATCGCTGAGCAAGGACCACCAGAATTAACCCTTGAGGAACAGGAACGACTCGAATTAGTAAAACGGGCTGAAGCAATGGCTAAACAGAAACCTGAAATGGTTGCAAACCTTATTAGAACCTGGTTACAGGCTGATATGGAACGACCAGCGATTGAATGATAATGATAATTTTTATATTTGCAATTTTCTAAAAAATATGATATAATAAAGATTAAAAAGTTAAAAATTAGAAGTTAGGAGTCAGGAGTCAGACTTCTTGCTTCTTGCTTCTACTTGCTATTATTAGAGTCACAATGTTTTTCAGGGGGGGATATTAAAATGCCTGTAAGAAAAGTATCAACTGATGTATTACGCAAACTCACTGGCAAACAGAAAGCAGCTGTCTTTCTCGTCTCAATGGGTCAGGATGCCTCAAGTGAGGTTATGAAACATTTAAGAGACGAGGAGATAGAAGAGTTAACAATGGAGATAGCTAAATTAGAGCGTGTTACTCCTGAAGAAAAAGATGCTGTGCTATTAGAGTTTCAGGATATGATGCTGGGTCAGGAGTTCATTGCGCAGGGTGGCATAGATTATGCCAGAACCATTCTTGAAAAAGCGCTTGGCAGTGAACGTGCTGTTGAAGTAATAAACAAACTTACCTCATCTTTACAGGTTCGACCCTTTGATTTTATGAAAGGTGCTGACCCGCAACATCTTCTAAACTTTATTCAGGGTGAACATCCACAGACAATAGCATTAATTTTATCTTATCTTGAACCTGATATGTCATCAAAGATACTTGCTTCGCTTGATGAGAAGATACAGGCTGATGTCACAAGAAGGATCGCAAAGATGGACAGAACCTCACCTGATGTATTACGCGAGGTTGAGCGGGTTCTTGAGAGAAAACTCTCGTCACTTGTAAGCGAAGAGTTCACCACAGCAGGCGGTGTTGATGCTATAGTTGAGATACTCAATCTCGTGGACCGCTCAACTGAAAAATCCATCATAGAAACGCTTGAAGATGAAGACCCAGAACTCGCTGAAGAAATAAAAAAGAGGATGTTCGTATTTGAAGATATAAAAATACTTGATGATAGAGCTGTACAACAGGTGTTAAGAGAAGTGGATACAAAAGACCTTGCGCTCGCTCTAAAAGGCGTCGATGAAACTGTCCAGACTAAAATTTTTAACAATATGTCTAAAAGAGCAGGAACAATGCTTAGAGAAGAGATGGAGTTTATGGGACCTGTTAGATTACGTGACGTTGAAGAGGCTCAGCAGAGAATAGTTAATGTTATAAGAAAACTTGAAGAATCCGGCGAAATTATTATTGCACGCGGTGGTGAGGAGGAGTTGATTGTCTGAAAATATTTTTAAAAATCCAAATATAAAAATTGACGATAATGTCGTCGTCCTTAAAAGACCAAAACTGCGAACCGAAATACTCTACGAAGAAGAAGAGAAAAAAAAAGTATTAAGAGAAATTTTACTTAAAGAGTCCGAAGAAATAAAAGAAGCACAATCCCAGCTCGAAGCACTGCAGAAAGAAGCTGCTGAAATCATCGGTAGAGCTGAGAATAAAGCCGACGAAATATTGAAAAAAATTGAGGCCGATTGTAATAATAAAATCGTTGAGGCTGAAAGAAAAGAAAAAGAAATTTTAGAACTCGCTCAAAATGAAAAACAAAAAATCATAACCGAAGCTAATAGTGAAAAACAAAGAATAATTGAGGAATTTCAAAAACAGGGATATGATTCAGGATATAAACAGGGGTTTGAAAAAATCAGTAAGGAAGCGCTCTCACTCCTCAAACAGGCTGATAAGGTACTTGAAAAAAGCCTCGCAATCAAACACTACATTATTGATACCGCTCGAGGTGACCTGCTCAATGTTATAAGATTGATATGTAACAAGATCCTACATAAAGAAATCTCTCTCTCTCCTGAAGTTATAACCCCTCGCGTGGAATATGCTCTGAAAAAATTACAAGAAAAAGAAAAGATAGTTGTCAGGATCCACCCTGATTCAATACCCGAACTCGAAGGACATAGAGAACATTTCTATAAAGAAATACGCGGACTCGACCACCTCGTTTTTAAAGAAGACCCTTCTCTTGAATTGGGTGACTGCATTTTAGAAACCGACTTTGGAAGTATAGATTCAAGGGTTGAATCCGAGGTCCTGGAAATTACAGAAAGACTTGATGAAATAGGACTTGACCTGGATTATCTGGATAATGTTGAGAAACAATTATTCCCTGAGGATAAAAATAATGGCCTGCCCACTAACTGATACTTATCTCTCAATGATACCTGAAATAGAACATATAAGATTCACTGGCGCTGTAACTAAAATTATAGGACTGGTTATCGAGGCATCGGGACCCCGAGTGCCGGTCGGAGAAGTAGTACTTATAAAAAGAAAAAATAAAATACAAGCATTAAAAGCTGAGGTTGTGGGTTTTAAAGAAAATAGAGTGCTATTAATGCCGATAGGAGAGATGGAAGGTATCGCACCAGGTTGCGAGGTTATCGGAACAGACCATACTTTATCAATCCCTGTTGGACCTGAACTCCTCGGTAGAGTCTTAAATGGTATCGGCGACCCGATGGATGGTAAAGGCGCTCTACCCTGTAAAGAAAGATATTCTATATATAGAAACCCACCTCATCCTTTGAAACGACGCAGGGTTAAAGAGATTTTATCACTCGGGGTACGAGCTATAGACGGTTTATTTACAGTCGGTCGTGGCCAGAGAATGGGGATATTTTCCGGCAGCGGTGTGGGTAAAAGTACGCTACTTGGTATGATAGCAAGATTTACAGAGGCTGATATAAATGTTATTGGACTCATTGGTGAGCGTGGCCGTGAGGTAAGAGATTTCCTTGAAAAAGATTTACAGGAGGACGGTTTAAAAAAATCTGTGGTCGTTGTTGCAACGAGTGACTCACCACCACTCTGCAGACTGAGGGGTGCGTTCGTTGCTACTGCCATCGCTGAGTATTTCAGAGATATAGGTAAGAACGTTCTACTACTATTTGATTCAGTGACAAGATTTGCAAGAGCTCAAAGAGAGGTCGGCCTGGCTATCGGAGAACCGCCTGCTCAAAGGGGTTTCACACCATCAGTATTTGAGATCCTGCCACGACTCCTTGAAAGATCAGGTAATAGCGATAGAGGTTCTATAACAGGTATCTATACTGTGCTCGTCGACGGCGACGATTTTACCGAACCTATATGTGATAATGTAAGGGGTATCCTTGATGGACATGTTATACTTGTAAGAAAACTCGCTGAACGCGGTCAATATCCTGCAATAGATGTTCTTGGCTCTATAAGCAGAATTATGGTTGAGATAGTTGATGAATACCAGTTCAATAAAGCTTTGAAACTAAAAGAACTGGTATCTGTGTATCAGGATGCAGAAGACCTGATTAATATCGGCGCTTATGTAAAGGGGTCTAACACCCTGATAGACGAATCAATTAACAAAAGAAACGATATTATAAATTATCTGAAACAGGGTATCTACGAAAAAGAGGATTATATCGGCTCAAAAGAAAAACTCTTAAAATTATTTTAGTTTCTGCGAGGTATCCCCTCAGTCTTCAGTTGCGAAGGTCTTATGGTCTTTAAGTTCAGGTTTGAGAGAATCCTTGGGTTACGTAAACATAAAGAAAAAGAAAAGATGGAGGAATTAGCTAAAGAACAAAAAAAACTTTTTTTATTGTATAATGAATTAAAAAGAAATTTAGAAGAATCTGAAACAAAACTTAAAGAACTCAGAGAAAAAGAAAAAGGTATGGTAATAATAGAAGAACTCATAAGATACAGGGCTTATTTAACTAAACTTTATAAAGAAGAGGCTGCTTTGAGAAAAAAAATAAAAAAACAGGAAGAAGTAGTTGAAGAAAAAAGATTAGAATTAGTTGAAGCATCAAAAGAAAGAAGGATGATGGAAAGATTGAAAGAAAATCAAGAGAAAGAATACTGGATTGAGTTCTGGAAACAGGATGAGAAAGTAAACGATGACCTGACCACAGCACGAACCATCGCAATGTCTGGAGAAAAAAATGGATAACTCAAGAGTAAATGAAATATTTGAACGGATACAGGAAATCCAGAATAAATGGAATGACCTCAAACAGAAAATATCAAGAATAAATAATAGAAAAAATAATAAGGATAAATTTAAGACTATATTAAATCAGGAGGTTAATAAAAAGATAGACGAAACTGATAAAAAATGTCTTGAGAAGAAAATAGATGAGGTCTCTAAAAAATACAATGTTGACCCAAATCTAATCAAAGCGATTATAGAAGTTGAGTCGAACTGGAACAGATATGCTGTGAGCCATAGAGGCGCTAAGGGACTTATGCAGTTGATGGATATCACGATAAGAGAGTTAGGAGTCAAAGACCCATTTGACCCTGAAGAAAACATCGAGGCAGGCACCCGATTTTTCAGCTCGCTCCTCAAAATGTACGACAATAGTCTCGAGGAGGCTCTATCAGCTTATAATTATGGCCCTTCAAAAGTAAAAAAAGGAGAGGGTGTACCTAACGTATATCAGGTGCAACAGTATGTTTCTAATATACTTAGAAAAGTTTTATAATATACCCAAGAAGACAGGAGACAGAAGGTAGAAGAGGAGTGGTTTTATGCAAGAAAGAGCTAAAACAGTTTTTAAAATAATAATTTTATTATTAATATTTTTTATTATGCTCGGTGTAACTATTTATGTCCTTGAAAAAAGTGAAATAATACACATTAAAGAAAGGTTTTATTCTGTTATGGTGAAGATACCATATATCAGTAAATATTTCAAAGCGCCAGTGAAGATGACAGCTGAAGTATTAAAAGATGAACTCCTCTCCTGGGAAAACTCTCTAAAAATAAAAGAAGATGATTTAAGAAAAAGAGAAGAGAAGATAAAAGCTGATGAGGAAGAACTGCTTAAAAAGAAGGTAGAACTTAAATCACGAGAGGATAACCTGAAATCGCAGGAAGAGGCATTAAGGAGTCGTAAAGAACGATATGAATCTATGGAGGCTCGGCTTAAAGAACAGGTTGAATATTACTCCGCTATGAAACCAGAGGATGCAGCTGAACTCTTAAGCAGGATTGACCAGCTCCTTGTTATTGATATATTTAGAAGAATGAACAAAGATATAGTTGTAACTATTTTAACAAAAATGGACAAGCAGACAGCAAGCGATATATTGCGAAAAATGTCACTGGAACGTCCCGATATAGAAAACGAATAGCAGGCAGACTGTCCAGGAATTCGATTTCAATATGTAATGTGTCCAGTGGAGCAGTATAAGGTAACACCTTAGAATATATGAAAAAATTAGCCGTGTCGCACTAATTTGGACAAGTCGGGAAAAAATACAAAAAAGATCTATTTTACAAAGCCGGTTTCGATAAGGATACGGTCCATTTTAACATCGTGTGGGTAAACTATATCTTTAAAACTATCAAATATCTGGAGATTATAACATAGACCAACTTTATACATCTTTTTATTTTTTGCAAGCAGTCTATCAAAATATCCGCCTCCGCGGCCTATTCTGTACCCATGTCTATCAAACGCAAGTCCAGGGACAAAAGCTAATTCAACATTTTTTAAGTCTATTTTTTTACCAGTAGGATTCATATATTTACCTTTCCATTTCTTGAAACCCAAAGAAGAATTAAATCGCCGGACTTCTATTTGTGAAGGTTCGCCGGTGTAAACCGGTGCGCACAGAATTTTTTTCTTTTTTATCAGGAGATCGTACAAATCACGCAGGTCTGGTTCGTCAGGCAGAGGGAAATATCCAAGAATCACTTCCTGATCTTTAATAATATCGTTCTGCAATATCTCAATCATTCGTTTATCATAAATCTTTTTATTCTTTTTAATTGTTTCGAGCCGCTTCTGGATCATAAATCTAAAATCTTCTTTTTCCATAGCTATCAACCTTATTACAAATTAGTTTAAAAATATTTATAAAAATGTCAACAAAAAAATAGTTGCATCAAATTTAATTTTTGAGTATAATATATATAAAGCAAAGATAGGAGACAGAAGACAGAAGACAGGAGGAGAAGACACAAAGGATATTAGGGGATGGGTCATAGGGGATGGGGTATATTAGGGGCGGCGCTTAGGGGTTAGGGGTCCGGAGTCGAGAGTCGTGAGTCAGGATAAGACTGACGACTTAATGACCGGAGACTAGAGACTTTTCAGAGGAGATTATTTATGACTGAAGAAAGAGATATGATAGACGATGAATTACTGGCTATACTTGCGTGCCCGGCGTGTAAAGGCGATATAGAATATGACAAACCCAATCAGAAACTTATCTGCAAAGGTGAATGCGGCAGAAGGTATCCGATAAGAGAAGGGATACCGATTATGCTTATCGATGAAGCTGAATTACCATCTAAATGATAGGAGATAGTGGATCTGACTTTTTCGAAGGAGTCGTAATGAGCGCACTTTGCGCTCTACACTATTGGGTTCTTGGGTTCTTGGGTTCTTGGGTTCTTGCGTTTTTGGGTTTTTGCGCTCTACACAAAGGATGAAAAACTAAAGATGATATAAAAAGAGTCGTGAGTCACA
>JBFMHD010000099.1:0-9755 GCA_040752395.1 Candidatus Hydrogenedentota bacterium
TGCCTGAGCTTTATAACTTCCATTGCGATCTTTTCATGTTCCTCACGTCGGACAATTACTTCATATAAAGTATTAAGCCGTTGATTTGTTTCATCGATTCGATTATTTGTTTCATCGATTCGATTATCTAAGCGCATTATATGAGTATTAATATCAGAAATTCTTAGAGACATCTCACCCATAGTTTTATGTATACCTGTTATCCCAGCCTTTATACCTGTTATCTCACCCTTAACAGTGGATATCTCTATTTGTATTTTTTCGAGTTCTGGCAAAAACATTGTTTTAAAAGCAGTTATTATTTCGTCTTTCATAATTTTGACCACCTTAAAATCATCTTTATATATTTCAATATATCTTATTTTTCAGATATTTGTCAAGAATTTGTTAAGAGATTTCTTGAAAAACCTCATTTTTTAAAGACGGGTCTTGTGACCCTCTTTACATTATATTGATTATATTGAAATTACAAAAAATAGAAAATGTAGTGAGCATCTTTAGATGCGATAAGCAGGGTTTAAAAGAGACCTGCTTAATTTTTTTTGACAAAAGGGGTAAAAATTTTATATATGAGTCTCAAATGAACAGGTGTTTTTATTGTGGGAAAAAAATAATGCCCCAAAATCTATTGTATTATAATTTAGAAAAAGACAGAACTGTTTTTGTATGCAGTTTCGAACATTTAAAAAAAGTAACAGCATATATTGAGTTCCTTCAGGAATATTATAAAATGTTTACAAGAGTTGGGTTTGTCTCGTTATTTATATATCTTGCATTTTTTGTTTTTTCACCTAAATCCTGGCTGAAATGGATATATTTAATTTTTACTCTTGATTGGGGTATCGGCTGCTTTTTTTATCCATTCTTGTGGTCGTCTATCTCTAATTTTATACCGCTATATTACGTAACTATACTCCATCGGGTATTCAGTGTTTCACTTATATTCAGTGGCTTTATTGTTTTGATTATCTTCTTTTAAAATATACACTCTCCTCTGAAAAACGTTGTAACTCTAATAATATCAAATAGAAGCAAGAAGCAAGATAAACAAACATCTGGTTTTTCATGCTTTGTGTAGAGCGCAAAAACGCAAGAACGCAATAACCCAAGAACCCCAAAAACCCAAAAACCCAATAGTGTAGAGCGCAACCCGCGCTCATGTTGACTCCTTCGAAAAAGTTCGGAGTTCGGAGTTCGGAGCTCGTATCTATTATTACGAACTCCTAACTTCTAACTCCTAACTCCTATCTTTTTCATCCTTTGTGTACCCCCTTAGAGAACCTAAGTCAACTTATATGTCAACAAATTGTGGTCAGGCCGTTACTTTGTATCTACCTTAAACATTCAATTGACTTTATAAATGATTTTATTATAATGTTTTATATTGCACGGATTAGAGGTTATGCTTTATGGACAATAATAAATGGAAGTTTGAGACGCAGGTCATTCATTGTGGTCAGACACCTTCGTTATGGGAAAACACAACACTTGTCCCAATTTATCAAAGTGTTTCGCATAAATTTGAGACCGCAGAAGAATTAAAAGAGGTGTTTTCCGGCAAGAAACCGGGGTTTATTTACCAGCGACTCCGTAACCCGACAAATCAGGTGCTTGAGAAGCGGTTAACGCTTCTTGAAGGCGGTGCCGACGCAGTGGTCACCAGCTCTGGCATGTCAGCAATCAATAATGCGGTGCTTGCTATCTGTCGAAGCGGTGATACCATAGTTTCAGGGAATTCATTATTTATGACTACATTTCTTCTGTTTAATAATGTTTTGCGGAAACTTGGTATCAACGTTGTGTTTGTTGAAAGTAGTGATATCGAGGCATGGAAATCTGTAGTAAATCCGAAAATCAAGCTCTTATTTGTTGAAACCATAGGTAATCCAAAAATGGACGTGCCTAACATAAAAGAGCTTGCAAATTTGGCTCATATAAACAACGCACCGCTGATTGTTGATAATACACTTGCAACACCGTATCTCTTCAGGGCCATTGAAGCTGGTGCTGATATAGTTGTTCATTCAACAACAAAATATTTAAATGGTCATGGATCCGCGACTGGCGGTGTGGTCATTGATTCTGCAAAATTCAGCTGGCCATCGGATAAATATCCTGATTTCAATCCATTCAAAGAGCGCAAAGGCCAGCTCGCTTTTATTGACAAGCTCTGGCGCGAGATACACATCAATTTCGGAACCACACAATCTCCTTTTCAGTCATATCTGACTTTGATCGGGCTTGACACACTCGCGCTCCGGATGGAACGACATATGAGTAATGCTATGAAGATCGCGGAATATCTTGAGAAACACCCGAAAGTAAAATGGATAAAATATCCCGGGCTTGCTTCAAATCCGTTTTATCAAATAGCAAAAACACAGTTTAAAGGCAGGGGTTTTGGCGGCCTTATGTCAATAGGTCTTCAAAACGAAAAAGCGTGTTCTGATTTTATCAAGAACCTAAAACTTGTGTATCACCTTGCGAATTTAGGTGACTGTAAAACACTGGTTATCCATCCATGGTCATCACAATATATAAATTTTCCAGAGGAGATCCGGCGTGCAAACGGTATAGTTCCTGAAATGTTGCGTATCTCTGTCGGAATTGAAAATAGCGACGATATACTTGATGATATCAGTCAGTCTTTAGAAAAAATATAATCGATACCTTCTCGTCCTTGCTACCCTGTTCAATCCAATTAAAAGCATTGAGTCTGGGGATCGCTAAAAGAAGTAAGAAATGAGAAATAGGAAATAAAAAAGAAAATTTGAATAATAGACACAAGAGATTGTGGCGACCTATGAAATCAAAGAAAAAACTTAAATGTTTCGGGTTTGAGTTTAAGTATAATTCTATATTCCTCAATAGCATTTAATATATCTATAGATAGTTCTTCAATAAATTTCAGTTCAAGGATGTCTTTCAGATTTACACAAAGTGGCATACCTGTGAATATTTTCTTTTTATCATCAGAGAGCTCTGTTTGTAAATAAAGATATAAACCAACCATACTTCCAAGTCCTGTAGCGATACTAATAAAATCAGTTTCTGGATACAAACTTTTTGCAATATATCTTGCAATGGTTTTAAATGAAGAATTGTTAACAAGTTCTATTATTTCTTCAAGTAGCACGAATTTTCGTTTATGCGCAGCTAAATCAATCATCAATCCTCTGCCACGTAACATACTATCAACATTATCTGTAACAAATGAAAGGTAGTCACCAGCTTCTTTATAAGCAAGTGTCAACAAACCATCAGCAATAAGAAGATGTATAGCTTTATCATCTTTATCCATTTCTCTACGCAGGACTAATTTTATAAGATAAAATGAAAGATTCACGAGCTCAATGCTAAATAAAAACCTTTTGTCTTTTTCTTCAACTTCTTTATCCCAGCCTTTAAACATATGTAAACCGAATTCATATCGTAAAGGTCTATAACTTCTATCCGTAATAATTTTTATTTTTCTTTTAGTATTTGCGAAAGGGGATAATTGTAATTCCTTTTCCAATAATTCATAAAATGTTTTCATAGACTCTCCTCCTCTCCTCTGAAAAAGTAAGAAGTAAGAAGTGGGAAGTATCAGGACAGGCTACAGGCTACGGACTACAGCCGGCTGGAGCCCGAAGCCCGGAGCCAACATATCATTTACTTCTTGCATCTTTCGTTATCTTTCTTTCCGTTATCTTGCTTCTTTCGTTATCTTGCCTCTACCTATCATCTCTTATGGCACGAAATAAACTGCTCTATCCTGTATAAGCTGTGCCTTGGGGTCAGGTGGCTCATTGCGGAAAAGATTCAAAATGACTTTTACTTCAAACATAGTTTTATAAGGCACTTTTCTATAAGGTGTTCTGTAAACCACTAAATATTCTTCCTGAAAATTATAATCTTTTAATCTTCTAAACTCATTTTTAAAATACGGTGAATTAATATCAAAAAAATTTCCACCTGTCCACTGAGATATATATCTGGCATTACTTAAAATTTTATCACTTACAATGCTTATAGGTAGATGCAGTCCTTTTGCAAGGTATATAATTTTTCTGCAAGAATCTTCTTTTAAATCTTCAGCTGTTATAAGTATTACATTTCTTAAGTTCTTATCAAGATAAGCATTCCATAAAGCTTTATCCAGAGCTGATTCAAGATTTTTATAATAGATGCTACCCATATCAGTTATGGTTTTGTTCTTCTTACTATCAATAATAAAATAATACTTATTTTTAATACCTATAAAATCTAACTCCTTTTCTAAAACTTCTACTAATTTTTTTTCATTCTCTTTGAGTTTAGAAATCACTATGTGTACTGACGAAGTTTTATCACTTCTTATTTTTGAGACATCGATTGGATAAACTCTGTTATTATTTTCATATACTGCAAAATTATTTTTATTAAGGTTTGGATAATGAAATCCTCTGTCATCAGTAACAGTAAAGTAAATGCCGAGTAGATGTTCTTTTTCATAATGAGAAACATCTATTTTCTTTATATCAAGAAAAATCCTTTCGTCTTTAATAAGAGAGGGTCGATAAATTCTTATTCTGCTTTTTTCAAGGTCAGATAAATAGAGATAATCTTTATTATCAATCTCAATATCAGAAATAGATACAATCGTATCAGAATTAATATTATCAAGAATTAAAGTTTCGTTTAAAAGATTCCCATTTTTCATTTTAAATACATTACCGTTTTTTGTTACAATAAAAAATAAATCATCTTTAATTGAAGAGAATCCCTGGGGTTCAAAAAATTGAGGATTTTTAAATTCCTGCAGTATCAATCCATTTATATCGAACTTCTCTATCCTGTTATTATTCTTATCAATCACATAAAGAAATCCGTCCCTATCGAATAATAAATCACAAGGATTAATAAAGAGACCAGGTTCTATACCATAACCACCAATCATACTTATGCAGTTGTAGCTTTTATCAAAAATAGAGATACGATGATTCCCGCTTTCTGTTATATAAATATTTTCAAATACATCCTTTGTAATAAATGATGGTCCTGATAATTCACCTTTTAACTTTCCAAGCCCACCTATCTCTTTAATTGTTTTTCCATTATAATTTATAATCCTTACCTTATTAATATTAAATAAACCAACGGTTATTTTATCTTTTTCAAAGAAAAACCCTTTGGGTTTACTCCCTCTTTTAAATTTAAACTCTTTTATTCTCTCACCGTTCTGATTTAATATTACTATTTCATCAGTAGCATATGATGAGAGATATAAATAATTATCTGAGGGGTTATAATAAAGTGCGACTGGTAACGAAAAAAATCCTGTGCCTATATCTTTTCCGTAAATCTCTTTTATTAAAGTATATTTATCAGTAGAAAAAATATCATCAGTTGTACCAATCTTTATGTTTTCCCAGTTTTTCGAGCGTTTAATCTTCCATCCAACAGGATAAGTATCACCATAACCTTTGTCCTGTATCTTCTGCCAGCATTCATTAGCCTTTTTTGGATCGCCCATTAAAAGGTTAAGTTTTCCGAAATAATAAAGAGTTTCAATATTATCAGGATAAAAATTTAACGACTCGTTGAAATAATTTTTAGCAGAATTATAGTCACCAAGATAAAACGAAATTATTCCTTCATAGAGTCTCTTACCCGACTGAAGTAATTCATAGTATCCTGGTTCTTTAGCCCGGGTATTTGTCACTAATACTATTAAGAGTAAAATACTGCTAAAATAATTCTTCATTTGTATCCCATCAGTTATCTGTCTTCTGTCTTCTGTCTCCTGTTTTCTATCCTAATACATCCGTGTTAAAGGATATATTTTTGTGTTATCATAAATAACAACATCTTTTAAAACAGAACATGCACCAATCCTGCAATTCTTTCCTATAATCGAGCGTCCCCTGATAATAACTCCAGTTTCAATGTATGTATCCATACCTATGGACGTCTCATCTGAGATATAGCAGGTATCTGGATTTTCAAATGATACGCCTTCTAACATAAGAATTTTTATTTTTCTCTGGTTCCTTAATTTTTCAACATAAGCCAATTCTTCTCTTTGATTTATCCCGCAAATCTCAGCACTATCATCCGTGGTATAGGCTGTAACCATCCTTTTCTTTTTATTAAGATAATAAATAACATCAGTAAGATAATATTCTTTCTGGTCGTTTTTATTTTTAAGCAGGTTTAAAACATTTAAAACAGGCTCTTTTTTAAAAATATATACCCCAGAGTTAACCTCTTTTATTTTAAGTTCGTTTTTATTAGCATCTCTATGTTCAACTATTTTTAAAACTCTATTATTTTTATCTTTGACGATTCTGCCATATCCAGCTGGATTTTCAAAAATAGCTGTTAAAATTATAGCATCTTGCTCTGTTTTCTCATATATTTCAAGTAGTTTTTTTATAGTAGCAAGACTAATTAAAGGCATATCACCGCAAAAAACAAAAATATCATCGCTTTTAACTTGCCCACTGTTTCTCGCAGCCATAAATGCATCGCCTGTTCCAAGCTGGTTTTTCTGAATAGCAAAATGAATCCTTACAGAATCAGAAGGAAAATACCGTTTGATGGTTTCAGAAATTAATTTATAGTCTGGTGGTACCACAATAATTATATTATTAATTTGATTTACTTTGCAGATAGTTTTTAAAAGATAACAAATCATAGGGGTATCATCAATAGGATGAAGTACTTTTGGCAATTTGGTTTTCATTCTTTTGCCAATGCCGGCTGCAAGTATCACTGCATCCATTGTATATCTCCTCTGAAAAACGTTGTAACTCTAATAATTCGGGCTACAGGCTACGGACTACAGCTGGCTGGAGCTCGGGGCCCGGAGCCTGAAGTCAACATATCATCTACTTCTTGCATCTTTTCCGTTATCTTGCTTCTTGCTTCTTTCGTTGTCTTTCTTTTCCGTTTCTCAACCTCAACCTCAACCTTAACCTTTTCTTTCTTTCCGTTATCTTGCCTCTATATATCATCTCCTATGAAATTATTCTACCTCTAAATCCGGGTTAATCTGCATAAGAATCTTTCCTTCTTTAAGATAAAATCCACATTGTTTTACAGAACTTGTCACAAGATGAGAGATACCAGCAATCTCAATTTTCACCCCCGGGTAAATTTCATTAAATACCACAACATTACAATACCCTTTGGCTTTGCGTTTTCTAATCTTTAAATCAAGTTCTTTTCTTTTATTTTCAGCATCCTCCATTTTCTTTTTCAGTTCAAAATAAAGTTTACTCTGTAAAGCGAGTTGTTCTTTTTTGTCCTGAGGGAGTGTCCTTATCTTTTCACCCATTGTTTTGATAACCATAATAAGTTTTTCAAGTCGTTTAAGTTTTGGTAAGTCTTCTCTTACAATACTCTCAAGTTCTAAGAAGTCGCTCACCCATTTTTTCATCTTGTCATTTTTAATAATGATTTCAACAGGTGTCATCTCTTTGTTTCCTAAAAACTTCACAGCCACTCTATCGCCCGCCTCAATTGTAGAGTCTACTATGGTACCTTTATAGAGTGTACAATCAATACTATCACTAGCCACTACTTTACTTTTTTTAATCTCACCTGTATTAACTCTATCTTTAACTCTTATATCAGCTTCTCTGATATAAGGTGATGTAAGGGATGCTGCTTCAATCCATGTAGTTGACATACCATTTATGCCTCCCTCAATAACTAACTCTTCGCCACATATTATAACAGCATCCTGTACATAGCCTTTAAGAACTATCTTTCCAGAAGCCTCGACTCTTGAACCTCCTTCAATATTCCCTATTATTTCAAGATTTTTATCAAACTTTACAAGAGTATCAGCTCCTTTAATAGACTTTTTTATAGAATAAGTAGTTTTATCCGGATCAATAAATGATCCATCTGGTAGCGCAACCTCTTTTACTTCAGCAATCTGTTTAGCTTTTTCTTCCTCTTTTTTATATAAATCTTCAATATCTTTAATCTCTTCATCTATCTCACCATACTCAATACCCCAATCTTTAAGTTTATTCAATTGTGATTCAGTAATAGTATCTCCTTTTGAGAATATTGGTCCGCCATCATAATATATATCTCTATTAAGAACTTTATTGGGTTTAAGTTCACTAATTTTAATAGTAGCCATTTATCCCCTCAATTTTAAAAGAGATTTATAGATATCTTCAGCTTCTTCAGGATAACTAACAAAACTAATTCTTACTGGATTATTATTTATTGTTTTATCAAGTTCTACGGTTAAAAGAGTTCTTCTAATCTCTTTTTTATCTTTGCCTGGAAGAACTGCTATAAGTTCACCTGGATATACACTTATAACGTTTTTCGTAGTGGTTAATTTATTATATATTTCTTCTCTAAACTTTCTTATTTCTTCACCTGATATAATTTCAGACTGCACAACAAATTTTATAAGAGTTAACGGGTAATCAAGTTCTTTTGCCCTGATAAACTCATCCTTAAGAACCTCAACAAGCAATCTAAATGGTTCATTTCTGATTTTGGATTCAAACTCAAGAGTTTTCGCGGTAACGATGGCTGGTCCAAGCATCGAACCAAGAATGGTAAAAAGCTTTAAAAGAAAATCTTTATCTTCGAGTTTTTCATAATCATTTAAGATTATTAAACCTCCTATCTTATCTCCGGCAGGTAATGGTATTATTACATCGTCTCCATTAAACGAGGTACCACATATATTTTTATCAGATAATTGGTCAAAATATAAAGCCTCGGTTTTTAATCCTTTTTCAGATAATTCATTTTGTGATAATTTTTCAGGCAGGGTAAGGTCTTCCTTCTCAAACCCAAGTTTTTTAAGAAAATCTTCTTCGGATTTCTGATATATAGCACCTGATTTTGCTCCAAACCCTGTCTGTAGTGCTTCAAGCGATAATTGAAATACATCATTAATATTATCACTTGAGCTGATTATTTTACCCACCTCATAGATAGCAGAGAGCTCATCATTTGCCTTTTGTAACTTTTCATGAGATTTTTTAATCTCTAAAACCATTTCATTAAATACCTGGGCAAGTGTACCGATCTCGTCCCTGGTCCTGGGCGTGACACTCTGATTTAAATCACCCTCTCTTACTTTAATGCTCGCAGCTGTTAGTTTTTCAAGCTGTTTTGTTAACCTTGTTGATAAAAGACTTGAAATAATAATAGAAAACAATACAAGAATAACCGCAAATTTAACCATCTCCTTTTTTATCTCGTCCCTTTTTTGTAAAAAACTATCTCTGTTATAAAATATCTCAACGAAGCCTAATTCAACATCTGTTCCTGGTATAATGATACGAGATGCAAATTTTTTATATTTACCAAGTACACCCCTTTTTTCAGCAAGCGTTTTGTTTTCGTCATCTTTGACAATTATTAATGCGATGTCTTTATCAGATGCAACTAATAGTTCTATAACAGTCTCTATAGTAGAAAGCTCATTCTTTAATATATTCTCAGAAAGGCTCGGCATTAAAGTATTGGTTATAACATTTACTTTTCGTATGATATCATCTTCTGTGATCTGATCTAATCGATAAAGAAATATATTCGTACCTATGCTTACTGTTATTATGATAAAAATAGCCACAAGAAGAGCTATTTTGCCTGCAAGAGTTAGTTTAAACATTTTTGGTCCTCCTCTGAAAAACATTGTAACTCTAATGATATCAAGTAGAAGCAAGAAGCAAGATAACGGAAGAAGTGAGAGGTATCAGGACGGGCTACAGGCTACAGGCTACGGACTACAGCCGGCTGGAGCC